>JAFKJJ010000123.1 GCA_017306025.1 Planctomycetota bacterium
TACCGACCCCTCCGCGGCCGGGACGGTGAACTCGGCCGCGGCCACGCCCTTCTCGACCTTCAGCGCCAGCCGCTTGCTGCCGGGGTGCTTGTCGAGGGCCTCGGTCTCCGGCTTCTTGTCCTTCGGGGCGACCAGGACGTAGTGCGCGGAGACGCCGCGGAAGCGCTCGGCCGGGTCGAGCAGGTCGGCCTCGATGCGTACGGTGACGGCGCCGTCGGCCCCCTTGCGGGACGACACGCGGACCCGGCCGACGCGGCCCTGCATGAGCCGTTCGAGTTCGCGAGCGGGGACCGCGAAGCCGATGCCCTGGCCGTCCCGGAGCGTGGCGACCGCCACCCCGACGAGCCGCCCCTTGGCGTCCACGACCGGCCCGCCGCTGTTGCCCGGGTTCAGGCTGCCGTCGATCTGGACCACCGCCAGTTCGCCGTCGGGGCCTTCCCGTAAGCTGGAAACCGAGGCCTTGCCGACGGTAATGGCCGGGGAGGCGTTGGCGGTCGAGAGGGCCTTCCCGAAGGGGAACCCGAACGTGTACACCCCCATCGTCTCGACCGGCTTGGGCGTGCCGGCGTACGCGATCGGGCGCGGCGGGTTCTTCACCCCGGTCACGCGGAGGACGGCGAGGTCGCGCTCGGCATCGGCCGCAACGATCTGTGCCGTGTACGACCGCTCGGCCTTGGTCCCGCTGTCGAACACCACGGTGAGGGTCGCCGCCTTCCCGGCCGGCGGCTGGGCGGAAGCGACGTGGTCGTTGGTGGCGATCAGAAGGGCCTTGTCGTCGCCCGAGACCACGAACCCGGACCCGGTCGCGCCCCAGTCGCCGGCCTCAAGGCGGATGAAGACGCTCGCCTTCTTGACGGCGTCGACGGTTTCCGGGGTAATGGTTTCGTCGGCGCGGGTCGTGTGCGAAAGCGAGAAGAGCGCAACCGCGAGGACAAGGAACCGGGGCATGTGACTCCTCGAACGGCAGGTGGCTGGCAGTGGGCCGAGTGACTTAGTATCCCGGGTGCGACCGATCGGTGTCAACGAGTTTCCGTGTGTCGCGCCCCTCGTCCCCTCGCGCCGGGCGCTCTTACCGTCGACGTCGACGCGCACGGCCATCCGGCGCCCGGGTTCGGACCGCATCCGGCCGAGGCGTCGGAGCAGTTTCTCCCTGTTGGTCGGTCGACGGGCTCTGTCACCGGGGCGAGATCGGCAGCGGCGCGGTTGCGCTCAGGCGCGGGAGCAGAGGCAAATCGGGGCCGTGGTCCGCGGCCCGGTCAACAGCCCGTTCCCGGCCGCGACGGTCGCGGCCACTCCGACGGCGCTCGATGACATCGTGCCGCGTTCGGCGCGCTGTCCGCTTTTGGTCCCCGTTCCCGTTTGTAAAGTGGCCCTTCACACTCTCGGGACGCCCAACCGTGAAGACGACGCGCTCGCTCCAGGCACTCGACCGCGCGGTAGAGGCGCGGTGCCGGTGCGGTCTCCCGCCGCGGTTCCTCCTGCTCACCGTGACCGAACTGGAGGGCCGGTACGCGGGGACGGGCAAGCGGGGCGAGCGCCGGACGTACCGGTGCGCGAGCTGCGTGGCCGTCCCCGCCCGGCGGTACGGACTCATCATTCCGGGCGCCGACGAGACGTGATCGCTACCCCGGTGCACCGCCCGACGTGGGTTCAGTTCCCGGGCATTTTGTACTGTCTTACTGACTGTCCCGCGTTACATTGTAATCGGGGACGTCCCCCACTTCTATCTCTCCCTATAGGTTGTCAGAATGACCATCTCTCCCAGGCGATCGGCCTTCACGCTGATCGAATTGCTGTCGTCATCGCAATCATCGCGATCCTGATCGGGCTGTTACTGCCGGCGGTGCAGAAGGTGCGCGAGGCCGCCGCCCGCATGAAGTGCGCCAACCAAGTCAAGCAGATCGCCCTGGCGCTGCACAACTACCACGACCAGTCCGGCTACTTCCCGCCGCAGTACGGGTGGGCCGGCAAGACGACCGGCAGCGGCACGTTCGGCCCGATCCTGTTCCACATCCTGCCGTTCATCGAGCAGGGGGCACTGTTCCAGCAGACGCGGTACGCCGGGGCGACCGGCGACCCGGGCGGGTACATGTCCCCGTACACCAAGTACAGCGGCACCTACGACATCCGGGGCAGCGGCATCGAGGGCACCCAACTCCGCGCCTACCAGTGCCCGACCGACCCGTCGTTCGAATCGATGACCGCCCGCTGGGGGTGGGGGCCGTCGTCCTACGCGACCAACTATCAGCTGTTCGGCAGCGTCGGCACCGCCCCGGCGACCAGCGCCCAGAACGGGGTGCCCGCGTGGGAGGGCAAGGCCCGCATTCAGGCGTCCATCCCCGACGGCACCTCGAACACGCTGATGGTGCTCGACAAGATGGCCCAGTGCAACCCGAACATCGGCGCTTCGGCGCTGAAGCCGGGTCGAAGTTCCAGGCGGTCACCGCCTGGAGCACCAGCGCGTGCAACGGCAACGTCCCCAGCACCCCGCACCCGGGGATCGCCAACGCCGCCCTGGCCGACGGCAGCGTGCGGTCGGTGTCCGCCTCGGTCGACCCCAACACGTGGTGGGCGCTCTGCACCCCGGCCAACGGCGACCTGCCCGGCAGCAACTGGTGAGCCGCCACCGGCCGTGTCACCCGCGTGACGGTGGGTGAACCGGCGGAGGGGAACGGGCCGTACGGCCCGGGCGATTCGGACACGTGCGAGCGGCCCGCGGGGCACATCCCGCGGGCCGCTCGTGTTCACGCCGCCCCGAGCATCCGCGTGGGAGGCGAACTCGCCCGGATTTCAACCGTCCTGCCCGGTCGACGCGGGGACACCCGTGGAGGCAGATGATACCAAGTCCGGGTGAAGAGTAACCGTTGCGGTTCGAGCGCGTGGCTTTGTCGTGGGGCAGGCCGCCGGGCCTGCCATAGCGAAGGCAGGCCCGGCGGCCTGCCCCACAAATAAGGGCCACTCCCGACCGTTACTCTTCACCCGGACTTGGTATGAGACCGTCCGCGTCCGTGTTCATACACGGTAACGACACCCGCACACGTCCGCACACGGATCTCGGGGCGCTCCGGCACTAACAAAACGTCAGAAAGCGCGGCCCCGCTCCGGGGGCGATCGTCCGGACGCCGCACGACCGGGCTACGCCCCTGCGAGGCACTCGCGCAGGAACCGCACGCCGTGTTCGATGTCACGGAACCGCTCCTGTTGCGTCCCCACCTCGCGCTCGATGCACAGCGCGCCGCGGTAGCCGACCCGCTTGAGCGCCCTTACGAACGCCTTCGTGTTCGTCTGCCCCGTCCCGAGCGGCACCTCTTCGCCCCACGTGCCGGACACCTTCGGCCGGTTCGCGTCCTTGACGTGAACGCTGCGGATGTCCGGCGCGAGCAGGTCCAGCACCTCGAGCGGGTCGTCTTTGTCGTACAGGAGCATGTTGGCCGGGTCGAAGTTCACCTTCAGGTTCGGCGCCTTCAGGTCGTCGAGCGTTCGGCGGAGCAGGACGGCCGACTCCTGACCCGTCTCGAACGCGACCGTCACCCCGGCGCCCTTCGCGATGTCGCCGACCTGCGCCAGCGTGTCGAGGAACGGCTTGCGCGCGGGCGATCCCACCTCGGGGATGAATCCCGCGTGCAGCATGATGTCCGTAAGGCCCAGGTCTTTTGTGCGGGCCAGCCCCCACTTGAAGCGCTCGATCCGCTCCGGCCGCGTCGCCGGGTCGCCGAACCCGCCCGTCTTCTCGATCGTCTGCGGTGTGGTGTAGTCCTCGCCGGGGAAGCCGAGCATCGCCCCGGACATCCGGAACCCGGCCGCCTTCGCCGCCTGCGGCATCGCGTCGCCCTCGGCCCAGCTCGCGTGGTGCGGGTCGCCGCACGCGATCTGAACGACGTCGATCCCGAGCCGGTCCATGAAGCCCTTCAGTTCGGGAACGCTCGTGACCTGGAGCGACCAGCTACACACACCGATCGTCAGCGGTTCGATTGCCATGACGCCTCCTCGTGGGGTACTCGCGGCGATTGTAACGGCGCCGGCGGCCCGCGTCGCGGGTCGCGGTGGAGATTGTGGTTTCCGTTGCGGGTGTCCGGGTCCCCGGCAGGCGCCCGTGAAACAGACAGGGAGGTGTCAGGAATTGTGTGCTACTCAGGCTCAACCGCGTCCCATTATTTTATTGCCGAAGTGTTGTTATTACCGGCACTTGCGCAGTTAACGAGAAAAAAGTGGCCGCCCCCGGCCGAATATACCGGCCTCGTGCGTTTAAGAGAGCGGGGACACTGAACACCACGCCAGTAAAGCTCCTCACCGCTCAAGCTCCCGGTTGCCCAAGGAGCGCGGTTCGGGGTCGAGAGCGGCGCGTCGCCCGGGTCATCGCCCAACGCGCCGCTCTCCCCTGGCCGTATCAGGCCGATTGCATCTCTCGATTGCGCGTCGGGAACGTGATACACTCATCCCTCACAACCCGCCGCGCCTCGCGCATCCTTTCCTTAATCCGCTGGAGAATCTCGCCGTGCGTCCCGTTTTCACCCGTCGGAAGTTCCTGGCCGCGTCCGCGCTCGCCGTCGGCGCGCCCGCGGTCCTGACCGCCCGCAACGCGAACGAGAAGCTGAACGTCGCGGTGATCGGCGTGTCCAACCGCGGCGCGGCCAACCTCGCGGGCGTCGCGCACGAGAACGTCGTGGCGCTGTGCGACGTGGACCCGGACAACGCGAAGAAGGCCCGCGAGCAGTTCCCGAAGGCCGAGTTCTTCACCGACTACCGCCAGATGTTCGACAAGGCCGCGAAGACCTTCGACGCGGTGGTGGTGAGCACCCCCGACCACACCCACGCGCTCCCGGCGTGCATCGCGATGAGCCTGGGCAAGCACGTCTACTGCGAGAAGCCGATGGCCGAGACGGTGGCCGAGGTGCGCCACATGCGCGCCCTCGCGGCGAAGCAGAAGGTCGTCACGCAGATGGGAACACAGATCCACGCCGAGAACAACTACCGCCGCGTCGTGGAGATCGTGCAGGCCGGACTGCTCGGCGAGGTGAAGAAGGTCCACGTGTGGAACAGCAGCCGCCCGGTCGGCGGGAAGAAACTTTCGACCAAACCCGCGGCCAAGTTCGACCTCGACCTGTGGATGGGGCCGACGACCGGGGAGTTCTTCGAGGTGGCGGTGAACCCGTCGAGCTGGAAGTTCGCCTGGCCGCACTTCCACTGGCGGTGGTGGTGGAACTGGGGCGGCGGAACGCTCGCGGACCTCGGCTGCCACTACATCGACCTGCCGTACTGGGCGCTGGGTCTCACCTCGCCTACGAAGGCGGTCGCGACCGGTCAGGTGACGTACACCGGCGACAACACCACGCCCGACATGATGCGGGCGGACTACACGTTCCCGGACCCGAAGGGCGGCGCCGAGATCGCGCTGACCTGGGAGCACGGCGTGAGCGGCCCGGACGGCGGCAAGCGGACCTTCAAGGGGTTCGGCTCGGGCATCCTGTTCGTGGGCACGAAGGGGCAACTCGTGTCGGATTACGGCAAGTACCTGGTGTTGCCGGAGGCGTTCGCGAAAGACTTCAAGGCACCGGAAAAGACCATCAAGCCGTCGATCGGGCACCACAAGGAGTGGACGGAGGCGTGCAAGGGCAACGGCGGCGCGCCGCTGTGCAACTTCGAGTACGCCGGGCGGCTCGCAGAGGCCGTGCTCCTCGGCAACGTGGCCTACCGCGCCGGTAAGACGATCGCCTGGGACCACGCGAAGGGCACCACCGGCGACAAGGCGGCCGATGTGTTCCTGAGCCGCGAGTACCGCAAGGGGTGGGAACTGCCGAAGTAGGGAGCGGCGCCTTCTTGTAGGACGGGCCGCCGGGCCGTCCTACAAGAACTGTTGCCCCGCCTTGATGAACAGCACGAGCAGGACGTCCGCGACCAGCACCAGCAGGCAGCACGTGACCACGCTGTCGGTCGCGGCGCGGCCGACGCCCTCGGACCCCTCGCGGGCGTTCATCCCGATGAAGCAGCCCGTCACGCCGACCACCAGCCCGAACGCCAGCGTCTTCAGCCCGGCCGGGATCACGTCTTCGAGTGCCAGTTCGCGCAACGCCGCGGTGTTGTACTTCAGGTAGGTGGTCGAGCCGGTCGTCAGTTCCGCGACGAACCCGCTCCCGAGTGCGGTCGCGGCGATGAGCACGTGAAGCAGCGGCACGGCGAGCACACACGCGAGCACGCGCGGCCCGACCAGGCGCCGCACCGGCGACACGCCGAGCAGCTCCAGCGCGTCGATCTGCTCGCTGACGCGCATCGCGGCGAGTTCGGCGCCGAGACTCGCGCCCGTGCGGGCCGCGACGATCAGGCCCGCCCCTACCGGCGCGAGTTCGAGCAGCACCGCGGCGGCCAGGAACGTCGGCAGGTACTCGACCGCCCCGGTGCCCGTTCGCGCGAGCACGTCGCGCGTGTGTAGCCAGATCACGACGCCCAGCGCGAGTCCCGTCACGGCCGCGAGCGGTAACCCGCCGATAAGAACCGCATACAACGGACGGACCCACTGACCGGGGCGGGGGATCGCCCCGACCGCCGCGGGGACGGCCCGCGCCGCGAACGCGGTCAGCCGGCCGAACCATTCCAGGAGTGAGAGCGCGTTGAGCACGAGGAATCACGAGCGGGTCGCGGACCACGTCCAGTGGCGGTCGGAGGTCTGTTGTACGGTGTGAGCCGGGTAGCTCAGTCGCCCGACCAGTTCGCGCACCTCGTCGAGAGCGAGCGCCGCGCGCAGCGAGTCCGCGAACATCTGCCGCTGGTGGTCATTCGCTCCGGGGGCGTGTGCCTTGAGGATGCGTTCGAGTTCGACTTCCGATTCCGGCCGCAAGAGGCCGCGGACGAAGATCGTCCCGCCCGGCGCACAGACGCGGTGGAACGCCGAGAAGCACACGACCGGGTGCGGGACGTGGTGGACGCTCCCGTTGCACAGCACCGCGCCGAAGTGGTGCGCGGGGAACGGGAGGTGCTTCGCGTCGGCCCGCTCTACGGCAATGCGGTGGGCAAAGCCCGCAGCTTCGACGTTGCGCCGGGCCAGCGCGAGCATGTGTTCCGCCAGGTCAACGGCCACGACGGCCGGCCGCGGGTGCCGTCGGCAGAGTTCGATGGGAATTCGCGCGGACCCGGTGCAGACGTCGAGGACGGAATCGGTCGGCCGCCACGCCGCGAGGAAGCTCGCGACGAACGCGCGGTTGACCTCGGTGAAGTCCATCGCGTCGTAGTCGCGCGCTTCAACCTCGGTGTCCATCACCTCGACTTCGAGTACGCGCGGCAACATCGGTCGACGTCAAGAAGGCAAGGCATCGGCGTAAGGGGCGAGGCGCGGATGTAGCGGTTGTGCCCGACGTGCCGATTGCTCCTCGCGACAGGCTTCGAGGAGGTCCGTTCGGAGCTGGAAGTCGGCGGCCCCGTAGCGATCCCATGCGAGAATCACCGCCGAGGTCGCGGGGTTCAACCCGGCCACCCGCGACAGCCACATCACACCGGCCTCGTGGTCGTCGAACCGGCACGTTTGCGGGTGGTTCCAGGCCACGTGCGACGCGAGACAGCCCATCGGCGGCACGCGGGTAAAAGTGCCGTGAATCAGCAACGGGCTGGCCTTATCGAGCAGTTCAACGATGCGATTCAGGCCGTCGTCGGTGATGTGCGGCAGCCACACGGAGCGGAACTCGGCGAGCGGTTCGTCGGTGAGCATGGCGACGGCACTCCCCGCGGTTCGGCCGCGGACACAGCAGAGCTTAAATTCGGTCTGTAAACGCTTATGTGCCGTGATGATAGGTCAAATCATCGGCACGGATCGTCCGGAGCACGAGAGGCAGGACCGGCTGTGCGCTCCAGTTGAGTTAGGGGCATCTTAGAGGGCACTTTTGAGGGGTGTCAATAGCCCGCACGGGCGGGGACGTTCTGCCGCCAATAGGATCGTCCGGGACGAAATCCGGTTCCGGGGGAGGGGTAAGCAGTTATGGCCGAAGCCCGTGCCCGATGTCGGCGCAAAATATTTTCGGAAGTCGCCCAGGCCGGCAGACAAGACATTAGACATCGCTTTAGTTGCGATTATTATTGTTTGTGATTATGCGATGTCACTGAAACCTGCGAAACAACTGAGATTGTAAGGAGACGGCCCGATCGCTCCCGCGCGGCTCATGAAACGCGTGCGGGTGCGTGAGTGACAACGCGTTGTCACTCACGCACCCTTCGATGTGGTCCGGTCACTCCGTGACCGGTGCGACACAGCGCATTGAAGCGGTGCGAAGTTCCACGAAGCCTCCCGCACTCGATCGCACCGGTCACTCCGTGACCGGACCACATCGAATCACTCCTGCCGTTCCGGCCGCAGCGCCCGCACCTGTGCGCCGGCCTTCCACATCTCGCTGTCGGCGACCTCCTTCAGCTCCTTCTCCAGTTGCTGCCGGTAGTCGGGCCGGCTGTTGGCATCCAGCGTGCGCCGGGCCTCCTCGCCGGTCGCGACCGACTCGTAGAGTTTCTCGAACACCGGCTTGGACGCGTCGCGGAACGCCTTGAACCAGTCCAGCGCGCCGCGCTGGGCCGTCGTCGAGCAGTTCGCGTACATCCAGTCCATGCCCTTCTCGGCGATCAGCGGGTAGAGGCTCTGCGTCGCCTCTTCCACCGTCTCGTTGAACGCCTCGCTGGGCGAGTGGCCGTGCTCGCGGAGCACCTCGTACTGCGCCAGCCACAGCCCGTAGATCGCGCCCATCAGCACGCCGCGCTCGCCGGTCAGGTCGGACACCACTTCCTTCTTGAAGGTCGTCTCGAACAGGTAGCCCGAGCCGATCGCGATGCCCAGCGCCAGACACCGCTCGCGGGCGCGGCCGGTGGCGTCCTGGTGGATGGCGAAGCTGCTGTTGATGCCCTTGCCTTCGAGGAAGTGCCGGCGCACGGTCGTGCCCGACCCCTTCGGGGCGACGAGGATCACGTCGACGTCGGGCGGCGGAGCCACTCCGGTTTGATCGTTGAACACGATCGCGAAGCCGTGCGAGAAGTAGAGCGCCTTCCCCTTCGTGAGGTGCGGCTTGATCTTGGGCCACATGTCCTTCTGCCCGGCGTCGGACAGGAGGTACTGCACGACGGTGCCCTTCGCGGCGGCCTCTTCCGGGTCGAACAGCGTCTCGCCCGGCTTCCACCCGTCTTCGAGGCAGAGCTGGTAGGCCTTGCCGCCCTTGCGCTGGCCGACGATCACCTTGATGCCGTTGTCGCGCATGTTGAGCGACTGGCCGCGGCCCTGCACGCCATAGCCGAGCACCGCGACGGTCTCGTTCTTGAGGATCTCTTTCACCCGGTCGAGCGGGTAGTCGGCCCGCTCGATGGCCTGTTCCACGGTGTCGCCGATGCGAATCTCTTTCATGGGTCTTCTCACGGTCGCGGGGAGGGAGTATGTTCTTCGGGAGAACTTACAGAGAATTATCTCGACGTCAAGAATTCAAATATGGACACGACCGACGCGACCCACCCCGCCGGCTCGCCCAAGCTCGGCGAGCCCGCCCTCCGCGACGTTGTGGACCGGCTGCTCGACCAGTGGCGCACCGCCCGCCCGGACCTCGACCCGTCGCCCCTGGAGGTGGTCGGAAGGGTGATCGTGCTGGCCCAGCACCTGGAGCGCGGTGTCGAAGCAGCCCTGGAGAAGCACAACCTGTCGCTCGGGCAGTTCGACATCCTCGCGACGCTCCGGCGGCACGGGAAGAAGGGCGGGCTGACGCCGACGCAGCTCCTCGAAAGCGTGGTGCTGTCGAGCGGCGGGATGACGGCCCGGCTCGACGCCCTGGCCGACGCGGGGTTCATCTACCGCAAACCGAACCCCGCGGACCGGCGCATGGTGGTGATCGAACTGACCGCGAAGGGCCGGCGCGTGATCGACACCGCGACGAAAACGCGCTTCACGGAGGCGAAGTCGTCGCTCCCGCCGCTCTCGGCCGCGGAAATGACGACACTCACCGGACTGCTCCGGCGCTGGCTCGCGCAGGTCGCCGGCTGACCCCGACCGAACACATTGCAGAGCCGGGGGCTCCCGCGCCGATGAAGGGGGGGTGTCCGCACCTTCCCGCGGCTGCCGGAGTTGCCCGTGACCCCCGCGCTGTTGCGCCGACTGTTCCCGAACGACGTTCACCACGTCGCCGGGTTCCGGTACGAACTGGCCGCGCGGCTGCCGGAAGTCGGGCGCGTGCTCGACCTCGGTTGCGGGGCCAACGCCGAACTCGAAGACTACCGGACCGACGGCCGTGAGGTGTGGGGCGCCGATTTCGAGCCGCACCCGCACCTCCGGCACCCCGAGTGGTTCCGCGCGCTGCGGCCGGACGGGGCGATCCCGTTCCCGGACGGCCACTTCGACGCGGTCGCGTCGGTGATGGTGCTCGAACACGTCGCGGAGCCGACGCGGTTCTTGCGCGAGGTGGCGCGGGTGCTGCGCCCCGGCGGCCACTTCGTCGGGCACACGGTCAGCGGGTCGCACTACGTGACCTGGCTCCGCCGCGCGTTCGGACTTCTGCCGCACGGGGTGAACCAGGCGCTCGTAAGGCGCCTCTACGGGCGCCCCGAGGTGGACACGTTCCCCGCGTTCTACCGGCTGAACACGCGCCGCCAGATGCTTCGCGCGTGCCGCGCGACCGACCTCCGGCTGCTCCGCCTCCGAAGGTACGCCGATCCGGGGTACTTCGGGTTCACGCGCTGGACCGCGGGCGCCGCGGTCGCGCTCGACCGGCTGCTCGCCGGCGGCAGCAGCGCACTCGGCCGACTGTACCTCACTGCGGTTCTCGCGAAGCCGCGGGGCTGACGGCCCGCCGCGGCTGGCGGCGGTCGGCCGGTGGCGGTATCATCTCTGCGTGGGCCGGTCACGTCTCGCCCCCGCGGAGAACAACTCGATGCGCCCCCCTCTCGCGCTCTTCGCCCCGCTCCTGTTGGGATTCGCCGCAACGGTCCCGGTGCCCGCGACCGCCCAGCCGCCCGCGCCCGCGAAGGCCGGACCGCTCGCGACCGTCCCGACGGACGCGTTCGCGTTCCTCACGGTGAACGTCGGCAAACTTCACGACGCGCCCGGCTTCAAGCCGCTCCGCGACTGGTTCGCGCCCCAGAAGATCGGCCCCACCGACGACCTGCTCGGGCTGCGCGCCGCGGAAATTGACCGCGTCACGGTGTTCATGCCCGCCGCGACGATGAAGGCGCCGCCGGTGATGCTGGTCACGACCCGCGGGCCGTACAACGAGGCCCGCGTTCTGAAGGCGCTCCGCGCGGACCGGGCCGACGAGCGCCGCCGCCCGCGGATCGGTAACGCGATCGAGACCGACAACGACAGGTACCCCGTCGTCGTGCTGGTAGACGACCGCACGCTCGTGTTCCTCCCGGACGCGCGCGACAACGGGCTTCCGCTCGCCGGGCTGGTGGGCCAGCTCATCGCGAAGAAGCCCGACGGGCCGCTCGCGACGGCCCTCGCCGACGCCGAGAAGCACGACCTGGCGTTCGCCCTCGACGTCCGACCGGTCGCGGCGCTGTTCGACCTGAACCGGGATCGCGACGCCGCGCCGTACCTGGCGCTGTGGAAGGCCCGCACGCTCACGTTCGCGGCCGACTTCGACAAGACCGCCCGCGGGTCGCTGAAGCTCGCGTTCGCCGACGCCGCCGACGCCAAACGCGCCGCGCCGGTGCTAAAGGAGGCGATCGCGGAGGCCGCTGCGGCGCTCGAAAAGGAGGCGGCGCGCGACAAGGGCCGGGCCGACACGACGGAGCGGCTGTTCTTCGAGTCGGCCGCCGCGGTGCTGAGGGCCGCGAAGGTGGAGGCCGAGGGGGCGAACGTGTTCGCGACCGGGGACGTGCCCTACCAGGACGCGGTGGCGAAGTTCGCCGCGGTGCTGCCGAAGGAGTACACCGCGGCCGTCGGCACGGCGAAGGCGCTCAACAACCTGAAGGAACTCGCGCTGGCAATGCACGGCTTCCACGACGCGAACAGCGTCTTCCCCGGCGACGTGCTGACGGGCGGGCCGAACCGGCCCGCGTGGAGCTGGCGCGTGCAGATCCTCCCCTACATCGAGCAAGCGAACCTGTACCAGCAGCTCGACTTCACGAAGTCCTGGGACGACCCGGCCAACCTCAAGAAGCTCGAAGCGATGGAGATGCCGAGGCAGTTCGAGGTGCCCGGCCGCCCGGCCCCGAAGGGGCACACGTACTTCCGCGTGTTCACGAAGCCCAAGAACGCGAAGGGCACGGAGCGGCCGTGGCTGGTCGAGGGGGAGCCGGGGCCGAAGATCACGACGATCACCGACGGCACGAGCAACACGCTGATGATCGTGGAGGCCGGCGAGGCGGTGCCCTGGTACAAGCCGGACGTGCTCGCCTACGACGGGGTGTTGCCGCTGCCGCCGCTCGGCGACAAGCGCGCCGACCGGTTCCTCGCGGCGCTGGGCGACGGCAGCGTCCGCGCCTTCCGGCCGAGCAAGCTCGGCGAAAAGACGATCCGCGCGCTCATCACCCCTCAGGGCGGTGAGGTCATCACGTTGCCGTGAACGCCCTTCCGGCGCGCGGCGCGCCGGCTCGTGCCCCCGAACGAACTCTTCCCGCGAGGTGCCTCCCATGAACCGAGGACGTCTGTTGCCCGCGCTGGGACCGGCCGGCGCGGTCCTGCTCGTCGCGGGCGCGCTCGCGCAACCGCCCGGTGCCGGAGCGCCGGCCGGGGCGGTGCCGGTGGCCGCGGACCCGTTACCGGTCGTGCCGAAGTCGGCCGGGGCGTTCGTCACGCTGAAGGTGTCCGACCTCGTCGCACACCCGGACCTCAAGCCGGTACTGGCGCAGCTCGCGAAGCAGCCCGACGCGCTGGCCGGGATCACGGAGGCGGTCGGCGTCTCGCCGTTCTACGTCGACCGGGTCACGCTGTTCTGGCCGCGCGCGCTCGTCGGCGGCGCGGACGACCCGGTTCTCGTCCTCACGACCCGCGAGCCGTACAACGAGGCCCGCGTCCTGAAGGCGCTTCGCGCGCGGCCGGTGTTCGACGACGACGGCGGACCCGGTCGGGGTGAATACGGGGCCGACGCACCCAAGGCGCAGATCCGGTTCGAGCCGGTCGGCGGGGCGGGCGGCGAGGTCGATCCGAAGGGCAACTTCGTGCCGCGAAAAGAGGCCCCTCCGAAGGCCCGGCCGATGCCGCTCGTTCCGCCCGCACCGAAAGAGGACGCGGACGACTCGTGCGGGGGCGCCGACGGCCCGAGCGACCCGCTGTACTACGAACTCGAACGGGGCGCGTTCGAGACGCTCTTCCTGATCGACGACCGCACGCTCGTGTTCCTCCCCGATCGCCGGCGCGGCGGCTCGGCGGATCTGGCGCTGCTAGCCGCGACGCTCAAGAAAGACGCCCGCGGGCCGCTCGCCGGCGCGATCGCGGGCGCCGGTAAGCACACGTTCGCCGCCGGGGTGAACCTGACCCCGATCGTGCAGCAACTCGACCGCCGCCGACCGCCCGAACTGGTACCGTACACGGCGCTGTCCGCGGCCCGTACCGCCGTGCTCACGGGCGATCTCGTTCCGGGCGCGAAGCTCACGCTGACGCTCACGTTCGACGATGCGGCCGCCGCGAAGCGCGCCGCGCCGGTACTCGAAGAGGGCATCGCGGTCGTCGCCGAACAACTTGTGGCGCTCGCCGACGAGATGAAGGACGCCCGCCGGCCGTTCGAGAGGTCGGCCGCGCCGCTGGTCGGCACCTTCGCGGGCGCACTCAAAAAGGCGTCCGTGAAGTCGGCCGACACGGCCGTAACCGCGACCGCCGACGTAGACGGCGGCCCCGCCGCAGCGAAGGCGCTCGGCGACCTCCTGCAAGCGGTACAGAGCCGCAAGAGGGCCGAACAGCGGCGGGACAACCTCAAGCAAATTGGCCTGGCGCTCCACAATTACGAGAGCGCCAACGGCAAGTTTCCCACCAACGTGTACGGGCCGAAGGGCGAACCGCTCCTGAGCTGGCGCGTTCACCTGCTGCCGTACCTGGAAGAAGACAACCTCTACAAGCAGTTCAAGATGGACGAGCCCTGGGACGGCCCGAACAACAAGAAGCTCGTCGAGCAGATGCCGAAGGTGTTCCAGGCGCCCGACCGCGACGCCCCGAAGGGGATGACCTATTACCAGGGCTTCATCGGCCCCGACCCGCGCAAGGCCCCGCAGCCGATGGGCGTTTTCGGGCGACCGTGGCTCCTCCACGGCGACGCGACCGGCCTTCGCATCACCGAGATCACGGACGGCACGTCGAACACGCTCGCGGTGGTCGAGGCCGGGCACGGCGTGACGTGGTCGAAGCCGGACGACCTGCCGTTCGGCGGCGCCGTGCCGGCGCTGGGCGCGCAGGGCTGGGACCGGACGCCCGCGCTGCGGTTCGACGGGAGCGTCACCCTGTTCCCGACGGACCTCGGGCCGGAACGGTTCTGGCCGCACGTCACCATCAACGGCGGCGAGGTGCTCGCGGACCTGGACGAGCGCCGGCCGTTCGGCGCGCGCCGGGAGCCGGCACCCGTCCCGCCGAAGTGACCGCCCACATTGTCGCCCCGTGCGGCACGATTTGCCGCACGGGCGTTCATTCTTTCGTCTAACGCCCGGTTCTCGCTTGCACCCCCGGTCGATCCCCTTCTATCGTGAAGGGAGAGCGCCTCCCCCTTCCGATTCGCGTTTCATGGCTCAACCCCCCAGTGCGTTCCTCGTCGCGCGCCGCGATGACGGCTTCGGCGACGTGTTCCCCCTGCACACCGGCGCGCGGTACACGCTCGGCCGCGCGCCGACCAACCGCGTCGTGCTGCGCGACGACCTGTGCAGCCGCGAGCACGCCGAGGTGTTCTCGGTCGAGGGCGGGTGGCACGTCCGCGACCTCGGCAGCCTCAACGGCACCCACCTCAACGGCGAGCCGCTCCGCACCGACCGCCCCCTGCGCCCGCTCGACGAGGTCCGCCTCGGGCGCACGCGGCTGGTGTTCGTGGACGAGATGGGACAGCTCCCCGACATGCCCAGGGCCACGCCGCGGCCGGTGGAAAA
>JAFKJJ010000630.1 GCA_017306025.1 Planctomycetota bacterium
CTCCTGCTGACCGACGTCGTGATGCCCCGGCTGAGCGGCCGCGACCTGGTGACCCGGCTGTCGGGGGTCCGGCCGGGGCTCCGGGTGCTGTTCCTGTCGGGGTACACCGACGACGCCGTCGTGCGGCACGGCATCCTGGAGGCGGAGGTCGCGTTCCTTCAGAAACCGTTCACCGGGTCGGCGCTCGCCCACAAGGTGCGGGAGGTGCTGGACGGGGCGTAACGGGCGATCAGAACTCGCGGGCGTAGCCGGCGGTCCACCCGCCGTCCACGGTGAGGACGTGCCCGTTCATGTAACTGTTCTCCGGGTCCGCGAGGAACAGCGCCGCGACCGCGATCTCGTCCACGGTGCCGGGGCGGCCGAGCGGGACGTGGTCGAGCATCCGCTGGACGGCCTCCTTGAACATCCCGTCGTCGCCGTAAAAGAGCTTGCGCGTGCCCTCGGTGAGCGTCGAACCGGGGGCGATGCCGTTCACGAGCACCCCGTGCGGGCCGAGTTCGAGCGCCATCGCGCGGGTGAGGTTCACCACCCCGGCCTTCGCCGCGACGAACGCGCACTGGAGCCGCAGCGGCACGAGCCCGGCGATCGACGCGATGTTGATGATGCGGCCGCGCTTCTGCTGGCGCATCACCGCGGCCGCGGCCTTACTCGTCTCGTAAACGCCGGTGAGGTCCACGGCGAGAATCCGGTCCCACTCTTCCCGGGGAAACTGATCGACGGTGACGCGGTGCGCCATCGTGTTGACGCCGGCGTTGTTCACGAGGACGTCGAGCCGCCCGCATTCCGCGGTGATCTGCCGGACCGCGTCGGCGATCTCCGCGGGCCGCGTCACGTCGAGCTTCAGCGCGCGGCCGTTGGGCGTCGCGCCGGCCGCGGCCCGTGCCTCCGCCAGAACGAGGTCGGTGTAGTAGACGACGCTCCCGTTTCGGGCGAGCCGGTCCGCGATGGCCTGCCCGATCCCGCGGGCCGCCCCGGTCACGAGGCCGACCGTTCCGTTCAGGTCGCACTTCATGGGCTCGTCCCCTGTGGCCGGGCGCTTCGCGACCGGCCGGCACCGAAATCTACGAACTGACCCACGGGGCCGGGTTCGTGACGCACGCCGCGAGCGCCTGGAGGAAGCGGGCGGCCGGCGCGCCGTCCACGATCCGGTGGTCGAACGTCAGGCTCAGCGTGATCCGTTCCCGGCCGACGACGCGGTCGCCGTCCATCACGGGCCGGCGCTCGATCCGGCCGACGCCGAGGATCGCGCACTCCGGCGGGTTGATGATCGGCGTGAACGCGTCGACCCCGAACGCGCCGAGGTTGGTGATCGTGAAACACGCCCCGCCCATGTCGCGCGAGGAGAGCGCGCCCTTTCGGGCGCGTTCGATCAGTTCTCGCGCCCGCGCCGCGACCGCGCGCAGGCCGAGGGCCGGCACGTCGCGAACGACCGGGACGAGCAAACCCGCGTCGGTGTCCACCGCGATGCCGATGTCGATACCCGCGGGCGGCACGATCCCGGCATCGGTCCATCGCGAGCCGAGCGGCGGGTGCTTCCGGAGCGCGACCGCGACGAGCTTCACGAGGAAATCGGTGTACGACGGCACGGGTTCGCCGCCCGCGGCCTTGAACTGCTCGCGGAGGCTGACGAGGTTCGTCGCGTCGACGACCGACGTGAGCGTGACCGGGGCCGTCGTCTGTCGGCTCTCGACCATCCGCGCGGCGATGGCCTTTCGCGCCGCCGTGAGCGGAACCGCGTGCCGCGAAACGGCGGGGGCAAGCGCCGCGACGTCGCGCTCGCGCACGCGGCCGTTGCGCCCGGTGCCGCGGAGCTGCGCCGCGTCCACGCCGAGCCGCTTCGCGAGCCGTCTGGCGCGCGGGGTGATCGCGGCGGCTCGTGCTACAGGATGGTCCGCTCCGGCGGCCCGGGTTTCAGAGTGGTCCGCGCGCTCCGCGAGCGGTTCGCCTTCGCGCGCGGTGACGCTCTCCGGCT
>JAFKJJ010000631.1 GCA_017306025.1 Planctomycetota bacterium
CGTCACGCGGGTGACCTTCGACCAGAACACCATCGGCGTCCAGCTCCTGGGCGGCGGGAACTCGGTGACGTCGTCCACCTTCACCCGCAACGGCGTCGGCATGCTGGTGCAGGCGGGGGACAACCAGGTTCTGGGCAACGTCGTCACCGGATCGACGACCGCCGGCGTGCAGATCATCGGCGCGACGGCCTCCCGGAACGTGCTCTACGGGAACACGATCGGCCAATCCTCCGGCGTCGGCGTCCTCGTCGTGGGTGCGAATGGGAACGTCATCGGCGGCGACGCGGCCGGGCAGGCCAACGACGTCCGCAACAACGCCCAGCAAGGGATCGTGATCCAGTCGGGCCGGGACAACTCGATCAGCTCGAACGTCTACGCCGCCAACGGGCCGGCGATCGACTCGACCTTCTCGCCCGCGAACGACGTCGTGCTGTCGCCCGGCGCCAACGAGGGCATCCTCCCGGCGGACGTCCTGAGCATCACGGACGTCGCGGACGGCTTCTTCATCCAGATGTTCGTCCAGCCCTACGCCGGCCAGAGCGGCCCCTTCCTGGCGCGGATCCAGGTCTATCAGCAGGGGACCGATAAGGTCATGCGCCCCCTGACCCCGGCCCCGAGGGCCGCCGGCGACCCGTACCCGGCCGGCGTGTACATGCTGACGCCCGGCCAGGTCAACAATGTCTGGGTCAGGCTGCAAGCCGCGGACGCGGACCTCCAGACCGCGATCACCCTCACCGATTTCGCGACCAACCCCGTCGTCGAGGACCCGGCCGGCCCGGACAGCCCCGTGGACCCCGGCGTGCTCGGGAATACGAACGCCTTCTCCGCCCTCGCGACGCCGACGCCCGGGAACGTCGTCGTGAACACGGCCGACTACGACACGGACCCGGACGACGACCCGGACCAGACGATGTTCCGGCTCGTCAAGGGCGAGGTGACGTTCGAGGGCATCCACTTCAAGCTGAAGCCCAACCGGCCGAAGAACGAGCAAACGGTGGCCGCGGTCGGCATCGTCAACGGCCGCGCCTGCACGTTCCGCAACTGCGTGTTCACGTTGGCCGAGGAGGACGACTCCCGGGTGGCCGCGGTTCACCTGCCGAACGCCGAGAAGGCCACGGCCATGATGGACCCGGCGACGCGCGGCCGGCCGACGGTCACGTTCGACCGCTGCCTGATCCGCGGGCGCGGGCGCGGCGTGTGGGTCGCCGCGAGCCGGCCGCTCGGCCTGACGATGACCGACACTCTGACCGCGATCGACGGCCCGGTGCTCCTGGCCGAAGCCGGCGGGAAGGCGGCCGGCAGCGCGATGAGCGAGGCGAAGTTCGCGCGCGTGACGGTACTGGCCGGCGGGGCGGTGGTCGAGATGCGCGGCGGCAAGACGGCCGACGCCATGCGGGCCGCGGGCCTGGTCCCCCTGCGGGTGGACGCCGACGAGTGCCTGTTCGTCGCGGTACCACTGGCGGGTAAACCGCTGCTGGAACTCGATGGCGTGGACCCGACCGAGTGGAAGTCGGTGCTCACCTGGCACGTCACCCACGCCAACCGGTACGCCAATTTCGAGTCGGGCGCGGTGCTGGCGTCGATCCGACCGGGCGGCGAGGGCGTTCAGAAGGACTGGCTCCGCGACGACTGGATCGCCAACGTGGGCGAGGCCGCGGGCGCGGACAAGCGGTTCGGTCAGGTGACGTTCGCGAACCCGGCGAAGGGGCGGGAAGACCTACCCGCGCTGAAACCGGCCGACCTGGTCGCGAAGATGACAGACTTCCCCGACCCGGTCGGCCCGAACGGACTGGAGGTCGGCGCCGAGCCGAGCAAATTGCAGGAACTGCCTCCGGTCGGGGACGAGCCGAAGCCGGAATAGCAGTGGGCAGTGGATAGCAGACAGTGGGCAGTGAAGACAGGGAAACAGCGAAAGGCAGAAGGCCGGAGTCACGCGTGGCTCCGGCCTTCTGCCTTGACTGCCCACTGCC
>JAFKJJ010000632.1 GCA_017306025.1 Planctomycetota bacterium
CGTCACTTCGTCCCCCCCGACAGCGTCCGGAGGTAGCGCTCCACCAGGTCCTTGTACTCCGGCGGAACGGCCTCGTTGCCCGTCGTGAACCGGTCGTTGGCGACGAACTCCTGCAACTTCGCCACGAGCCGCGCGTGGACCAGCGCGACGCCCCGGGCGTAATCCGGACCCGGCCGGCCGGTCGCCCGCAGCGCCGCCTTGAGGTCGTCGCCGACGAGGTGCCCCAGCCCGGCCGCCTCCAACCGCTCGATGAAGTCCGCGGTCTGTTGCCGCAGCCGGCGGAAGTCCGCGGCGTCGGCGGCCGTACCGGCCCGCTGCTCCAGGTCGTTCGCCTCGCGCTCCAGCTTGGAGATCTCCTCCAGCCGCGGCGCGACCGTCTCGCGGTGCGCCTGGTCGAGCTTCTGGCCGAGCGCGGCGAACCGGTCGGCGAGGTCCTGCCGCTCGGCCTTGTCGTCGCCCCCCGCGCCGAGCTTTTCGAGCCGGTCGATCGCGGCCTTGAGGTCTTCCTGTTTCAAGATCGCCCCGGCACGACGGGCGGCTTCGGCGTCGGCCGCGGCCCCGGAGCCGGCCAGGTTCTCCAGCACGTCCTTGAGGGTCTTGGCCTGTTCGGCCGCGGCGCCGAGACCGGGCAGCGGCACCTTCGGATCGCCCGGCCCGCCGGCGCCGGCGTTCTTCATGGGGTCGGCCGGGGCGGCCGTCGCGGCGATCTCGTTGGCGAGGTCGCGGGCCGCGGCGAGTTGCTGCGCGGCCTCCTCGGCCGCCAGGGCGGCCACCTGCTTCGCGGCCGTGCGGAACGTCTCCTTGGCGCGGTCCACGTCCTTGCGGGCGGCGGCTCGGTCTCCCTTCCCGAGCGCGTCGGCGGCCCCGTTGGCGGCCTTGGCCGCCTCCGAGACCCGCGACCGGGCGAGCCCGGTCAGCCCCTTCGCGTTGGCCGCGACCTTGTCGAGCGCGGTCGCCCGCCCGGCGATGTCGTCCTGCTTTTCCTGGGCCGGGTCCTCGGCGCCCTTGCCGTTCTTGGGCGTCGGCTTCGTCATCGGGTCTTCGCCGCCCGCTTTCGGGTCCTTCTTCGGGTCGGCGGCCCCGCCCTTCTCGCCTTTTCCGTCCGCGCCGGGCGCCGGGTCGGCGATGTCCCTGGCGACCTGCTCCTCCTCGTCGGCCAGCTTGAACAGCTCCGAGGCGAGTTGCGCCAGGGTCTCGGCGTCCTGCTTTTGCCGGCGGAGCTTCTGCCGCTGGAGCCGGTCGAACGCCCGCACCTGTGCCCGCACCTTCGGCGGCTGCTTCATCAGGGCGATCACGGCCGTGTCGCGGGCCTCCATCAGGTAGCGGAGGGCGTCGCGCTCCTGGTTGATGGCGGTGCCGAACTTCGCCCCGTTGAGCGAGTCCACGGCGGCCAGCATGGCCTCCTCCGCCTGCGCCAGAATGGCCGCCCCGTCCACCCCGAGGCTGACGAGGAAGTCGGCCAGGTCGTGGGTCTGGGTGGCGAGCTTGTTCTCGAACGCCGCGACCTTCTCCACCTGTGCCAGATCCAGCCGGACCTTCGACCGGCTTTCGAGCCGGATCGTCTGGTTCAGGTTGAACCGCTGCCGGGCGATGACCTCGTCCAGGAGGATCAGGTCCCGCCCCGGACCGCCGGGCACCTCGTCGGGGGAGTCCATCAGCCGGTAGGCACGCTGGAACGGGCGGATGTCGATGAACCGCAGCTCGGTCGTCGTCCGCTGCGGGGCGTCGGGCCGGGCGTCCTCGGCGAACGCGTAGTAGGCGACGCAGTCCTTCTGGGTCAGCAGGAACTGTTCGAGCGCGAGCACCTGCTCGACCTTCGCCTCGCGCCGGTTCGGATTGGTCACGTCGAGGAGGATCAGCGTGCGCTCCTCCTCGTTGTTCACCTGGAAGACGACGCCGACCTTCGCGAGCCCGAAGTCATCGCGGGCGCGGGCGCGGAACAGCACCGCGGCCAGCGTGTGGACCT
>JAFKJJ010000124.1 GCA_017306025.1 Planctomycetota bacterium
CGACTCGGGCGGCGAGTTCGGCAACCTGCTTGGAGAGTTCCCGACAGCCGGGACACGCGGGCTCATCCATGCCGCCATCGTAGTGATGTGGGCCACGAGTTCTCGCTCCGATTGCAACCGGGCTGGAGCGAGGCGCTAATCAAGTACGGTTGATCTTGGGGAAGGTGGCGTGATTGGGTATGTGGCCGGCTCCTCGTTTGGGAGCCGGCTATGTCCCGATCCCTGATCGAACGCCTGGCCGAACTGGCCGACCCCGCGACCGGCGCGGGCGCCAGTACCCTTTGGCCGGGCTGCTGACCCTCTGCCTGATCGCGGTCCTGGCCGGTCACAACGGCCCCGAAGCGATCTCCCAATTCGGCCGGCTGCGCCAGAAGCGACTGGGGCACGCCCTGGGTTTCAAGAACGGCAACATGCCCTGTGCCAACACCATCGCCGGGTTGCTGCGCGAACTGGACGCCGACCACCTGGACCGGATCATTGCCGGGTGGCGGACCGACCGACACCCCGACGGATGGGAGCACATCGCCCGGGACGGCAAGCGGTTGTGTGGCTCGCGCGAGGGTGAGGCGCCCGGCACTCACCTGTTGGCCGCTTACGCCCCACACGCCGCGGCGGTGATCGCCCAAATGACCGTCGAGGCCACGACCAACGAGCATAGAGCGGCCCTGCGCCTGTTGGACGTGCTGCCGGCGCTGGGCGGGACCGTGGTCACAGCCGACGTGTGCGCGGCGATCCAACAGAAGCAGGGCGACTACACCCCCTACGCCAAGAAGAACCAAGCCCAGCTACGGGCCGAGTTGGCCGACAAGTTTGCCGCTGCCGCCGCAGCCACTCGGGCGATGGTTGCACCACCCGAACTCTCTCTGGCTTTGCTCAATAACCCGGAGCCAACCTCTGCATAGCCCTGGCCTTATTCACCCGTATCAGTGACAGCACGTCGTCAGCGACTTCTTGGCCGGCTCGGACGGCGGAACGTCGTTGGCCGGGTTCAGGTCGAAAAAGCCGTTCGGCTTCAGCAGGAAGCCGATGTACGCGGTGGGCATCACCGGGTAGTCCTCGGGCCGCGGGATGTGCGTGTGCCCGAAGGTGTACCAGAACACCACGTCCGTGTCGGCGACCGGCCGGTCGGCCGCGGTCCACTTCACGAGGCCGTCGCCGCCGGTGCTCTGGTTCGGGTAGTCGCCGGCCGCGTACTTCTCGCTCTCGTTGAACGGCGTCACCCAGACGTGGTGATTCACGAACCCGGCGCGCTTCCGCCACCACGCGTTTTCCGACGCGAACGGGAAGCAGTTGTCGCCGGGGAAGAACTTGTAGCCGACCGGTTCGCCCACCGCGTTTCGCACGTGCGGGTTGATGACCTTCCACGTGCGGGCCGTTTCGAGGTGCAGGTTGCCGCGGGCGTGGGACTCGGTTTCGAGCGCCGTCGCCCGCGCGCGGAACGCGTTCTCGTAGGGGTTGCTCTCGTCGATCGGATCGGGCGTCACGTCGATGCGCTGAACGGTGTTCGCCGTCCCGTCGATGTCGAAGTCGAGCCGCACGTTGAAGAAGTGCTGGTGGCTCGGCGCGTACACCTGCGGCGCGATCATCGTACCGAACGGCGGCTTCTCGCCCGGGTTCGTGGCGCCCAGCGACAGGATGCCCGTGAGCTTGATCTCGAACTGGATGTTGCCGTCCTGGTAGAAGTACCAGAAGAAGCCGTACTCGTAGTTCTCTACCGTCGAGATGCTGGAAATCACTAAGCGGCGCGAGCGCCGGACCTCGGGCGCATCGGGCAACCGCCGGTCGGTGTGCTTCCAGAGGATGCCGTAATCTTCCTCGTGGATGCAGATCGCGTTCTCGATCTTCAGCGGCTTCCCGCGGCTGTCGCAGAGGTGTGCGTCGAGGTACTGGATGTACCCGAGGCAGTCGCAGCCGAGCCGCAGGCTGTTCGCGCACATGCCCATGCCGTACTCGCCCACGTCGAACGCGTTCTTGCGGACCTGCGTCGGGTTCGGGTCGGCGTAGGGCACCACCATTTCCGTCATCGACGCGCGGTACAGGATCGAGCGGTCGCGCCCCCCGTCCCTGTATCGGATGTGGTGGAGCGTCAGGCCCTCGCGGGCGTTGAAGCCGATCACCATGTTCCACTTCTGCCACGAGATCGAGTTGCCGTCGAGCGTGAAGCCCGGGCCGTCGGGCTGCGTGATGGCGAGCGGCTTGATGTCGGCGCGCTTGTCCGGGACGCGGTCCGCCGCGTAATTGCACGACTCCGGCGGCAGCGGCCATGGCCCGAACTCTTCAACGCGGATGACCTTCATGGCGTTCAGATCGACGACCGGGCGGATGCCCTCGATCGGCCGCGCGTAGCCGTTGTCGGTCGGGTCGGACCGCACGAAGCACAGCGGGCGGGCGAGCCGCATGCCCCTTTCTTCCGCGTTCCCGTAGTACCCGGCGCTCCAGATGTCGACCATCACCAGTTTCGTGTCGGTGATGCCGTAGTGGCGCCGGAGCGCGTCGGCGAACGCCGGGCTGTTCAGCACCGCCGCCTCGCACTCGACCTGCTCGTCGATCGTCATCGTGGGCTGGACGCCGGGCACGTGCTTGAACGCCGTGAGTGCCTCGGTCGTGAGGTTCAGCTCCGCCTCGAAGCAGGAGTTGGTGGCGTTGTCGAACAGGACCGCTGCCGCTTCTCGCGGCAGGGCGTCCCAGCCGGTACCGGCGTGAACGGCCGCCTTCGGCGGCTCCTTCAGCATGACGCTGACGACGCGCGTTGTGGGCGTGAGCTTGCCGGCGCCCGCGAGGGTCGCGACGGCGCGGGAAACCTCTAACGCGGACAGGGGTTCGAGAGGGTGGCTCATGATGTGCTCTCAAAGGCGGAAATAGCCGCACGATAAACGCCGAGAAAGGCACGATCCAGACAGAAGAGAGTTGTTTTCGGAAACTCTGGTTTCTGCCTTCGATCGTGCCTTTTTTCTGCGCGGATCGTGCGGCCGTCTCTTTTCGTCGGTGGCCCGGAGAAGGGCACGCTCACGGGCCGATGGCCTCGCTCCCGCGCTCGCCGGTGCGGATGCGGATCGCGTCGTCCAGCGGCAGGACGAAGATCTTACCGTCGCCGATGGTGCCCGTCTCGCCGGTGCGGGCGGCGTGAACGACCGCCTCCACCGTCGCCTCGACGAACGCCTCGTTGACGGCGATTTCGAGCTTCAGCTTCGGGATCAGTTGCACGCGGACCTCCGTGCCGCGGTACACCTCGGTGTACCCGCGCTGGCGGCCGCACCCGCGGACGTCGCTGACCGTCATCAGGTACACGTCGCGCTCCGCGAGCGCCTTCTGAACGTCTTCGAGCTTCTCCGGCCGAATGATCGCAACAACGAGTTTCATGGGGAGTGCTTCGCAGTGTGAGTGCGAGTGTGGGTGTGAGTGATGAAGACGAAAACGGCGCGAGCGCGGGGCGAGTGTGAGGAGCGGCCGGTCTTTCGCCTTTCACTCACACTCGCACCCGCACTCGCACCGGATCAGTGGATGGCGACCGGCGCGGAGGCGGTGATGCCCTTGCCGACGTGCCGGGTGAACAGTGACTCCAGCTTCTTGGCGACGGTCGCCGGGTCGCCGCCGCGGCAGCGGAACGTGGTGCCGCGGACGGTGGTGACGTACGGGTAGACCGCCAGAAAGTCCTTGTCCGGTGCGGTGTCCGACGGCTGGCACAGGTCGGTCCAGACCTTCATCAGCTCCCTGGCGTCGACCCCGTTCAGTTGCACCTCGAACCGGCCGTTGCCGCGCGGCTCGCTGGCCGCCCGCGGCTCGGTCGAAACCACCGTCACCGACTCGGTCGCGGCGCTGAAGTCGAACCCGACTTCACCGTGCTCGGTCCGGTCCAGGCCCTCCGACTCGCCCTGTTCGTCGGTCTTGAAGTTGCCCAGCGTGACCGCCTGCGTGAGCACCACCAGGGCCAGACTGAGGACGAACGCGAACACCACCGAGAACACCGAGGCCTTGATCTGGACGAACAGTTGCGACATCCCCGACTTCTTGTCCTTCCCCTCGTTCGCCTTGTCGTCCTGCTTGTCGGCGAGCGCTTGCAGGTCGGACAGCTCCTTCTCCAGAGCCGCGGCCGTGGCCTCCTTGTCCTTCTTGACGTCCTCGGCCTCGGTCTTCGTCTTCTCGGCGTCGGCCTTTTCGGCCTCGGGTGCGGTCTTCGCCTTCGCGTCGGCCTCGTCGAACGCCTTCGCGGCGCTATCGGCCTCGGCCTTCGCCTCCTTGATCAGTTTGCCGTCGTCCTTCTTGAGCTCTTCGAGCCGGGCGCGGTGCGCGGAGTACGCGAACGGCCCGTCCACGCTGGCCGACTGGATCGCCGACGAGCAGAACACGCCGGTCAGTACCGCGCCGACGAACCCGCCGACGCCGTGGACGCCGAACGCGTCCAGTGAGTCGTCGTAGCCGAGCACGTTCTTGAGCGCCACCGCGATGTAGCACACCACGGCCGCGGCCAACCCGATGAAGATCCCGCCCCACATGTACACGAACCCGCTCGCCGGCGTGACCGCGACCAGGCCCGCCACGATGCCCGACGCCAGCCCCAGCGCCGTCGGCTTGCCTTTGTGGATCCACTCGACGAGCATCCACCCCAGCCCCGCGGCCGCGGCCGCGGCCTGCGTGGCCGCGAACGCCGACACCGCCAGGTTCGAGGCGTTGAGGGCGCTACCGCCGTTGAACCCGAACCACCCGAACCACAGCAGACCGGCGCCCAGGAGCGTCAGCACCATGCTGTTGGGGTGCGCGACCTGGTGCGGGTACCCGTGCCGCTTGCCGAGCACGAGGCACGCGGCCAGACCGGCCATACCGGCCGCGATGTGGACCACCGTGCCGCCGGCGAAGTCGAGGGCGCCCATCTTGCCGAGGAGCCCGATCGCCGCGCCGCCGCGCTTCGCGGCGAGGACGCTGGTATCGAACCAGTCGAAGGCCCACACCATGTGCGCTAGCGGGCAGTACACGAACGTCACCCACAGGAGCATGAAGAGGCAGAACGGCACGAACCGGATGCGTTCGGCGATGGCCCCGCTGATGAGCGCGGGCGTGATGATCGCGAACATCCCCTGGAACATGACGTGCAGGTAAACGGGGATGTCGTACCCGCCGAGGTAGGTGGTCGCCTCGACGTTCCGCAGGAAGAACAGGTCCGAACTCCAGCCGATCAAGCCGCCGCCCTTTGCCGACTCGCCCAGGAGGCCCGCCAAAAAGTCGGGAGCCTTGATGATCGACGGGCCGAACGCGAGCGCGTACCCGATCGCGATCCAGTAGACCCCGACGACCGCGAGCGCGGCCATGCTCTGCATCATCGTGGCCAGGACGTTCTTGCGGCGGACCATGCCGCCGTAGAAGAGGGCCAGACCGGGCACCATGAAGAGCACGAGCGCGCTGGAGGTCAGAATCCAGGCGCTGTCGCCGCGCTTCCGGCCCGTGGTCGCCGCGTCCCCGGCGTCGGTACCCGCCTTTTCCGCCGACTTCTTGATTTCCTCCGCGGCCTTCTTGCTTTCCTCGGCCGCCTTCTCCATCGCGGTGAGTTTCTCGGTGGCGGCCTTGGCGTCGCCGCCGGCGCCCTTGAGCGCGCTCACCTCCGTCGCGAGCGCCTCGGCCTTCTTGGCGAGCGCGGTGAGGTCGGCCTTCGTGCTCGCGCCCTTCGCGGCCGCGGCCAGCGCGTCGAGTTCCTTTTGAAGTGCGGCCGACTTCTTGGCTTCCGCCTCGCTGGCCGTCTTCAGTGCCGCGAGCGCTTTGTTGGTGGCCGCAAGTTCCTTTTTCAGTTCTGTGATTGCCTTGTCGGTGTCGGCCGGTTCCTTCTTGTCGTCCTGACCTTTCTTCTCGTCTTTATCCTCCTTCTCTTGTGCGAGTGCCGTTCGGAGCGGTGCCCACCCACCGGGCAAAAGCGCACAGCCGGTGACGAGGAGAAAGGCTAACAGAAACCGACTCACTCGCATGTCACACCTTGGAGTAGGCAACTTACAGGGGCGGGCCGCCAGAGATTCGGCACTGGCGGGGACAAAGTCCGCTATGGGGGATAGTGGGTGCCCGATTGCACGGCTGATGCCGCGGGATGGAAAACCAAATTATTGACATATGTGGATGTGAATTCAGGACTTGCAGCAGTGCTAAGGTCGGCGATGCATTCTTGGGCAGTTACTCAATTGCTCGATTCGTATGCAATGCTGCCTGATATGTGGTCGTTCGCTTCAGCTCAGTTTGCCGGATTACCCAAAACTCTCACCCGCAGAGTTGGAGTAACCGTTACAGCTTTCGGCCCATCTCTCCGGAATAACCTTTTCCAACCGCATTCCGCGTTCTCTCTGGTCGATCCATACCCCTCGTCCGGGTTCGTTATGCGTTACGTTCCGCGACTCACGGAGGAGCGCGGGGCGGCATTAACGCGATGTGATAGCCTAAGCCAGCAAGGAAGCCCAATGAACTCAGTGATCTTGTTGACCGCACTGTCGGTCGGCCAACCGGGGGGCGCGGTCCCGCCCCTCATGCTTCCCGCGGGTCCCGCGCCCGGGCTCGCGTTCCAACCGACACCGATGCAGCCCCCGGCCGGGATGCAACCACCAGCCGGAATGCCGCCGATGGGCGGAATGCCGATGACCGGCAACGGAAACGGGAACGGCAACGGCAACGGTGACGAGAAGGAGAAAGACAAGGAAGAGAAGAACGACGAACCGCCGCCGCCGGAACCCTACGCGCTGATGCGGCTCCTCTCGACGACCCACTTCGGCGGGTGGTTGAACGACAAGGGGATCACGATCGACGGCTGGGTGGAGGGCAACTACACCGCCAGCAGCGCCCACCGGACCAACCTGCCGGTGACGTTCAACGACCGGGCGGACTTCTGGCAGTTCAACCAGAACTACCTGCGCATCTACAAGACGGTCGACCCGTCCAAGAGCGAGTTCCAGTGGGGCTTCCGGACGGACTACATTCTGCCCGGTACCGACGCCCGGTTCTCGATCGCCCGCGGGTTCCTCGACAAGCAGCTCAAGCCGGCGAACCCGGACGGGAGCTTGCCGAACTACTACCCGATCGACATCTTCCAGATGTACGCCGAGGCGTTCCTGCCCAACCTGGGGCCGAAGGGGACCACGGTGAAGGTCGGTCGCTTTGCGACCCACATCGGGTACGAACTGGTCCAGGGGGCGGAAACCCCGTTCATGCAGCGGCCGTACCTGTTCCAGTACAACCCGTTCACCCACACCGGCGTGTGGGCGACGACCCAACTGAACGACACGTGGACCATGTCGAACGGGCTCGCGCTGGGGGCGGACAACTTCATCGGTACGACGGCCCGCCTGACCTACCTCGGCCAGTTGAAGTGGGCTCCGAAGGAATCGAAGACCAGCGCGCTGTTCAACGTGATGGTGACCGACCCGCGGTACGACAACGAGGACGCGTTCCCGTTCTACAACGTGTACAACCTGCAGGTGAGCCACAACTTCACCGACAAGCTCACCTACGTCGTCGACGGGATCTTCTCGCACATCAACGGGGCGCCGCTCCCGGGCGGTGCGACGGGCTCGGCGACCTGGTACGGGGCCGCGCAGTACCTGTTCTACAAGCACACGGACAAGGTCACGAGCAACTTCCGCGTGGAACTGTTCGACGACACCAAGGGGTTCCGGACCGGCTTCAAGGGCCTGTACACCGAGGTGACGTACGCCGTGTCGTACGCCCCGGTTCGTAGCGTGATCTTCCGCCCGTCGGTGCGGTACGACCACAACAACACGAGCCGTCCGTTCGAGGGCCGGCCGGACCTGTTCACCGCGGCGTTCGACATGATCCTGCGATACTGATCGCAACCGCGTGAGCCGCACGCACGCGACGGCCGGGAGCGATCCCGGCCGTTCGTTCATTTCATGAGCCCTCGGTCGCGTCTTCGGGGCGGGTGAACTCGGTCGCGCGCTCGACGCGACACACCCGCAGCGCGTACCACCGGTACCACTCCTCGCGCCCGCGCTGTTGCGCCAGCAGGTGTTCCGCATGGCGGCCCCACGCGGCCACGTCGGCGCGCGTGCGCCAGTACGAGACGGTGAGATGCCCGTTCCGTTGGCACCGCGCGCGGACTCGACCCCGAGGAACCCCGGCTGCTCGCGCGCCAGTTCTTCCATGCGGTCGGCCGTCGCACCGTACCCGTCGTCGGGGCGGTCGCGGCGGAGCGAGGTGAAGATCACGGCGTAGTACGGCGGCTCGGGTGTCATGCGGAACTCGCTGGGTTCGGGTTTTGCCCTGTCGGCTCCGGTCGATTACGCTCGTCTGATGCGCAATGGTGTTGGTTCATAACCGCAACGGGAACGATCTTCTGGACCCCGAAGGGGTCGGATACGTTAGCCCGGGGACACGGGCGTGGTTTGTCTTCCAGGCTGAAAGCTGCCGAATACCGCCGCTGCGAACCCCGGGCGTTGCCCGAGGCTAACGTATCCGACCCCTTCGGGGTCAAAAGCCCGGTAACTCGTTACGGGAACGAATTACCGCGATCCGGTATGACCCGCCCGGCCACCGTGAGGTTCGTCATGTTCAGCATCTCGCGCCGCGAAGCCCTCGCCGCGCTGCCAGTCGTACTCGCGGCCGGCCGCTCGTGTGCCGACGCCCCCGGGTTGATCCCGCTGGGCTTCAGCCTGTATGGAATGAAGGCGCTCGCGCTCGGCGAGGCCCTCAAGACGTGTCGCGCGATCGGCTACGACGGCGTCGAGTTCGCGCTCATGCCGGGCTACCCCGCGGAGCCGAAGCTCCTCGCCGCGGACGCCCGCAATGAGCTCCGCACGCGACTCGCCGACCTCGGGCTCGCGGTCCACGGGCTGATGGAGAACCTCGCCGAACCGGCGGCCGCAGCGGCCCACAAGACGAACCTCGATCGCCTCAAGGCCGCCGCGGAACTCGGGCACGCGCTCTCACCGGACGCGCACCCGCCGATCGAAACGGTCCTCGGCGGCAAGCCGGCCGACTGGGAGAAGGTCAAGGACCGGCTCGTCGAGCGCCTGGGGGCGTGGGCCGAAGTCGGGAAAGACGCGAAGACCGTCATCGCGGTGAAGCCGCACGTCGCCAACGCGCTCCACACGCCGGAGGCCGCCGCGTGGCTGGTGAAGCAGGTCAACAGCCCGTGGCTGCGGCTCTGCTTCGATTACAGCCACTATCAACTGCGCGGGATCACGCTCGCGGACGCCGCGGCCCTGCTGCCGCTCACGGCGTTTATTCACGTCAAGGACGCGAAGGGCACGGCCGACAAGTTCGAGTTCCTGCTGCCGGGCGAGGGCACAACCGATTACGCCGCGTATGCAAAACTCGTGGCCGCGTCGAAATGCGCCAGTCCGGTTGTGGTCGAGGTGAGCGGAATGGTGAGCAACAAGCCGGGTTACGACGCGGTCGCCGCCGCGAAGGCGAGCTACGCCGCGCTCGCGGGCGCGTTCGGGCGCGGGAAGTGAGCCGAAATACCGGTCGGTTCTCATTTTTCCAATCCCGGTGCTATGTTTGGGTTGCCCCGACCCACCCGTTGCACCGGAGTGGTGATGTCCGAACACACCCGGCCCTGGCGTGCCGCCGAAATTACCTCCGCGTTTTCCGCCGCGAACCCCGCGGCCGAGCCCCCGGCCACGCTCGTGAACGACCGCCCGTCCGTTCGCGTGCCGGCCGTGGCCCCGGTCGTGTTTCCCGGCTATGAGATCCTCGGCGAGATCGGCCGCGGCGGGATGGGCGTCGTCTACAAGGCCCGGCAGCGGAACCTCAACCGGCTGGTCGCGCTGAAGGTCATCCTCGGCGGGCCGTTCGCCAGCGACGAGGACAAGGCGCGGTTCCGCGTCGAGGCGGAGGCGGCCGCCCGGTTGCACCACCCGAACATCGTGCAGGTGTACGACGTCGGCGAGTACGCCGGGTTCTCGTACATGGCGCTGGAGCTGGTCGAAGGGGCCACGCTCCGCAAGTGGCAGAACGGCGAGCCGGTCGCCCCGCGGACGGCGGCCCGGCTGGTGTCCACCATCGCGCGGGCCGTTCACCACGCGCACGAGCAGGGCATCGTTCACCGCGACCTGAAGCCCGCGAACATCCTCCTGGCTCCGGTGGCGGCCGTACAGCCCGAGTTCGGTGCCGCGCCCGACGCGGCGCTACCCACCGCGACCGGGCTCGCGCCGCCGTCGGCGTCGGGATCGTCCCCCGGGGCGCTCGACGTCACGCCGAAGGTGACGGACTTCGGGCTGGCCAAGGCGCTCCGCGGGGGCGCGGACCTGACGGTGACCGGCGTCGCGTGCGGCACCCCGAACTACATGGCCCCCGAACAGGTTCGGGGGAAGCCGCCCGGTCCGGGGATGGACGTGTACGGGCTGGGCGCGGTGCTGTTCGAGCTGCTCACCGGCCGCCCGCCGTTCGTCGGGACCGACCCGACCGAGGTGATGAACCGGATCATGGCGGCCGAGCCGGCCGGGGTCCGCGCGCTGGTCCCGACCGTGCCGCGCGACCTCGCGGTGATCGTCGCGAAGTGTCTGGAGAAGGAGCCGCACCGCCGCTACCCGACGGCCCGCGACGCGGCGGACGACCTCGACCGGTTCCTGGCCGGGGCGCCGATCGCGGCCCGCCCGAGCGGAACGGCCGAGCGGGTGTGGCGGTGGGGCCGGCGCAACCCGGTGGCCGCGGCGTTCCTGGCGCTGAGCACGTTCGGCTGCGTGCTCACCGGCGGGCTGGCGGCGGCCGTGGCGACGTCCGCGGCGGACGAGCGGTCGGCCCGGGCCGGGGCCGAAACGGCCCGCTCGGAGGCCGAGTCGGCCCGCGACGGGCTGCGGGGCGCGCTGGCCGCGACCGAGACCGCCCGGCAACAGGCCGAGCGCGAGAAGAGGGCGGCGGCGCTCGCCCAGGAGGCGGCCGAGGGCGCCCGCGCGCGGGCGGAGGACAACCTGCGGGTGGCGCGCTGGATGATCCGCGACAGCATGCGCGAGTTCGCACGCCACCCGCGGTTCGAGGAGGCGGACTTCCGCGAGGTGCGCGTCAAACTGATCCAGCAGGTGCGGCAGTTCCGCGACACGGTGGCCGCGCACGCCCCGAACACGCCCGAGTGGCTCGACGACCTCGGCGACGTGTCGCACTTCCTCGGCTACCTGGAGTACGCGAACGGGAACAACGCCGCGGCGGCCGACGAGTACCGGACGGCGGCCGGCGCGTTCGGCCGGTGGGCGCTGCTGGAACCGCACAACACCGGCGCGCGGGCGCGGCAAGCGTTCTCGACCCTGAACGCCGGCAACGCGCTCCGCAACGCGCTGCGGTTCCGCGACGCCGAGGGGTGCTACCGGGAGGCGTGCCGGCTGATCGACGCGGTCGTCGCGGACGCCCCGGGCGACCTGAACTACCGCCACCAGGCGGTGGAGTCGTACGGCAAGCTCGCGGGGCTGCTCCGGGCCGCGGGGAACTCGGCCGGGTGGGTCCGGGCGAGCGAGACCGAGGCGGAGCGGGCCGAGGCCCTCCTGCGCGCCAACGCGGCGAAGTCCGACAACCTTCACGGGGTGGCGGCGGCGCAGCAGGGCCTGGCACAGAAACTGGCCGCGCTGCGCCGGTGGGACGAGGCGGACTGTCACTTCGCCGGCGCGGTCGAGACCCGCGAGCGGCTCCGCGACGCGGCCCGCGGCGCGCCGCGGGCGGTGTACGAGCACGCGGCCGCGCTCCTGGCCCACGCGGAGTTCCTGGCCGCGCGCGGGCACCCGGAGCGCGCCGAGGAGACGTTCGCACAGGCGCTGGCGGCCGTGGGGAAGGTCCACACCGCCTTCCCGGACGTGGACGAGCCGGCGGCCGAACTCGCGTCGGCCTGTTCGCGCTACGCCGACTTCCTACACGCGCGCGGGCGCCAGTCCGACGCCGAACGCGCCTACGACCGCGCCGTCGAGCTGACGCGCGCGGCGACCCGCCGCGCCCCGTGGTATCGCCCGGCGTGGGAGGCGCTGGCGGGGGCGACGGCCGGCCGCGCGCACCTGTACAACGGGACCGGCCGGCACCGCCAGGCGGCTGCGGAGTGGGCGCGGCTGGCGGTCGAGGACCCGGACCCGCGCCAGCGCCCCAAGCACGAACTGTTCGTGGTCCAGTCGCTGCTGTTCGCCCGCGACTGGATGGCCGCCGCGGCCGCCGCCGACGCGCAGGCGCGAAACGTGCCCGACTGGCTGGCGCTGGAGCGGGCCCGCGTGTGGTGTCTGATCGCGCGGGAGATCGACGCCGACGAGGGACTGGCCCCGGCCGACAAGCTCGCGCGGGGCGGGGCCGCGGTCCACAAGGCGGTCGCGTATCTGGAGCGGGCGCGTGCCTTCGGCGAGTTCACCAGTCCCGACCGCGTCCAGTGGTTCACCACCCACCCCGATTTCGCTCCCGCCCGCGGAAAGTTCGACCCGCAGAAGAAGTGAGTAGAGCAGAAGAGCCACGGATGAACACGGAAGACGCGGATCAGAAAGAGCAGAAGAGCCACGGATGGCACCGAAGACGCGGATCAGAACGAAAAGGATTGTTTCT
>JAFKJJ010000633.1 GCA_017306025.1 Planctomycetota bacterium
CCGCTCGGCGGAATACCGTGTGGGCGTGTCCTCCGGTGAACGGGCGGGCGGGACACCCGCGGTCCCAGGAACGAGTGGGCCGGCGCCCCGCCCGCACCACAAAAAGAAGCCGACACGGTCACGTCCGCGGCAGCGCCTGCGGGAGCCGCGGGCCGCTCTCCGGGGCCGGGCGCACGTCGGCGCGCCACCGCTTCACCGCGCCGTCGCGGCTCACCGTCACCAGCGCGGTCCCGTCGGAGTTGAACGCCACCCGCAGGACGTGGTCCGCGTGCCCGGCCAGCGACAGCCGCTCCTGGCCCGCGACCGGGTCCCACAGGATCACCGCCCGGTCCTCGCCCCCGGACGCCAGCGTCCGCCCGTCCGGGCTGAACGCCAGCCCGTGGACCGCGCCCACGTGGCCGGGCAGGTCGCGCAGGGGCGTCAGCCCGCCGTCGCGGTCCACCGTCCACAGCTTGATGAGCCCGCTCGCGTCGCCGGTCGCGAGCAGCCCGCCCGTCCGGTCGAACGCCAGCGCCTCCACGTTCGCCTTGTCGCCGTGCGCCCGCGGGAGGCTCGCCAGCACCTTCCCTTGACGCGTCACGAGCCGCACCCCCGAGCCGACCGCCACCGCGAGCCACTCCCGCGTCGGGTGGAACGCCAGTTCCCGCGCGGTGTCGGTCGCCAGCACCGGCGTCCCGCCCCGGAGGTCGAGCGCGTGGTCGGTGGAAATCGGGATCGAGCGGACGTCGTAGGCCCGCACGCCGGAGGTGTCGGCGGTCGCGATCCAGCGGCCGGTCGGGTCGATCTCCACCGCGTGGACCGGGGCCGACGTCTTCACGAACGTCGGGCGCGTGAACGCGCCGCGCGGGGGCGCGCCGGGCGGGGACTTCGGCCCCAGCGGGAACGGCTGCCAGACGAGGAGCCCGGGGTTGATCGCGACGACGAACGTCCGCCCGTCGGCCGCGCCGGCCGCGGCGCGGGCCGGTTCCCGCAGGAACGGGGCCATGCCGAACGGCAACTGCGTGAGCGCCAGCGGGCCGGGCGCCGGCGGCGCCGCGCGCCCCGGCGGAACGTAGTCGGCCGCGACGAGCCGCAACCGGCTCGCGTCGTCGCCGACGGCGAACGCCGTCCCCCCGCCGCCCACGCCGATCGCCGTGAGCGCCTGCGCGGGCACCCGGAACGCCGGGTCGCGCGAGAACTTCAGCAGGTCCTCCGGCTCGTGCGTGCGGGTGTTCGTCTGCCACACCACCGCCGTCGCGTCCATCGCGACCGAGACGAACGTCCGCCGGTCCGGCGCGAACGCCAGCGCCGTCACGAGCTGCGTGTGGCCCACCAGTTGCCCGCGCTCGCGGCCGTCCTCGGGGTCCCACAGCCGCACCGTCTTGTCGAACCCGGCGCTGGCGAGCAACTGGCCGTCGTCGCTGTAGGCCAGCGCGTAGACCGACGCGGTGTGGCCGAACAGCCGGCGCTCGCGCCACGTCTGCGTGTTGAAGAGGCGGATCGTCGGCGGCTGGCCGTTGTGGACGGTCGCGACCGTCTGCCCGTCGGGGGAGACGGCCACGGCGCGGACCGCGTCGGCGTGGTGGGGCAGCGCGCGGACCAGCTTCGCCCCGTCGCCGGTCCACACCTTCACCGTCCGGTCGGCGCCGCCGGAGGCCAGCACCTTGCCGTTCTGCGAAAAGGACACCGACAGCACCCCGCCGGCGTGCGCCGGGACCGGCTCGCGCGCCGGCCGGACCGGGCTGGCGTCGAGCGCGGCCGCGGCGCGGGTGAGTCCGACCGCCGCCGCGCCCGCCCCCCCCAGCGCGCCCGCCGCGGGCGGGGCGGCGCGCCACGCGGTCAAGTCCCACCACCGGATCATGCCCTCGCGCCCGTCGGCAACGTCCCGCCCGCCGCTGACCAGCGTCCGCCCTTCCGGGCCGAACGCCACGCACACCGCCCCGCCGCCGTGCGCGTCGAG
>JAFKJJ010000125.1 GCA_017306025.1 Planctomycetota bacterium
CACAACTTCTTCGCCCAGTTCGGTCGGGTTGGGCGACGACTCGACCGCAACGCCCGATACTACCTCGGGTGGTGCCAGCTCGCGGCCTGCGTCATCTTCATCCGATCCGGTTTTGTCCGGTAGTCCTAAAGTATCCGACCCCTTCGGGGGCAAAAGGCCAGCACCGCGCTACGGTTAACACGAGCCCGTATAAGATCGGTGCGGATCACCTTCAACTCCCATTCCCGAAACGAGAGGCGCCTTTGAAGACGATCACCGGACTCCTCGCGATCCTCCTGGGCGGCGTCGGAACGCTCGTCGCCCTGGCGTGCGTCGGCGCGCTGTGGTGGGGCACGTTCCGGCTCGCGGCGCAGGTCGAGAAGGTGAGCGCGCAGGCGGACCAGAGCCTCGCCCAGGTCGGGGAGAGCCTCGACGGGTTGAAGAAGCAGCTCGTCGCGAACGCGCGGGCCGCGGAGTCGGCCCGCGCCGCGGCCGCGCGGGCCGGAGGGCGGCTCGACACCGTGAGCGGGCGCGAGGAGTTCGAGGGGGTGCGCCTCGGGCTGTTGGCGCTCGCCGAGCAGGGGAGCGCGCTGGGCGAGGCGCTGGCGCCGATCGCCCAGATGATCGAGAACGCGGCCGCGCTCGCCGAACAGGGCGGTGGCGCGGCCCGCGCGGACCGGCTCCGCGTGATCGCGAACAACGTGCGCGGGGCCGCGCAGGAGCTGGAGGGCGTGCGCGACCGGTCCGACGCGATCCGAAAGGGTGGCGCGGCGACGACCCGGCGGGAACTTCAGGACTTCGCCCAGCAGGTGCGCGGGCCGCTCGACCGGCTCACCGCCGCGCTGTCGGACGCGAAGCAAGAGTCGGAGGGCTTGCGGAAGGAACTGCCGGGGGCGCGGCAGGCGCTGGACGAGTGGAAGCTCACCGGCGCGGGAGTCGGCACGGCGGTGCTGCTCTGGTGCGCGCTGGGGCAGTTGGCGATCGTGGCCTGGGGCCGGCGCCGGCTGGCCGCGCGGAACCCCGCCCCTCAGCCGGCCGCGGGCGCAAAGTGAACGCGGCACGCTCCGGTAGAACCGGTCCGCAGTAAGCTGGACGCGAGTGAAGGTGTCGCACCGCTCGCGAGCTGCGACCGCAAGGGAGCGGGCCAAGCGCGTGCAGTTACGCCCCGCGGTATTGGGCTGTGTCGCCCGCTCCCTTGCGGTCGCGGCTCGCCCAGAAGCCGGATTCCCGCTCTCTGGAGGCCGATCGTGACAGATACTCTCACGCCGGACGATCTCCGCCGGGTCGATCAAGTGGTCGAACTGCTGCGGCAGAGCAAGAGCCTCCTGTTCATTACCGGCGCGGGACTGTCGGCCGATTCGGGGCTGCCCACCTACCGGGGCACCGGCGGGCTCTACGACGGCCGCGATCCCGAAGAGGGCGTGCCGATCGAAACGCTCCTCTCCGCGGAGGTTCTGGAGCGGTGCCCCGAGCTGACGTGGAAGTACCTGCTCCAGATCGAGCGCGCCGGACGGTCCGCCCGGCCGAACCGCGGGCACGAGGTCATCGCCGAGATGGAAAAGCGGTTCGAGCGCGTCTGGGTGCTCACGCAAAACGTGGACGGCCTCCACCACCGGGCCGGGTCGCGGAACGTCATCGACATTCACGGCACCCTGCACCAGATCCGGTGCATGCGGTGCGCGGCCGAGAGGGCGGTGACGGACTACGAGGGGTTCGCGCTGCCGCCGCTCTGTACGCACTGCGGCGGCGTGGTGCGCCCGAACGTGGTCCTGTTCGGGGAGCGCCTCCCGGCGCGGCAACTCGCCACCTACCGGACCGAGACCGAGCGCGGGTTCGACCTGGTGCTGTCCATCGGGACGACGAGCGTTTTTCCGTACATCTCGGCCCCGGTCCTCGACGCCCACCACCTCTACCGGCCGAGCGTGGAGATCAACCCGGGCGAAACGGACGTGACCGAGTTCGTCACGGTGAAAATTCCCCTCGGTGCGGCCGCGGCTTTGGACGCGATCTGGACGCGGTACAACGCGTAACGTCGCTCCCTCACTTCCCCAGCACGGCCGGGGCCGACTCGCGAGCGTGCCCGGCGTCGTGGCCCGCGTAGGCGCCGAAGTCGTTGAAGAACAGCCGCTTCGCCAGCCGGTAGAACACGTTCTTTTCCGGCACCTCCGCTGCCGGGTTGTACTGGCTCGTGCGGACCGTCATCGCGCCGAGTTCCGCCAGCGCCGTCTTGCGGGCGGTCGCGTCCTTCGCGCCGTGCGCCTCCACCAGCTTCTTGAGCAGGTCCGGGCGCTCCAGCACGATGCACCCGCGCGTCGTCTCGGCCGCCAGCCTGCGGAAGTCCGCCAGGAACGCCGACTTCAGGAACTTGTCCCGCAGCGGGCGCGCGTCGGATGTGCCGTGGATCGACTCCGTACTGAACTGCACGATCGGGCACGGCTCGATGTCGCCCCACGGGTTGATGTGGTGGCTGATCCCGGCCGCGGCCGGGCACAGCGCCTTCCCCTCGCCGTCGTGGTACGCGTCGATAATGACGATCGGCTTCCGCGCCCGCATCTCCACCACGAACTTCCGCGCCCGCAGCGCCTGCTCCGGCGTCAGGCACAGGTCCGGGTTCGGGTGCGGCCCCATCGGCCGGTACACGTGGAACCACGTGTACAACACGCCCATCTCGACGAGCCGGTCGACCCACTCTTCCCGTAACAGGTCGTCGATGTTGGTTCGCGCGAGGCTCGTGCAGACGCCCGTGAACACGCCCGCGTCCAGCGCGTTGTGGAGCCCCTGCATGGTCTTGCTCAGCACCCCAGCCCGCCCCCGGCGCTCGTCGGAGATGATCTCGGTTCCTTCGACCGAGACGAGCGGGGTCACGTTCCCAAGCCGCCACATCTGCTTCGCGCGTTCGGGCGTGATGAAGTGCCCGTTGGTGAAGATCTGGAAGTAGCAGTCCGGGTGCTCCGCGAGCATGTCCAGCAGGTGCGGGTGCATGAACGGCTCGCCGCCGACGATGCCGAAGAACACGTTCCCCATCTGCTTCGCCTCGCGAATCAGCTTGTGGAACGCGTCCGGGGCGATCGTCTGCTGCTTCATGCTCACGTCGACCCAGCACCCCTGGCACCGGAGGTTGCACGTGTTGATGATGCTCACGTACAAGAACGGCGGGAACACCTGCCCGCGCCGGAGCCGGAGCTTGTGCCGGTGGACCGACAGCGCCCCCTTGAACCCCATGTTGTACGCGAGCTTCCACAGGAGCCGCTTGTCGGTTTCGAGGAGCACGCGCTTGGCGAGCTTGAACGACGCGAGCAGGGTCACGGTCCGCTCCGGGTAAAGACGGCGGTACCGTCCAGTGTATCGCCCGGCGCGGGCGGGTGCAGTGCAAGCCGCGGCACGCGGCTTGCACTGCTCTCGATATCCCGACACGCGAGGGGACCGTGGAAGCCCGGTTGACCGAACAGACCGACACCCCGCCCCTGCGCGACGACGTGGTCGCCGACTTCGCCCCCGAACTCGCCCCCGGCGGGAAGCCGGACGAGCACCTGCGCGACTCGGTGGAGGCGCAGGCGCTCTACGACCGGGCCGTGCGCGAGGCGACCACCGACGAGCGGGACGCGGTGGTCCACTTCCTGCGCGCCGCCAAGCTGGCCGACGCGGCCCGCGAGTGGTACCTGGCCGCGCTGGCGCTGCGGGCCGCCGGCGACATCTTCCGCTCTCCCGCGCCGCCCTACGACCTCGAACGCGCCCTGCGCATGTACCTGCGCGCGGCCGCGGCGTTCGAGGCGTGCGGGCACTTCGACGACGCCCGCGACCTGTCGTACCTGGTGATGAAGCTGCGGATGTGGCGCGGGGCCGAGCTGGGCGTCTCGGTGCCGAAGCGGGCGGAACTGTTCCTGTTCTGGGCGGTGGCCGGTTTCGGGCTGCGGCCACTCCGCGTGCTGGGCACCGCGGCGGCCACGATCATCGGCTTCGCGCTGCTGTTCTGGGCGACGGACGGCGTCCGTGCGTCGTCCGGCACCCTCGCGAACGACCCGACGGACGTGCTGTACTTCAGCGGGGTCACGTTCTCGACGGTCGGCTACGGCGACCTGATCCCGGCGCCGCACATGCGGCTGGCGGCGATGGCCGAGGCGGTGCTCGGCGCGTTCACGATCGGCCTGTTCGTGGTGGTACTGGCGAACCGCCTGCGGCGGTGAACGAAAAAGACCCCGACGGACCATCCGCCGGGGTCTCGACTCGGGGAAGAGTCGGTGCCTGTGAGCGGGACCCGAGGCCGTTTCCGGCCGTGGTTCCCGTTCTGCACGCCGAACGCTTCGGCACAAGGGGCCTTGCGCTACTTTCCGTCTTTTTCCTTTTTCTCTCGCTTCGCCCGCTCCTTTTCCTCTTCTTCCCGGAGGCCGGCGCGGGTCGCGGCCGTCAGATCGACACCGAGTTCCTTCAACTGCCGGTCGTCGACCGGGGCCGGGGCGCCGGTCATCAGATCGCGGGCCTGCTGGTTCTTCGGGAAGGCGATCACGTCGCGGATGTTCGTCGTGCCGGCGATCATCATGCTCCACCGGTCGAGCCCCAGCGCGATGCCGCCGTGCGGCGGCGCGCCGCTCTGGAGCGCGTCCAGCAGGAACCCGAACCGGGCCTTCGCGTCCTCGGGCGTCATGCCCAGGATCTCGAACACCCGGCTCTGAACGTCCTGCCGGTGGATACGGATCGACCCGCCGCCCACCTCGTAGCCGTTGAGCACCATGTCGTAGGCCTTCGCGCGCACCTTGCCGAGTTCTTCGTTTCTGGCAAAGTGCGGGAGGTCCTCGTCCATCGGCGCTGTGAACGGGTGGTGCATCGCGGCCCACCGGTTCTCCTCCGCATCCCAGCCGAACATCGGGAAGTCGACCACCCACAGGAAGTTGAAGTGCTCCGGCCGCGGCTGGAACGGGACCGGCGTGTACGGCTCCTTCTTCTTCTTAGCCGCGTCGGCGCGCTTCTTCTCGGCCTCGTCGTGGTCGGCCTTTTCCTCCCACCAGTTTTTGTAGAGCTTCAGCGCGTTGGCGACGTGGATGCGCAGCGCCCCGAGCGCGTCGCACACCACGGCCTCCTCGCCCGCGACGATGAGGAACAGGTCGCCGTCCGCCGCGCCGAGGCGCTCGACCAGCTTCGCCTTCAGCTCGTCGCTGAAGAACTTCTCGATCGAGCCGGTGAGCTTGCCGCCCTCCACCTTCATCCAGGCCAGCCCCTTCGCCTTGTACGTCTCGGCGACCTTCGACAGCTCCCCGCCGGGCTTGAGCGCGGTGTTGCTGAACTTCGCCGCCGCGCCCTTCGCGTTGATCGCGCGCACGACCCCCTTCGCCTCGATCGCGTCCTTGAGGAACTTCGCCTCGCTGGCGCCGGCGACGTCGGTGACGTCCACGATCTCCAGCCCGTACCGCAGGTCGGGCTTGTCGGAGCCGTACTTCGCCATCACCTCGGCGTAAGAGTACCGCGGGAACGGCGTCTTCAGTTCGACGTCCAGGCACACGCGGAAGATCTCCGCGGCCAGTTCCTCCATGACGGCGATCACGTCCGCGCGCTCGACGAACGACATCTCGACGTCGAGCTGCGTGAACTCGGGCTGCCGGTCGGCGCGCAGGTCCTCGTCGCGCAGGCACCGCGCGATCTGGAAGTAGCGGTCGTAACCCGAGATCATCAGCAGTTGCTTGTACAACTGCGGCGACTGCGGCAGCGCGAAGAACTTGCCGTTGAACACGCGGCTGGGCACCAGGTAGTCGCGCGCGCCCTCGGGCGTGCTCTTGCCGAGCAGCGGCGTTTCGACTTCGAGGAAGTTGTTCGCGTCCATGAAGTCGCGGATCACCTTGCAGAGCCGGTGCCGCAGGATCAGCACGCGCTGGAGCGTTCGGCGCCGCAGGTCGAGGTAGCGATACTGGAGGCGCAGGTCCTCGTTGGCCAGTTCGGTGCCGAACTCGTTGACCTCGAACGGCAGCGGCGGGCACGGGTTGAGCACGCGGAGCACTTTTGCCTCGACCTCGACGGCGCCGGTGGCGATGTCGGCGCGCTCCGCGCCCGGGAGCCGCTTGCGGACGACGCCCGTGACGGAGAGGACCCACTCGCTCTTGAGTTCTTCGGCTTGCTTGTAGAGATCAGCGTTATCGGCCTCGAACACAACCTGGGTGAGCCCGTAGCGGTCGCGGAGGTCGATGAAGATCTGATTACCGTACTTGCGGGCGGTCAGAACCCAACCGTTGAGGGTCACCGTCTGCCCGACGTGCCCTTCGCGAACCTCGCTACAGGTGTGTGTTCGCTGCCACTCAGCCATTGCCCTCTCTCCCGGACGAAACGTGTCGGCGTGTAAGGGGTCAGTATACGGACCCCGTGGCGCGGCGGTCGGTTCGCCGGTTCGCGCGGGCGCGGATCGAGGGGGTCCCCGGCCATTTCCGGTAACCCTTTCGGGGAGCCGAGAAGCACTCTTGTGAACCCCCAACGGGTCACCGAGAATGGTGGGGGTTTTGACCCCTGTCCCGTTCGGAGGAAGGTTATGAACGGACCGACGAGGGTGTTTGCGATGCTGGCGCTTCTGGTGCCGGCGCCGGGGTGGTCGGCCGCGGCGCCGGTTCCGAAGACCGCGGGGGACAGCGGCCCGATGCCGGCCGGGAGCACCTGGACCGGCGAACTGACCCAGCGCGGCGGCGGTCCGACCGGGTTCGCGTGTACGTTCAAGGTGACCAAGCGGGACGGCGAGAAGTTCGAGGCGGAACTGTACGAGAAGACCGACGGGTTCGAGCTGACCTACCTTGTGAGCGGGACGCTCACGCCGATCGATCCGAAGAACCGGGAGAAGGGGTTCAAAATCGAGTTCAAATCGCACGGCGCGAGGGACGTGAAGGGCACGGCGGAGATCCTCGGCGTGCCGTACACGGGCGAGGTGAAGGGGAAGAAGATCAAGGGCACCTGGAAGGTGCCGGAGGACAGCCCGTTCAACAACCTCGAAGGCGATTTCGAGTTCGAGCCGAAGAAGGACTGATGCGGGATCGCAAGCGAACCCAGAACCTCGCCCGGGCTAAACCGTCCGGCACCCGAAGGGTGCCGGACGACAACACAACGCGGCCGAAGACAAGCCGCGCGATCTCCCATGAGTACGGACGGCGCCCCCGAGCAAAGCCCCCTCCCGCGCCGCTGGCCGTGGCTGGTCCGCGGGTTCCGCGGGTACGCCGTCCGGTACGTTCGCAAACACTTTCACGCGGTCCGGCTCTCGAAGTCGGGTGGCACCTTCCCCGCGACCGACGAACCGCTGCTCGTCGTGCTGAACCACCCGTCGTGGTGGGACCCGCTCATCGGGGTCGTGCTCAGCCGCGAGATCGCCGGCCGCGATCACTTCGCCGCGATTGACGCCGTTGCGGTGCGGCGGTACCGGTTCTTCACGAAACTCGGGTTCGTCGGCGTCGATACGAAGTCGCTCCGCGGCGCGGCCGACTTCCTCCGCGCCGGCCGTGTCGTGCTCTCGCAACCGCGCAGGGCGTTCTGGGTGACCGCGCAGGGCCGGTTCACGGACGTGCGCGAGCGCCCGCTGGCGCTGCGGTCGGGCGTCGGGCACCTCGCGGCCCGCCTGGGCGCCGGCGTCGTGCTCCCGGTCGCGCTGGAGTACACCTTCTGGACCGAGAGCACCCCCGAGGCGCTCGTGCGGATCGGCGAACCGCTCCGGATCGCCGATCATCCGGGCCTGCGGGGGAAGGAGTGGACCGCGCGGATCGAGGCGGCCCTCACGCGCAACCTCGACGCGCTCAACGCCGAGGCGATGCGCCGTGATCCGGGCGCGTTCGCGGAACTGCTGTCGGGGAGGTCCGGCGTGGGCGGCGTGTACGACGTGTGGCGCCGGTTGAAGGCGTGGGTCCGCGGCCGGAAGTTCGACCCGTCGCACGACGCAGCCACTCACGGGGCCGAGTCGTGACGCCCCTCGTACTGGCGTGGGTCGCGCTGGGCTGCGCCGCGGTGCCCGCCCTGCTGTACCTGTGGAACGGCGTCCTCTTCCGCGAGCCGCCGGCGCTCGCCGGCGCGGCGCTCCCGCCCGTCTCCGTACTGATCCCGGCGCGGAACGAGGAACTCGGTATCGAGGCGTGCGTGCGGTCCGTCCTGGCGTCGCGGTACGTCGAACTCGAAGTGATCGTGCTCGACGACGCCTCCACCGACCGCACGGCCGAGATCGTTCGCGCGGTCGCGGCCGAAGACGCCCGGTTGCGGCTGGAACCGGCGCCGCCGCTGCCCGAGGGGTGGTGCGGCAAACAGCACGCCTGCTTCGCGCTCTCGAAACTCGCCCGCTTCGACACCCTCTCGTTCCTCGACGCGGACGTCCGGCTCGAACCGGACGCGCTCGCCCGGATGGCGCTTTTCCTGAAGGGGGGCGGGGCGGAACTGGTGAGCGGCTTCCCGCGTCAGGAAACCGAAACGCTCCTCGAAAAGCTGCTCATCCCGCTCATCCACTGGCTGCTGCTGTGCTTCCTGCCGCTGTGGGGGATGCGCCACTTCCGGTGGTCCGCGTTCGGCGCGGGGTGCGGGCAGTGGTTCTTGACGACCCGCGCCGCTTACGAGAAGCTCGGCGGGCATGCGGCGGTGAGGTCGTCGCTCCACGACGGCCTGACGCTGCCCCGCGCCTACCGCAAGGCCGGCTTCTTTACGGACGTGTGCGACCTGACGAATCTCGCCACCTGCCGGATGTACCGGTCGGCGCGCGCGGTGTGGTTCGGCCTGGCGAAGAACGCTCGCGAGGGAATGGCCGCGACGGGGCAGATCGGGTTCTGGACGGTCGTGCTCCTGTGCGGGCAGGTGCTGCCGTTCGTGCTCGTCCCCCTCAATTCGGACCGGCTCCCGACCACCTTCGCCACCGACGACCACGGTCCCCGGTACACCCCGACCGAAATCGCGCTGACCGCGTGCGCCTGTGCGCTCGGCGCCCGGCTCCTGACCGCGCGCCGGTTCCGGCAGTCGCGCGTGGGGGTGTTGCTCCACCCCGTCGCGATCGCGCTGTTGCTCGCGGTGCAGTGGTACGCGATCGCGCGCGCGGCGATCGGAAAGCCGGTCGGCTGGAAGGGCCGCGCGCCCCCCGCGAGCTGACACCGGACAGTGGCGATTCATTTCCGCTCCGGGTCGCCGGCGCCCTTCGGAGGGGGCCGACGATCCGCCCCCTCGGGGCTAAAGGCCGGCCACTCGTTACTCGCAACCGTAAGCCCGCGCGAGCCCACCCCGCCGTTGCCGGAACGGAACTATTCAGGCCGCGTCTGAGCCGAACCGGGCTCCGTCCGTATTCTTGTCGGTTTCGGAGTAGAGAGCGGCCGCGGCAGGAAGCATACTTGTTTTACCCCTCGCCGTGCCGGCTCTCCCCATATTGGAGCATTCCTCATGGATTGGCTCTTCGCCCTCTTTGGTTGCGAGAAGTCCGCTCGTGTTCGTCAGTCGCCGCGCCTGATCCTGACCGTCGAGGAGGTGGAAGACCGTTCCGTCCCCTCGGCGGTGGCCCAACCGGACTTCACGTTCCTCGGCGGCCAGGCCCACCCGCACACCGGATCGGCTGCGGCCACCGGTTTGACCCCGGCGCAGATCCGCGCCGCCTACGGCATCGGCTCCGTGACGTTCGGCAGCGTGGCGGGCGACGGCGCGGGCCAGACCATCGCCATCATCGACGCCTACGATCAGCCGACCATCGCCAGCGACCTCGCGGCCTTCGACGCGAAATACGGCCTGCCCGCCCCGGCGAGCTTCACCAAACTGAACCAGAACGGCGGCACGGCGCTGCCGGCGGCCGCGCCCAAGGGCGGCTGGGGGCTGGAGATCTCGCTGGACGTGGAGTGGGCTCACGTCGTCGCCCCGAAGGCTAGCATCGTCCTGATCGAGGCCCGATCCGCCTCCCTGAGCGACCTCGACGCGGCCGTGATGACCGCGCGCTCGTACCCGGGCGTCAGCGTCGTCTCGATGAGCTACGGCAGCGCCGAGACGGCCTCCAGCTATGCCGAGGACGCGCACTTCACGACGCCGAGCGGGCACACCGGGGTGACGTTCGTCGCTTCGAGCGGCGACGCGGGCGCCTACAGCGGGTCCAGTTCGACGACCAAGGTGGTCAGCTACCCGGCGTCTTCTCCGAACGTGGTCGGGGTCGGCGGGACCACGCTCACGCTGTCGAGCGGAGCGTACGGGTCCGAGACCGGATGGGGGAACGGTACCAGCAGCTTCAGCCAGGGCGGCGGGGGCGGCGGGGTCAGCAAGTACGCCGCCCAGCCCGCCTACCAGCGGGGCGTGGTGACCCAGTCCACGACCAACCGCACCTCCCCGGACGTGGCGCTGGACGCCGACCCGCGGACCGGCGTGCCGGTCTACGACGCCTACGACGACGGCGCCTCGACCCCGTGGCTCCAGCTCGGCGGCACCAGCCTCGCGGCCCCGATGTTCGCCGGCGTCGTGGCGATCGCCGACCAGGGGCGGGTGGCGAAGGGGCTGGGCACCCTCGACGGCGCGACCCAGACGCTGCCGGCCATCTATTCCCTGTCCGGCGCCGACTTCCACGACGTGCTGACCGGCAACAACGGCTACGCGGCCGGGACCGGTTACGACCTCATCACCGGGCGCGGCTCGCCGATCGTCAACAAATTCGCCGTCGATCTGGCCGGCGGGTCGGGCACCCCGACCTCGCCCCCGACCTCGCCACCGACTTCACCCCCCGCTTCGCCCCCGGCCCCGACGATCGGGGCGCTGACGGCGAACCCGAACCCGGTCGCGGCGGGCGCCCCGGTCGCCCTGACCGCGTCCGGCGTGGCGCAGACGGGCGGGACCGTTATGAGCGTGAGGTTCTATCGCGAGTCCAACGGCGCCGCCGGCCTCCAGCTCGGCTCCGACGTGCTGGTCGGCACCGGCACCCAGACGGGCACCATCTGGACGCTGTCGGGCGTCTCGACCGCGGGGCTGGCGCCGGGCACGTACACCTTCTACGCGGTCGCGACCGGGGCCAACGGCGCGACGAGCACCGTGGCCAGCGCGACGCTGACCGTGACCGCGCCGGCCGCCCCGGTCGCGACCACGACGACCCTGAGCGCCGGGCCGGTGACCTACGCCACCTCCGGGTACGCGGTCACGACGCTGACGGCCCGGGTGTCGGCCGCCCGCGGGGTGCCGAGCGGGGGCACCGTCACGCTGTACTACAACGGCTCGGCCGTGGCGATCGGGACGGTTGTGAACGGCGTGGCCAACTTCACCGTCCGGATGGGGTACTCCGACTATTACTGGCTGTTCTACACCTTCAAGGTGAGCTACAGCGGCACGTCCGGCTTCGCCGCCAGCAGCAGCACCAACGTGACCGTCGCCGTCTGATACCGAGTCGGGCGGGTGGGGAACTGTCGCGATCGTTGTGTGTTGTGTTCGGCCCTGTGCCCGCAAGAGGAGAGGTGTCATCACAGATCGGGCGCGGCAGTTCAGGTCGAATCGGACAGCGCGGGTAACACGCGCCGGGCTTGAGCAACCAGCTCCTCGATCCGGCAGTGCCTCGCCGCCGGCGCCCGGCACCCACGTGATGACCAACCGCACGGCCGACGGTGCGCCCCGCCGGTACCCGCGACCGGCACTACCACCGGCTCCCCGCGCCGGTCCCGCACCTGCGATCGCGACAACCCCGGTTCCGTCACCAGATTCGCCATCCGCACCGGACGATCCGATCGTCGGCCCGCACCAGGAACGTATGCCCGGGCACGGGGTCGGGCGCGTGGGCACGATCTCGCGGGCCGTGCGGAGCCGCAACTCCGTCGGTCCGAAGGGCCGACCGGCGCCGGTCTCGATCACCCGCGCGGTGCCCAGCTCGTAATCAGATCGGCTCGCGACGATTGCCTTCGGTATCTGGCCCGTCGATCGGCACGAACCACTTCCACGCAAACCCGTCCGGCAGCTCCGCGTCGGCCGCGCACTCCAGATGCACGATGCGGCGGTGCAGAGTGCCGCCCGGTTTGCTGTGCCCGCTCGCGTGCGTGACCAGCGGGCGCATCAGGAGGGCGTCCCCGGCGCGGCAGTTCAGCGCCACGGCTTCCCGGGGCGGGTCGTCCTTCTGGTGGTAGGCGCGGTGCGAGCCCGGGATCACCCGCAGCGGGCCGTTCTCCGGCGTCATGTCGTCGAGGTGAACGCGGACCGTCAGCATCCGGTCGAGCACGGCCTGCGGCGCGACGACGTGCGGCACCCCGGCCTTTACCGTTGGTTTAGTGAACGCGCCGCCGGGGCGGTGAGCGGCCACCGCGAGGCTGTAGTCCTTGTGCCAGGGCAGCGCCCAGGAGTGCCCGGGCGGCTTGTCGAAGTAGAGCGCCCGCACCACCCCCGCACTGCGGCCGAGAACGGCCTTGAGCGCCTCTTTCGGCGCCGGGGCGCGCACCAGTTCGACCGCCCGCGGCCACAGTTCGAGCAGGTTCCGCGCGC
>JAFKJJ010000126.1 GCA_017306025.1 Planctomycetota bacterium
GGGGTGAAGAACTGACCGCCGAACAGCCCGCCACCGGGACCACCGGGCATCCCGCCCATCCCGCCGGGCGCGGGAACGGCGGCCATCCCGCCGGGTCCGGGCGTGGTGCCCATCCCGCCGGGCGCGGGCATGGCGCCCATGCCGCCCATGCCGCCGGGCGTCATACCGTCGCCGTCACCGGGCTTCCCCCCTTCGGTTCGACCGCCCGGCTTTCCGGGGGTGGCCCCGCCGGCCCCCATGCCCCCGCTGGGCTTCGTCTCGTCCTTTTTGGTTTCGGTGGTGCCGTCGCTCTTCTTCGCTTCCCTCTTGTCGCCGCTCGTGGCGAGCCAGATGCCGACGCCGGCGATCGCGGCCAGGCCGATCGCGCCGGCCGCGATGATCGCGATCATCGCCCCGCCGGCCCCCTCGTTCTTCTTCTTCTTCCGACGGACCGGCTTGTCGTCGTCATCGTCATCATCGTCGTCGTCATCGCGGCGCTTCTTGGGCGCGCCCTTGGTGGTCGACTTCTTCTCGGCCGCGGCCTTCGGCGCTTTGCCCGGCTTGGTCTTCTTGTCCTCGTCGTCCTCGTCGTCCGCCGCGACCACGGGCGCCTTCTTGGTGGCGGGCTTCGTCTCGCTCTTCGCGGCCGGCTTGGTCGCGGCCGCGGGCTTCGCCGCGGGGACCGTCTTGGCCGGTGCCGGTTCATCGTCGTCGAGCGACAGCGGCTGTTGCGCCTTCGGCGCGGCCCCCTTGGCCGGCGCCGCGGACCCGAAGCCGAACGGCTTCCGCCCGTCGTTGGCCGTCGCGGCGACCGGTTCCAGCGATTCCGGAACGGTGATCTGCGTCTTGCACCCGGTACAGCGGATCGTCTTGCCGGCGAGATCGTCCGGCACGTCGAACGGCGAGTTGCATCCGGAACAGGTGATCGAGATGGACATGAGCCCCTCGATGAGTGGGGGTCCGCGGTGAGTCGGCCGCGGACGGAACGGCGGACGGTTAACGAAACGACGGCTCACCGCCGATGGCGGTTTGTGACTTCGTCGGGTAATTGACCAGCCTAACGGGAACGTCCAATCACTGCAACGAGGTTCTAACGTATTCGGGCCGTTCGCGTTGGTCGAAGAAAAACGGCACGGCAACCGGCTCGCGTTCAAATTTCTAAGCCGCCTTTACTAAATCTCGTTTACAAAGCGCGAGCGGTCCCTTATTCTGTTCCAAACCGCCGCTCGCAGATTGAAATGCCCCCAGGACGCGCTTTGATGTTGTCCGCGATCACGACCATTCGTCCGGCCCTCGTCGGCAAGTTGAACGAGCGGCAGGTGCTGCGGGTGCTCCAGTCGCGCGGGCCGCTGTCGCGTGCGGAAGTGGCCCGCGAGAGCGGCTTGAGCGCGCCGACCGTCTCCAAGGCGGTCGCTTCGTTAAAAGGGCTGGGGCTGCTCGAAGAAGCGGACGCGACCGAACTCGCCCGGGGCCGCCCGGCGCCGAAACTGCGGCTGGCCACGGAGTCGGCGCAGGTGCTGGGCGTCGCGATCGACGCCGGGCACTGTGAGGTCGTTTCTGCGGGCCTCGACGGCGCGCTGCACGACGACACCCTTGCGGTGCCGACGCCCGCGACCTACCCGGAGCTGCTCACCGCGCTCGAACGCGCCGCGCGGGAGGTGATGGCAAAGCCCGGCGTCCGGACGCTCGGTCTGGGGGTGAGCCTGCCGGGGCTGGTCGATTACCGCAAGGGGTGCGGGGTGCTTTCACCCAACGTCCCCGTGACCGACGGCCACTGCCCGGCCGTCGATCTGGCGGAGCGCCTGGGCGTCGAATGCACGCTGCTTCAAGAGTCGCACGCGCTGTGCCTCGCGGAACGGCACCACGGTCTGGCGAAAGGAATGGACGATTTCGCGCTCCTTGACGTTGGCGCGGGCGTCGGATTGGGGATCATGAGCGGTGGGCGACTGTTGAAGGGGCGTTCGGGGCTCGCGGGAGAGATCGGCCACATCACCGCGGTAGCCGAGGGCGGCCGGAAGTGCGGGTGCGGCAACACCGGCTGTCTCGAAACGGTGGCCAGCGACTCGGCGCTCGCCTGGCACGCGTCGCGCAAGCTCGGCCGCAACGTGGACGTGGACGAGGTGATCGAACTCGCGAAGTCGGGTACGGCCGACCTGAGCGCGGAGGCGCGCGAGGTGGCCGGGTTCGTGGCGGTCGCGGTGGCGGCGGTCATCAACCTGTTCAACCCCGCGACGGTGTTCATCCACACGCCGCTGTTCGAGATCGACGCGGCCCTTTTCGATGTGGTCGTGGAGAAGGCCCGCCGGCGCGCGCTGCCGCCGTCGTTCGCGGACTGCCGGATCGTCCGCGCGAAGGGGAGCAAGCGCCAGGGCGCCGTCGCGGGAATCATCCAACACTTGACGGATTCGGTGGCGCCGGAAGTGGTGTGAAGACGGAAGAGGGACTAACCACAGAGACACAGAGACACAGAGAAGACAGAGATGAGTATTTCAATCAATCTCTGATTTTTGGCTTTCTCTGTGTCTCTGTGTCTCTGTGGTTAGTTCCCCGACCTGGAGGAGCCATGCGCGTTCTACTCTCCCTGATCGCGTTCGTGTTCGCGGCTCCCGCGTTCGGAGCGGAGCCCGCGAAGCTCAAGGTGCTGTTCCTCGGCGACAGCGCCGGGCACCGGCCCGCGGAGCGGTTCAAGCAACTTCAGCCGGTGTTTGCCAAACGCGGCATCGAGCTGACGTACACCGACAACCTCGACGACCTCAACGCGAAGACCCTCAGCGCATACGACGCGCTCATGATCTACGCGAACCACACCAAGATCAGCCCCGAACAGGAAAAGGCGCTGATCGAGTACGTCGAGGGCGGCAAGGGGTTCGTGCCGGTCCACTGCGCGAGCTACTGCTTCCTCAACTCGCCGAAGTACGTCGAGTTGGTCGGCGCGCAGTTCCGGAGTCACGGCACGGGCACGTTCCGGACCGAGATCGTGAAGGCCGACCACGCCATCACGAAGGGCTTCAAAAGCTTCAGCAGTTGGGACGAAACGTACGTCCACACGAAGCACAACGAGAAGGGCCGGACGGTCCTCGAAGTGCGCGCGGAGGGCGAACTGAAGGAGCCGTGGACGTGGGTCCGCGAGCAAGGTAAGGGCCGCGTGTTCTACACCGCATGGGGGCACGACCAGCGCACCTGGGGGCACCCCGGCTTCCACAACCTGTTGGAACGCGGTGTCCTGTGGGCGTGCGGTAAAGACCCGGCGCTCGCGGGCACTTACACCGAGCCGCTGAGCGACACGAAGCCCGAAATGACGAAGATCGCGAAGGACGCGAAGCCGTTCGAGTACGTGGACGCGAAGGTGCCGTTCTACCCCGCCCGCGGCGGCAACCGCGAACCGCTCACGAAGATGCAAAAGCCGCTCTCCGTCGAGGAGAGCATGAAGCACATCATCACGCCGGTGGACTTCGAGCTGAAAGTGTTCGTGACGGAGAAGGACCTCGGCGGCAAGCCGATCGCGATGGCGTGGGACGAGCGCGGCCGGCTGTTCGTGTCGGTGACGGTGGACTACCCGAACGAGATGCAGCAACCGGGCCAGGGCCGCGACAAGATCGTGATGTGCGAGGACACCGACGGCGACGGCGTGTGCGACAAGGTGACGGTGTTCGCGGACAAGCTGAGCATCGCGACGAGCGTTCTGCCGTATGCGGGCGGGTTGATCGTGCATCAGGCGCCGGTCACGCTGTTCCTGAAGGACACCGACGGCGACGGCAAGGCCGACGTGCGCCAGGAGCTGTTCCGCGGGTGGAGCACCAACGACACCCACGCCGGCCCGAGTAATCTTCATTACGGCTTCGACAACTGGATTTACGGCTCGGTCGGCTACGCGGGCTTCAACGGGACGGTTGCGGGCGAGCGGCACAGCTTCCGACAAGGTTTCTACCGCTTCAAGGTGGAGGCGGTGAAGAAACCTAACCCCCCGGCCCCCTTCCCTAAGAAGGAAGGGGGAGAGAAGCCACCGGGAGGGGTTGGGGAGGGGTCTTCTGAACTCAAGGTCGCGAAGCTCGAATTCCTCCGCAGCACGTCGAATAACACGTGGGGGCTGTGCTTCGACGAGAGTGGCGAGCTGTTCGGCAGCACCGCCAACGGCTGCCCGTTCGTCCACATGCCGATTCCGAACCGCTACTACGAGAAGGTGAAGGGCCTCACGCCGACCGTGCTGGCGAACATCGCGGCCGACAACCACATCGAGCCGATCACGGACAAGGTGCGGCAGGTGGACTGGCACGGCGGGTTCACCGCCGCGTCGCACGTCGCGCTCTACACCGCCCGCACCTACCCGCGCGAGTACTGGAACCGCACCGCGTTCATCTCCGAGCCGACGGGCCACCTCACCGCAACGATGACCCTCCAGCCCGACGGGACGAGTTTCAAGGCGAAATACGGCTGGAACCTCCTCGCGAGCGACGACGAGTGGTGCGCGCCGATCGACGCGCAGGTCGGCCCCGACGGCCACATGTGGGTGATCGACTGGTACGCCTTCATCGTTCAGCACAACCCGACGCCGGCAGGCTTCAAGAACGGCCGCGGCAACGCCTACGAGACGGAGCTGCGCGACAAGACGCACGGCCGCATCTACCGCGTCGTCTACAAGAAGGCGCCGACCGAAAAGCCGTTCACTCTGAAGGACGCGACGCCGGAAAAGCTCGTCGAGGCGCTGAAGCACCCGAACATGACGTGGCGGCTGCACGCGCAGCGGCTGTTGGTGGAACGCGGGAAGGCGGACGTGGCGCCGGCGCTGACGAAGCTGATCGAGGACAAGACGGTAGACGAGACGGGGCTGAACGCGGGCGCGGTTCATGCCGTTTGGACACTGGCCGCACTCACGAAGTTGCAAGTCGAGCGAGTCGATGCCGCCTTCGCTCACCCGTCGCCGTCGGTCCGTCGCTCCGCGTTTGCGGCCTTCGCCCCGCGCGCGAGCGATGACCCGATTCATTTCGGTTTTCGGATCGCCACGTCTGCGGGGGTCGGTGATTCGGACGCACGAGTTGCCCTCGCCGCAGCGCTCGCCGGCGCAGATGTGCCACCGAACGAAGGCGGCGACCACCACAAACTCACCCAGGTGTTGGCGATGTACCTCCGCGACGGAGGAACTAACCCCGCGCTTCGGACGGCATTCCTGATCGCTGCGACGAGGTGTACTGGAAGCGTTCTTTTTGAACTCGCAAGCGACCACCGAGAGCCAACGGCCGAGGTCGCGACGGGGGTCGAAATGCTCGCTCGTCATTACGCTGCGAACGGCGGGGACGCCAAACTGGGTGAGTTGCTATCTGTGATGAAGCTTCCACAGTCGAACGCACGGATGGGCGGTGCGATTCTGACCGGACTTGCTTCGGCTTGGCCCGCGAACAAGCCACCGAAACTCGATGAGCAGGCCGAGAAAGACATCGGTGCCCTACTCACCAAGCTCCCCGCGGCATCACGCGGCCGCCTGCTGAAACTCGCCTCGACGTGGGGCGTAAAGGGCATCGACGAGCAGCTCGCGGCCATCACAAAAACCGCGTTCGCCACGCTCGCCGACGCGAAGGCCAAGGACAGCGACCGCGTCGCCGCGGCACAGCAGGTGATCGAGTTCCAGCCCGACAGCGACGACGCGGCCGCGAAACTGCTTGCTGTGGTCGCACCGGACGTTTCGCCCGAACTCGCGGGCGGAATCTTCGAGGCGCTTTCGCAATCTAAGGCAAAAGGCGTCGGCGTTGCGGTCGTCGCGAAGCTGAAAGACCTGCCGCCGGCGGTGCGACCCGCGGCCCTCCGGCTCGTGCTGGCGAAGACCGATTCCGCCAAAGCCTTCCTCGACGCAGTCGAAAAGGGGACGCTCCGGTTCGACGTACTCGCGCTCGACCAGCGCCAGGCGCTCGCCGCGCACCCGGACAGGGCCGTCTCCGAGCGCGCGAAGAAGTTGCTCGCGCAAGGCGGTGGGTTACCCAACGCCGACCGCCAGAAGGTGATCGAGGAGTTGAAGGACGCGCTCGCGAAGTCCGGGAGCGCCGAGAACGGCAAGAAGATGTTCCTGGCGCACTGCGCGAAGTGCCACAAGCACGGCGCCGAGGGCACCGCGATCGGTCCGGACCTGACCGGCTTCGGCGTCCACCCGAAGGAGGAACTCGCGATCGCGATTCTGGACCCGTCGCGGAGCGTGGAGGGGAACTTCAAGCTGTACCGCGTCACGACGGCCGACGACCGCACCGTCCTGGGCATCCTCGGGGCACAGACCGGAACGTCGGTCGAGATCGTCGACGCCGACGCGAAGCGCCACACGATCGCGAAGGCCGACATCGTCTCGATGCGCGAAACGGACAAGTCGCTCATGCCCGAGGGCTTCGAGAAGGTGATGAAGCCGGCGGAGCTGTGCGACCTGCTGGAGTTCCTCACGCAAAAGGGGAAGTACGTGCCGCTGCCGCTCGACAAGGTCGCAACGGTGGTCACGACGAAGGACATGTTCTTCGACGCCGGCGGCGCCACCGAGCGGATGATCTTCCCGGACTGGAAGCCGAAGGTGTTCGACGGCGTGCCGTTCGTACTGGTCGATCCGCAGAAGGACACGGTGAAGAACGCGGTGATGCTCAACGGCCCGCAGGGGAAGGTTCCACCCCTCATGCCGAAGTCGGTGAGTCTGCCGTTCAACGGGAAGGCGAAGGCGGTCCACCTGCTGAGCGGCGTGAGCGGCTGGGGCGCGCTCGACGCCAACGCGCCGAAGACGGTGTCGATGATCGTTCGCATCACCTACGACGACGGCAAGACGGAAGACCACGAGTTGAAGAACGCCGTCCACTTCGCGGACTACATCCGCCGCGTGGACGTGCCCGAATCGAAGTTCGCCTTCGCGCTGCGGAGCCAGCAGTTGCGCTACCTCGCGGTGCGACCGAAGCGCCCGGACGCGGTGGTGAAGACGATCGAGTTCGTGAAGGGGCCGGACCGCACCGCCCCGATCGTGATGGCGGTCACGGTAGAGACGCCGTGACGGCCGCGATAGAATGACGTTCCCGCCGACGTGAAACTGCCCCCGCTCTCGCGGCGGGGTTCGCCAAGCCATCCCGCCCGGACCCGCGCCATGACCCCACGCTTCCCGCGCTCCCTCGCACTCGCCGCGCTCGGCGCCGCGCTCGTCGTCGGCACCGGCGGGCTGACGCGCCGATCGCTCGGCGAGGACAAGAAGGCCGAACCCGCGCCGAAGTTCACCGCGGCGCAGGTCTCCTTCTACGAGAAGGAGGTGGTGCCGGTCCTCAAGGCGCACTGCCTGAAGTGCCACGGGGCCGAGCCCGACAAGATCAAGGGCGGGCTCGACCTCACCACCCGCAGGGCCGTACTCGACGGCGGCGACAGCGGGCCGGCCGTGGACCTCGCCAAGCCCGGTGGCAGCCTGCTCGTCAAGGCGATCCGGTACAAGGCCGACGACCACAAAATGCCCCCCAAGGGCAAGATGCCCGACAAGGACGTCGCGACGCTGGAAAAGTGGGTCGCCGACGGGCTGCCGGTGTCCGCGGACCGCATGGGCGAGGTCACGAAGGCGCCGACCAAGGGCGTCGTCACCGAGGAGGCGAAGAAGTACTGGGCCTATCAGCCGGTGAAGCGGCCCGCGGTGCCCGACGTGCGGAACAAGGCGTGGGTGAAGTCGCCGATCGACGCGTTCGTGCTCGCGAAGCTCGAAGCGAAGGGGCTGAAGCCGGTCAAGCCCGCGGACAGGGCGGCGCTGATCCGACGGGCGACCTACGACCTGACGGGGCTGCCGCCCTCGCCCGAGGACGTGGACGCGTTCGTCAACAGTACCGACCCGGCCGCCTACGAAAAGCTCCTCGACAAGTTGCTCGCGTCGCCGCAGTACGGCGAGAAGTGGGGCCGGCACTGGCTCGACGTGGTCCGCTTCGCCGAAACCAACGGGTACGAGCGCGACGGCCCCAAGCCCAACGCCTGGCGATACCGGGACTACGTAATCCAGAGCTTCAACGCGGACAAGCCCTACACGCAGTTCATCAAGGAGCAGCTCGCCGGAGACGAGATCGCCGCGGCCAGCGAGAAGGGTTACAACCCGGACGCGGTCGTCGCCACCGGCTTCTACCGGCTGGGGATCTGGGACGACGAGCCCGCCGACCCGCTCCTGGCCGTGTTCGACGGCTACGACGACATCGTCGCCACCGCGGGTCAGGCGTTCCTGGGGGCAACCTTCAACTGCGCCCGCTGCCACGACCACAAGGCCGACCCGATCCCGCAGAGCGATTACTACAAGCTCGTCGCGTTCTTCCGCGACATCCGGCCGTACTCGGAAACGCGCGACGTGCGGTCCGCGTTCAACCTCACGGACATCACGCCGCCCGAGCAGCGCGCGAAGTACGAGGAGGACCTGAAGAAGCGCATGGCGCGGGTCGCCGAGATCCGGAAGGCAATGGAGGCGATCGAGGACGCCGTCATCAAGACGCTCCCGGCCGAGGACCAGCGCGCCGCGGAGGGCAACGACCGGCCCGCGGTGGTCGCGCGCAAGGTGGTCCCGGCGCTCAAGGGCCAGCAGAAGGACGATTACGCCGCGCTCAAGAAGGAGCGCACCGAACTGGAGAAGAGGCAGGCGCCGCCGGGCCAGCAGCTCGCACTGTCGGTGAACAACTGCGAGGTGAACCCGCCGACGACGCACGTGCTGGTGCGCGGTTCGCCGAACGCGAAGGGCAAGGAGGTGAAGCCCGGGTTCCCCGAGGTGCTCGGGCTGCCGGAACCCACCGTCCCCGCGCCCAAGCCCGGCGCGAAGTCGAGCGGCCGGCGCACGGTGCTGGCCGAGTGGATCGCGTCGGCGGACAACCCGCTCACCGCCCGCGTGTTCGTCAACCGGGTGTGGCAGTACCACTTCGGGCGCGGGATCGTCCCCACCGCCAACGACTTCGGTAAGCTCGGCGAGCAGCCGACGCACCCGGAACTGCTCGACTGGCTCGCCTCCGATTTCGTGGCCGGCGGGTGGAAGCTCAAGCGGCTCCACAAGCTCATCATGATGTCGAGCACCTACCAGCTCTCGTCCCGGGCCGACGACGCCGACCTTCGGGCCGACCCGGCCAACGCCCTCCTGTGGCGGTTCAACATGCGCCGACTCTCCGGCGAGGAGGTCCGCGACTCCGTCCTCGCCGTCAGCGGCTCCCTCAACCTGAAGCAGTTCGGGCCGAGCACCTACCCGAAGATCCCGAAGGAGGTGCTCGCGGGGCAGTCGGTACCGGGCCAGGGCTGGCCGACCTCCCCGCCGGACGAGGCCAACCGCCGCAGCGTCTACGCGCACGTGAAGCGGTCGCTCCGCGTGCCGATCCTCGTCGGCTTCGACCAGCCCGACCCGGATTCGAGTTGCCCGGTGCGGTACGTGACGACGGTGCCGACGCAGTCGCTCGGCTTACTCAACGGCGAGTTCGCCAACGAGCAGGCCGAGGCGTTCGCCCGGCGGCTCCAGAAGGACGCGCCCGACGACGTCTCCGCGCAGGTGAAGCGCGCGATCCGGCTCACGACGGGCCGCGTACCCACCGCGGAGGAGGTGAAAGCGGACGTGGCGTTTATCGAGCGGCTGAAGGAAAAGCACAAACTCGACGACGCGAAGGCGCTGACGCAGTACTGTCTGCTGTGCCTCAACAGCAACGAGTTCGTTTATCTGGACTGATTGTCATACCGGAGGACCGACCATGAAGCACCTCGTACTCAGTGGGGTCGTCGCGACGGGTGCGGCGATGCTCCTCGCGCTCGCGGGCGCTCCGGGGGCCGCGGCGCCGGTGCCGAAAGGCGCCGGTAAGAGCGATCCCGTGCCCGACCTGAAGACGGTCTTCGACACCGTGAGCAAGGCCGTAAAGGACGAGAAATGGCCCGCCAAGGCGGACGAAATCAAGTTGAAGGACACCGCCCGAGCCGTGTTCGGGCGCGTGCTCAAAGCCGCAGAGCAGACGGAGCGGGGTCTCCCGGTCGATTTTGAAAAGCTGAAAAAGCTCGATGTAGTTGAGAAATTCTCGGCCGATACCGTAGAGAACGAGTTCGTGATCGCCGACGAGGTCTGTGTGGGCGGCGCCAAGAACGCGGTCCTCTTTGCGAGCGGCACCGCCCAGATCGCGGTCGCACAGCGCTGTATCATCGTCGGCCGGAACGTCAAATGCGCGAACACGAGGAACTGTGTCATCATCTCCGGCGGGTACGTTCGGCTCTTGAGTGACCGTCCGGGCGACGACAAGAACGGGTCGGTTCTCGTCGCCGGCCAGTGGATCCGCGCCGCGGCTCTGGAGGGGACCATCTGCCACGTCCTCCACCCGGGAGGGCGTCAGCCGCCGGACGAGGTGAAGTTCGCCGGCAACCGGCTGCAACCCGCGATCCTCACCGCCGGCGCCGAGAAAGTTATCTTCCTGAACGCCCGAGATGACACCGACCCGGGTGTGTTCACGAACTGCCTCCACGTGCCGCAAAAGAACCCGATCGCCGAGTAAGACACCCCACCGCCCCCGAGGTCCCCGCCATGCACGATCCCGCCGCCGACCAGTTCTGCCGCCGCACGCGGCGCGAGTTCCTGTGGGAGACCGGTGCCGGGTTCGGCGCGCTGGGCCTCACCGGGCTCTTGCACAACGACCCGCTCCTCGCCAACGTGCCCGACGCGCCGCACCACGCGAAGCTCAAGTTCACCAACCCGATGGCGCCGAAGAAGCCGATGTTCCCGGCCAGGGCGAAGGCGGTCATCTTCCTGTTCATGTACGGCGGGCCGAGCCAGGTCGACACGTTCGACGAGAAGCCCGAACTGGCCCGGCTCGACGGCAAGACCATCACCGTCAAGACGTTCGGCCGCGGCGGGCACAAGAACCAGGGGCGCGTGGTCGGCCCCAAGTTCGCCTTCAAGAACTACGGCAAGTGCGGCAAGCGGGTCAGCGACCTGTTCCCCAACGTGGGCCAGCACGTCGACGACATCGCGTTCCTCCACTCCATGTACGCGGAGTCACCGATCCACGGCTCCGGCCTGCTCATGATGAACAGCGGCCGGCTCCTCAGTGGTAGCCCGTGCCTCGGCTCGTGGGTCACCTACGGGCTGGGCAGCGTCAACGAGAACCTCCCCGGGTTCGTGGTGATGCTCGACAACAGCGGCGGGCCGATCAACGGCCCGAAGAACTGGTCGAGCGGGTACATGCCGGCCGCGTTCCAGGGGGTGCAGCTCCGCGCCGACAAGACCCCCATTCACGACCTCGCGCTGCCGCCCGGCACCACCCGCGAACAGCAGCGCGAGCTGCTCGACCGGCTGAAGGAGAAGAACGAGGAGCACCTCGCGGCCCGCGCCGACAACACGGAACTGGCCGCCCGGATCGCGAGCTACGAGCTGGCGTTCAAGATGCAGGAGCACGCCCCGGAGGCGGTCGACTTCTCGAAGGAGTCCGAGGAGACGAAGGCCCTCTACGGCATCGGCGACAAGAAGACCGACGACTTCGGCCGCAAGTGCCTGCTCGCGCGCCGGCTGGTGGAGCGCGGCGTCCGGTTCATCCAGATCTACTCCGGCGGCAACCACAACGACTACAACTGGGACGCCCACGGCGACCTGGTGAAGAACCACTCCCTCCACGCGGGGGCGACCGACAAGCCGATCGCCGGGCTGCTCGCCGACCTCAAGCGCAAGGGGCTGCTCGACAGCACCGTCGTGATCTGGAGCGGCGAGTTCGGGCGCCAGCCCACCGCCGAGTACGCGCAAGGGACCGGGCGGGACCACAACGCCTACGGGTTCACGTCCTGGGTGGCCGGCGGCGGGATCAAGGGCGGGGTGAGCGTGGGCGCCACCGACGAGCTGGGCAACTTCGCGGTGGAGAACCGGTTCCACGTCAAGAACCTTCACGCCACCGTGCTCCAGCAGATGGGCCTCGACCCCAACCGGCTCACCTACTTCTACGGCGGGCTCGACCAGAAGCTCGTCGGCGTCGAGGGGGCCGAGCCCATCAAGCAGATCATCTGATACGGAGTCGGACGCATCAGTAACCGTCGGGTCTTCGCGATTGGCCCTTCCCTTGCGGTGCGGTGTAGAAACCCGATGGTCGGTGTGCGTGTCGGGGCGTGTTTGGACCCCGAAGGGGTCGGATAGTTTAGCCCCGGGCAACGCCCGGGGGACGTGGCGGTGTTTGTCTTCCAGGCTGAAAGCCTGGGATCGCGGGTATCTCAGCCCTTCAGGCTGCAAAGACACGACGTCCACGTCCCCCGGGCGTTGCCCGGGGCTAAACTATCCGACCCCTTCGGGGTCCAAACACGCCCCGACGGTTCATTCCTGAGAGTCGTATCACGCGCGTCCGTCGCGCTCTTCGTCGGCCTCCCCGCTCCGGCCCGAGCGCGCCGAGTTGACCCGGCGAAAAAGTTGAGGCGGCCCGGGGCGGAATCTTCGCNNNNGACGGGCGCCACACCCCGCCCGACGAGGCCCGCGCCCGATTCGGAGACACGGCGCCGGGCCACTTTCCGACACCGCCCCGAAAACGGCGAAGAAAATCGCACAATCGTCCGTCTCCCGGCGCGGCCGGGGGGTATGAATGGGTATCGGGCGAGGCGCCCCCTCGGCTCACAAAACCGCACGTCTCGCCCACCCACGCGTAATCACGTCCCGTCCCGAAAGGACCTCTCATGAGGTTACCCGCTCGCCCACGGTACACCCGCGCCCGCCTCGAAGTGGAGACGCTCGAAGACCGCACCACCCCCGCGCAACTCGACGAGGCCCTTTCCCTCGCCCTGCCGGAACTGGTCGCCACGGGCGCGGTCGTGGGCGACCGGGTGAACGTCGTCATGACCTCGGACGCCGCCAGCGCCGCCGACGCCGCGGCGCTGGCCTCCACCCCGTTCGCCGCCGGCGTACAATCGCTGGGCTTCGGCATCTACAGCGTCACGCTCGCCCCCGGCACCGACCTCGGCGCCGCCCTGGCGTACTACGGGCACGCGGCGGGCGTGCAGTCGGCCGCGGCCGACACCGTCATCCGGGCCGAGCGCGCGCCCAACGACCCGTCGTACGGGCCGCTCTACGGGATGACGACGATCAGCGCCCCGGCCGCCTGGGACAAGACCACGGGCAACAGCGGCTTCGTCGTCGCGGTGATCGACACCGGCGTGGACTACACCCACCCGGACCTCGCGGCGAACATGTGGCGCAACCCCGGCGAGATCGCCGGCAACGGGATCGACGACGACCACGACGGGTTCGTCGACGACGTGTACGGGGCCGACTTCGCCAACAACGACGGCAACCCGATGGACGACAACGGCCACGGCACGCACGTGTCGGGCACCATCGGCGCGGTCGGCAACAACGGGGTCGGCGTGGCCGGGGTGAACTGGTCGGTCCAGATCATGGCGCTGAAGTTCCTCAGCGCCAGCGGCAGCGGGTACACGAGCAACGCGGTGCGGGCGCTCGACTACGCGGTGGCCCACGGCGCGAAGGTGTCCAACAACAGTTGGGGCGGCGGCGGGGCGGACCCGACCCTGGCCGCGGCCATCGGCCGGGCGCAGGCGGCCGGGCACATCTTCGTCGCGGCGGCCGGCAACAGCGGGCAGAACATCGACAGCGTCGCCAGCTACCCGGCCAGCTACATCCAGACCTACAACAACGTCGTCACCGTCGCGGCCACCGACAGCAACGACGCGCTGGCGAGCTTCTCGAACTACGGGGCGACGTCGGTCACCCTGGCGGCGCCGGGCGTGGGCATCCTCAGCACCACCCCGAACAACACCTACAGCTCCTACAGCGGCACCTCAATGGCGACGCCGCACGTGACCGGGGCGATCGCGCTGTACTGGGGCGCGAACCCGACGCTGACGTACCAGCAGGTGATCGCCAAGCTGAAGAGCTCGGTGGACCCGCTGCCCGGCCTCACCGGGAAGGTGTCCACCGGCGGGCGGCTGGACGTCGCGAAGATGTTCGCCGACACCAGCCCGCCGGCGGTCGCTGCCGGCCCGAAGGTGGTCTCGGCGGCCTTCGGCGGCACCGCGACGCAGCTCAACAAGGTCCGCGTCACCTTCGACCGCGCGGTGAACCCGACCACGTTCACCAAGGCCGACGTGGTCTCGTTCACCGGACCCAACGGGGCCATCGCCCTGACCGCCGTCACCGCCGTCACCGCGGTCGCCGGCACCAACAACACCCAGTTCGACATCGCCTTCGCCCCGCAGACCGCCCCCGGCGCCTACGCCCTCACGTTCGGCCCGAGCATCAACGACGCCCTCGGCAACCCGATGAACCAGAACGGCAACGCCACGGCCGGAGAGGCCACCGCCGACCGCTACACCGCCACCGGCAGCCTCGTGCTCAACGTGACCAAGACGTACGCCACGCCCGCGCTGGCGCTGGCGATCAACGACTTCGCCACGACGGTCTCGACGCTCACCGTGCCCGACGACGTGAGGATCACCGACCTGAACGCCAAGGTCACCCTGACCCACACCTACGACAGCGACCTGACCATCACCCTGACCTCGCCGGCGGGCGCGGTCGTGACCCTGTTCGGCGGCCGCGGCAAGGACGGCGACAACCTGAACGGCACCACGTTCGACGACGAGGCGGCCGCCGCCATCGCCAACGGCGCGGCCCCGTTCGCCGGCGCGTTCCGGCCCGACGGGCTGCTGTCGGCGTTCGACGGGGCCAGCGCCAAGGGCGTCTGGACCCTCCGCGTGACCGACGGCGCCGCGAAGGACGGCGGCAAGCTGACCGGCTGGTCCCTCGTGGTCGCCGGCACCATGGGCGCGACCGCCGCGGGCGCGAAGTCGCTCGACTTCCTCGAAGGCACGGCCGTCCGCGCCGACGCGCTGGAGCCGATCGCCGAGCCGATCGCGGTGGATTCGACCGCCGCGCCCGCGAACGCGAGTCCCCGATCGACAACTTCGCCCACGCCGACGGCCGGTCCCGCGTCGCCTGTGAGCGCGCTGTTCGTGTGGACGGGTGCGGACACCGGCCGGCGCGAGCCCGACGCGGCCCCGGTCGCGCCCCGCGACTTCACGGAGCGCGAGAACCGGCCGGCGCTGACCGAGATCAACCGCACCCCGACGGCGCCGGAGGGGGCCGACGCGCCGCTGTACCTCGCGCCGGAGGCGTTCGCCGGGAGCGCGGACGACGTTTTCGAGGCGTTCGCGATGGAGTAGCCGGGCGCGCGCCCCGCCCCGCCCCGCCCCGCCGAAGGCGACGGGGACGGGGCCTTCTTCCGCCCCTCCCCCATTTTGCCACGACTTGAGCGAACTTCAGATCGCGCGGCCGACGTGCCGATAAGCCATGCGGGCTGTTCCGTTTGCGGGGGCGCGCATGGCACACACACAGGACGACCGCGACAGGCTGCTCGCCGAGGCCCGCGCCGCGCGCCGCGACGCCGAACGGGAGCGGAACCGCGCCCGCCGGCTCGGGTCGCGGCTCGCGCGCCGGCTCCACCACACGCTCTCCGCGGCCCGCGCGCAGTTCGACGCGGACCGCGCGCAGTTCGAGGCCCGCGTCGCCAAATTCAACCAGGTACAGTCCGAGTTCAACGCCGCGTCGGCCGCCGACCGCGAGCGGCAGCGGGCCGCGTGGACCGAACTGGACGCCCGGCAGAAGCGGCTGGCCGCGGAGTGGGAGGAGGCGAGCCGGTACCAGGCCGAACAGACCGCCGCGCTCGACGCGCGGGCCGCGGAACTGGCCGCACGCGAGAAGGCGGACGCCGACGCGAGGACCAGACTCCAGCGCGAGGTCGCGGCGCTGCGCGAGGAGGCCGCGGGGCTCGACGCGCGGGCG
>JAFKJJ010000515.1 GCA_017306025.1 Planctomycetota bacterium
GAACGAGACGGCTATCAGCTCGCTGCGGCCGGGGCCGGAGACTTGGGCGCGGTCGGCGGCTGCGCGACCGCCGGCGCGGGGAACAGCCACTTCGCGAGCAGCCCCCGCACGCCCGGAACCCACAGCACGAACGACACGAGCGACAACAGCCGCACGGAGCGGAAGAGCGCCGTCACGCCCTCCGGGCCGGTCAGTTTCTTGCCGTCCGGAACGGTCAACGACGGCACCGCGAGCGCCGGGTCGGGCGCCAGGGTCACCTGCGAATCGGTGTCGACCGCCACGACCAGTGCCGCCGCCCGCGCCGAGGGTGCCGACGGGCCGAACGCGAACGCCAGCTTCGCCAGATCGAGCCCGCCGCGCAGCCGGTCGCGGATCACTCCGTCCGGCATGAACGCCACGAGCATGATGATCATCAGCAACTCGAACAGGTTCAGCCCCATCATCACGCCGATGACCGCGTGCATCGCGGTCGCCAAGAAGATGATGAGCCACCGCAGCCGCGTCCACAGGAGGAACGGGCCGGCGATCTCGATGAACAGCGTGGACCACACTCCGCCCGCGGCCATCGCGTGATACACCGGCTTGATGCGCGCCATCGCCCGCAACCCGTCCTCGTACCACTGGTACTGCATGAGCGTGAACTCCGGGTTCACGACCACGTCCCAGAACGCCTGCCCGTTCCACCACGCGCCGCCCTTGAGCTTGGACAGCCCCGCGGCGATGTAGATGAAGCAGAAGTGGACCTGGATCAGCCGCAGCGCGAACCCGGCGCCCTTCGACGGCGGGGGCGAGGCCAGGTACGCGCGGGTCGGGTCGTCGATCGCGCCGCTCCGGCGCAGGCTCGCCCGCGCCGCCCGGTACCGGCCGATCAGTCGGTCGAGTGAGAGGGCCGCCCCGCTGTTCCCGATCATCAGGTAGAAAAGTATAATGTTCATCATCGTGTCCATCCCGAACAGCACCTGCTGCGTGCGGTGGATGTACCCGACGACCGCGATCCACACCAGCACCCCCGTGACGCGGGTGAACAGGCCCAGCGTCCACAGCGCGATCAGCAGCAGGATGCCGACGTGGATCAGCGCCATCTGGGTCGGGTCGGAGACGTGGAACCAGACGGAGAAGATGGCGTGCCCGGTGCGCACCGCCCGCTCCGGTTCGGCGTTCCAGTAGTCCAGGTACTCGATCCGCTTGTCGCGGGCCGCTTTGTCGGTCGGCAGGGTGTCGAGGAACTGGACGAACGACCGGCGGACCTCCTGGGGCATCTCGGTCAGATGGTTCAGGACGTACTCGCGGGCCGTCTGGTCGGCCGGGAGCACGTGCCAGAACGCCCGCACCTCGGTGGCGAGTTGCTCGCGGTCGGCCGGGGGCGCGTCGAGCAGGAACGACGGCGTGCGGCCCAGGTAGAACGAGGTCGCGTCGCGCGTCGACTCGGTCGGGCGCCCGCCGACCAGTGCCGCCAGGTACCGATCGCGCACGTCCGCGCTGGTCCCCATGCCGTGGAACCACCGGAGCATCAGGAGGGCCGCGTCCGGGTTCTCGGTCCTGGCGACGCGGTCGAGGAACTTCAGCGACTCGTGGCGCGGCCCGTCCTCGGCCGGCAGCCCGCGGATGAAGTCCACGACCGCCTTGCGGCGGTGCGGGAAGTCGGGCACCCGGGCCGGCAGCGCCGGCTGCGGGTCCCACGTCCAGAACGGCGACACTTGCCACGGGTACTCGCGGCGCTCGCGGTCCACGAACTGCGCCGAGTACCACCCTTGCTTTCCAAAGAACTGCTGCAGGTCCACGCTGTACGCGAGGTGGATGTACAGCACCAAAAGGCCGGTGCAGATGCGGACGAAACCGAGCGTGGTCGGGTCCGAGGCCGGGAACCAGAACCCCACCCACCGCTGCCACGGGGTGCGTTCGACCGGCTCCGGCGCGGTGTACGGTGTCAG
>JAFKJJ010000516.1 GCA_017306025.1 Planctomycetota bacterium
AGCCACGGCACACGGAGTGTGCCTACTACTCTGACGGCCGCCTGTAGACCGTCCCGCCCTTCATGACAAACTTCACCTTCCGAAGCGTCTTGATGTCGACGGTCGGGTCGCCCTCGACCGCGATGAGATCCGCGAGCATCTCTCCCTTTACGGTCCCGACCTTCTGGCCCATGTGAAGCGCCTTCGCGGCGGCGCTCGTGGCGGCTTTGAGCGCCTGAACCGGCGTCATGCCGTAATCGACGAGCATCTCCAGTTCCTTCGCGCCGTCGCCGTGCGCGAACACGCCGATGTCGCTGCCGTTGACGATCGTGACGCCCGAGTCGAGCGCCGCCTTGAAGCTCTCGCGCTTCGACTTCAGTTCCTTCGGCTCCGGGCGACCCGGTTGCCACCCGCCGAAATAGCGGGCATACGCCTCGGCCGCCGCGAGCGTCGGGCAGTAGCCGACGTTGTGCTTCGCCATCAGCCGGAAAACCTCGACGTCGCCGCCGTCGCCGTGTTCGATCGTCTCGCATCCCGCGAGGGTCGCCCGCGTCATGCCCTCCTTCGACTGCGCGTGCGCCACGACCGGCACGCCGGCGTCCTTCGCAGTGTTCACGATCAGCTTCAGTTCGTCGAGCGAGAACGTGGGCCGCGGGGCGCCGTCCGGGCCATGCGGAAAGTCCGCGTACACCTTGATCCAGTCGGCGCCGCCGCGGATCTGCTCGCGGACCACCGTGCGAAGTTTGTCGCCGTCGGCCTCGTCAGCCCCCTGCGGAACGCGGATCTCCGGCGCGAACTTTCGCGGCGCGTAGGTGCCCGTCGCGACGATCGCTTTTGTGGTGACGAGCAGTCGCGGGCCGGGGACGATGCCCTTTTCGATGGCCGACTTGATGCCGACGTCCGCGAAGCCGGCCCCTTCGGTGCCGAGGTCGCGGAGCGTGGTGAAGCCGCTGAGCAGGTCGGCCCTCGCGTGAACCGTGGCCCGGCAGACGCGCTCCGCGAGCGGCTCTTTCAACACCTGATCGTCCCACTTCGCTTGGTCGTAGGGGTAGAGCAAGAGGTGCGAGTGCGCATCAATCAGGCCCGGCAGGAGCGTCGTACCGGGCAGGCCGATCACCCTCGCCCCTTTGGGCACGTCGAGCTTGTCGGCCGGGCCGGCGAACGCGATCTTTTCGCCCTTCACGAGCACCACCCATCCGGCGTGCGGCTCGCTCGTGGTGCCGTCGAACACGCGATCGGGCTTCAGCAGGATCGGCGGTTCGGGCTGTGCCCGGAGCGACGAGGGCAACACCAGCGCGAGGCACGCGCAGAGAAGGCGGGTCATGGCGGCGTCCGGGTTTCGGGCGAACGGCTCAGGGTGCGATCGCGTTCCAGTCCACGTTGTCCTTGTCGACGGCCGGCAACTCGTAGGGCATCGCTTCGAGGTACTTGGGCGCGGCACCGGTGTTGAACACCACCACGCGCTCGTCGGGCTTCACCTCACCGGCCGCGATCATACGTTCCAGTACGTCGAAGCACACCGCGGTTTCGGGGCACACGCTGACGCCCTCGGCCGCGCTCGCCCGCTTCATCCACTCGGCGATTTTCGATTCGCGGCCCGCAACCGCCTTGCCGCCGCTGGCGCGGATCGCGTCGAGCATCATGAAGTCGCCCACGGCCACCGGCACGCGCAGCCCGCTCGCCACCGTGCGCGCGTTGGGGAACAGTTCCGCGAACCGCTCGCCCCTGTCGAACGCGCGGACGATCGGCGCACAGCCCTCCGCCTGGCAGGAGATGAGGCGCGGAGCGCAGAAACCTACCCCCCCCGGCCCCCCCTCCCTGAAGGGAAGGGGGGTGACGGCTCGTTTTGCCTCCTGCAACCCTCCAGACGCGACGGAAATGAGAAGGTTCTTCTCCCCCTTCCCTTCAGGGAGGGGGGCCGGGGGGGTAGGTTCTTCGCTCCGGAGCCA
>JAFKJJ010000517.1 GCA_017306025.1 Planctomycetota bacterium
CCCGGCCCGCGGGCGCTGCGGGGGGAAGAGGCGATCCGCGCGATCCAGGCGCGGCAATCGTCCGGGGGGACCGTGAACAGCCTGACCTGGGAAGACGGGAAGATGACCGTCAAAACGAAGTGCCCCGACGGGTCCAGCACGAGCATCATTTCCGGCGGCCCGAAGGGCAACGAGATCGAGTTCCGGCCGTCGAACTGACGCTTTCGGACGGCACGCGCGGGCCGGAGCGGCTAAACTGTCGGCGTCGCTTATTCCCCTCCCCGTTCCGAGAGCTGCCGATGTCACGCGCCACGCGCCGCACCTTCCTCCGATCCGCCGCGGCCGGCGGTACCTTCCTCGCGCTGCCCGCGGTCACGTACCGCGCCGCCCTCCTCGCCGAAGACAAGCCGAGCGAGACGATCCGCATCGGCTGCGTCGGCGTCGGCAACCAGGGCAAGCCGGACATGAACGCGGTCAAGAAGCACGTGGTCGCGGTGTGCGACGTGGACAAGGACCGCGTCGCCGCGGCCGCGAAGGAACTCGAAAAGAGCAACATCACCGCCCGGACCACCGGCGACTACCGCACCCTGCTGGACAGCAAGGACGTCGACGCGATCCTGAACGTCACGCCGGACCACTGGCACGCGCTCATCACGATCGACGCGTGCAAGGCCGGCAAGGACGTGTACTGCGAGAAGCCGCTGTCGCTGGTCGTTGCCGAGGGGCGTGCGATGGTGAAGGCGGCGCGTGACAACAAGCGGATCGTCCAGACGGGCAGTCAGCAGAGGTCGTCGAAGGAGTTCCGGCAGGCGTGCGAGCTGGTGCGCAACGGCGCGCTGGGCAAGCTCAAGGAGGTCAAGGTCGGGCTGCCGGGGCCGAACTGGGTTCAGCGCGCCATGAAGCCGGTGCCGGACAGCGCCCCGCCCGCGGCGCTCGACTTCGACCGCTGGCTCGGGCCGGCGCCGGAGCGGAAGTACAACGCGAACCGCGTTCACTACCTGTTCCGCTTCTTCTGGGACTACTCGGGCGGCCAGCAGACGAACTTCGGCGCCCACGACCTCGACATCACGCAGTGGGCGCTCGGGATGGACGACAGCGGGCCGGCGACGGTCGAGGGCACGGCCACCTTCAACAAGGACGGGTGGTTCGAGACCCCGGAGACCGCGAAGATCACGTACACCTACGCGAACGGCGTCCCGGTCCGCTGCACGCTGGGCGCGGGCGGCAACCCCGGCGGCGTGACGTTCGAGGGCGAGAAGGGGACCATTTACGTCAAGCGCGGGTCGATCAGTGTGACCCTGAACGGGGAGAAGGTCGCGGACCCGTACAAGCTGCCGACCGGCGAGACGAAGCTGTACGTGTCGCCGGGTCACTTCGCGGACTGGCTGGCGTGCATCAAGTCGCGCAAGTTGCCGATCTGCGACGTGGAGATCGGCCACCGCAGCGCGACGGTGTGCCACCTGGGCAACATCGCGGTCCGCACCGGGCGCAAGATTACATGGGACGCGAAGGCCGAAACGATTAGCGGCGACAAGGACGCCGCCGCGCTGCTGACGAAGGCGTACCGCAAGCCGTGGGCGCTGGGCTGATACCGGATCGTGGTGCCTGCCTTCTGTAGCCGGCCTCTGGGGGCCGGTGCTACACCGCCTGTGTCGCTCCGGCCCCCAGAGGCCGGCTACAGAAGAGAGCGAATCAGCACGACCGCGTCTGAGCCCGGCTGTTCATCGGAGACGCGCCGGCGTCATACCGGATCGCGGTGACGTATTCCCGTAACGAGTGACCGGGCTTTGGACCCCGAAGGGGTCGGATACTTTAGGACTACCGGACAAAACCGGATCGGATGAAGATGACGCAGGCCGCGAGCTGGCACCACCCGAGGTAGTATCGGGCGTTGCGGTCGAGTCGTCGCCCAACCCGACCGAACTGGGCGAAGAAGTTGTG
>JAFKJJ010000127.1 GCA_017306025.1 Planctomycetota bacterium
CTCGGTCATGGCCGACCCGGACACCGCCACCGTCAGCCCCTCTACCTTCATCTCGGTGTCGGCCTTCAGCCCGACCGTCAGCCCCTTCACGGTCACCCCGGACGGCCCCAGCTCCTCCGAACTGCTGCCGGCCTTGAGCGTCACCTGCGCCGCGTCGATCACGATGCCGCTCGTGTCGATCACGATCTTGTTCGCCCCGACCTTCAGCGTGATCGACTGCGCCGCCTCGATCGTGATCGCCCCCGCCGACGCCTTCACCCCGATGTTGCCCTGCGCCACCGTCAGCGTGTCGTTGCCCTGTGAAACCGTGACCTCGCGATTGCCCTGACTGATCGTGTGCGTGTCGTTCCCCTTGCTCACCGTGATCGACCGGCTCCCCTCCTGCACCGTCACGGTGTAGTCCGACTTCACGTCGACCGTGCGCTTGCCCGTGCTCACCGTCAGCGAGTAATCTCCCTTACTCACCGTCACGGTACGGTTGCCCTTACTCACCGTGAGGAGGTCGTTGCCCTCGCTCACGGTCCGGGCGCGCTCGCCCTTCTCGATCGTGATGTGCTCGAAGCCCTCTTGCACGGTCAGCGTGCGGTTGTTCTTGATCTGGATGAACTGGTCGTGCTCCACCTTCAGGTCGTCGTCGTTCTCCACGAACCGGTGGAAGTCCTTCTGCGCGTGGAAGTAAATGTCCTCCTTCCCCTTCGCGTCCTCGAACCGCAGCTCGTTGAAGTCGGTCTCCCCGCCGCCCTTCGTCGAACGCGTCTTGAGCCCGCTCTGCGTCATGTTCGCCGGCAGCGCGTACGGCGGCATCTGCTCGGCGTTGTACACGCGCCCCGTTATCAGCGGGCGGTCCGGGTCGCCTTCGAGGAACTCGACCACCACCTCCTGACCGATCCGCGGGGTGAACACCATGCCCCATTGCTTGCCCGCCCACATCTCCGAGACGCGAATCCAGCACGAGCTGTTCTCGTTCTTCTGTCCGACGCGGTCCCAGAAGAACTGCACCTTCACGCGGCCGTACTGGTCGGTGTAGATCTCTTCTCCCGACGGCCCGACCACCACCGCCGTCTGCGCGCCGGCGATGTGGGGCCGCGGCGTCCTCGGTACGGAGCGGAACGGGACGTCCGCGGGGGCCACGAGGAACGTGTTGGAATAGTCCGCGTGGCCGCTCGTCGCCCCGGCCACCCAGTTCTCGGTCGCGGCGTGCTCCACATCGAGGAACACGTAGCTGCCCGCGTCCGGGTGGTTCTCCAGCGCGAACTTCCCGCCCGGCGTGAACGACGAGCACCGGCTCGCGCCGGCCGCGGTGTCGAATCCGGCCTCGACCTCCTCCATCCGCGACTTCGAGAGCGCGGCCCCATCGCCCGCGACGGGGTAGCCGCCCGGGTAGTCGAACAGCTCGAACCTGGAGATGCCGCTCAGCTCGACCGTGGTGTCGGTGGACTTCAGCAGGCTCGTGGACGGCGCTTCGAAGTTGTAGTCGGTGTGCGTGAGCTTGCCGGAGCGGAACGCGAACGCGCGGTTCCAGCTCGACACCGATTCCGCGCCCGGCACGTCGGGTCTGAACTCGACCGTTCCGTGAGGGGAGCAATCGAAGAACGCGGCCGGCGCGTCGGCGAGGACGAGCGTGTGCTTCCCGTCGGCGAACTCGAAGTAGTAGAAGATGCCGTACTCTTCCATCAGCCGCGACACGAACGCGAACGCGGTCTCACGGTACTGCACGCAGTACTAGCGGGTCGGGTACGTGCCCTGGAGGCTCAGCTTGTAGTCGGTCAGCCCGAACCGGTCGAACGTGTCGGTGATGATCGCCGCCGGCGTCATGTTCTGGAAGATGCGGCAGTCGGTGGTGCGGGTGAGGAACCACAGCCACGGGACGACCTCGGCGCGGTAGGTCCGCAGCCCGCGGTCGGTGTTCGGCCCCGTCACGAGCGTTCGGACGAACCCGTGGAACGGCCGCGGGGCGTCTTCGGGCACGTTGACCGTCCAGCCGACCGCCTTGCCGACGAGGTCGGCCGCCGCGACGCCCGTGTTCTCCGAAACGAGATCGAGGGTGAACTCGAAGGGGGTCGAAAGGCGCTCGCGGCCCGAGAACGCGGTGCAGACGAACGCGTCGGTGCCGAGCGGGCTGGTGAACGTGATCCGGCGGCGGTTCTGGGTGAGGGGCATCGGTTCGGGTCCCAAGTCGTAAGGTCGGCGTTGGGTCGAAAGTCGTAAGGTCGAAAGTCGTAAAGTCGAAGACCGTCGCTACTGAGGTCTTCGACTTTACGACTTTCGACCTTACGACTTTCGACCCAAGGGGCGTCAGCCCGCGACGGCTTGAGCCAGGTCGTAGGACACCCGCGGCGTGTCCGAGTTGGCGTTGTCGATGCCCAGTTCCACGAACAGGAACTCGACCTTCGTGAAGTTGATCGAGAGGGTCTCGCTCGGTCGGTCGCCGCCGCTGGACGTCGAGTACCCGCTGATGAGGCAGTTCGTCAGCTTGTATTCGGCGTAGGTCCGCAGTTCGTTCTTGTCGGTGGTGGCGAAGTGGATGGTACACTCCATCCCGGCGCCCTTGAGCGCCTCCTGGAGCAGCGCGAAACTCGCCTTGTCCATCGTCTTGCTGACGGTGATCTCGCTGACCGACGGGGCCGACGCCTCGCGGTTGGCGGCCTGCCCGGTGGGCGACCCGATCCCGCGCCCCACGCCCCAGTTGAAGCTGGTCAGCGCGATCCAGTCGGTGTGCCCCTTCTCGGTGACGTTGCCCTTGATCTTCCCCTTCGGCCCGTACTGCATGTAAATCGGCATGATCCTACTCCTGTTGTGGGGCGGTGCCCCGGACTCGAACCCGTTTCGTGTTCCGGGCCGTTGACTCGCGGCCCGCGTTGGATGCCTGGATTACGCCCCGCGGGTCGCGATCCTATCACGGATTTTCCGCCCCCGCGCCGAAAAAGCCGGGCCGCGGACCAAGACGAAGGCGGCCCGCCCGAACGCTGCCCACTGTCCACGGCTCGCGGGCTGTGGTTTAATCAACTTCCACCGCCTCCACCAACCCACGCGGAGCCCAACTCATGCGGCTCGTTTCCTCTCTCGTCGCCGTGCTGGCGCTGGCCGCACCGGCGCCCGCGCAGCCGAAACTGCCGAACCTCCCCCCGAACCTCATGGCCCCCACCGACCCGCTCTCGCCGGCCGACGAGCGAAAACAGTTCACGCTGCCGGCGGGCTTCGACGCGCAACTCGTCGCCAGCGAGCCGGACATCCAGAAGCCGATCCAAATGGCCTTCGACGCGAAGGGGCGGCTGTGGGTGACGACCTCGTACCACTACCCGTTCGCGGCCGAGGGGAAGGCGACCGACAAGCTGTTCGTGCTGTCCGATATCGACCCCCAGACCGGCAAGGCGCGGAAGGTGCAGACGTTCGCGGAGGACCTGAACATCCCCATCGGCATCCTGCCGCTGCCCGACTGTCAGAGCTGTATCGTTTCCAGTCTGGGGGAGATCCGGAAGTACACCGACACCGACGGCGACGGCAAGGCCGACAAGATGGAGGTGTTGTTCAAGGGGTTCGGCACCCGGGACACACACGGGATGTACAACTCGTACACGCTCATGCCGGACGGTTGGGTGTACGCGTGCCACGGGTTCGCCAACGACAGCACCGTGACGGACCGGAGCGGCAACACGGTGAAGATGCAGTCCGGGCACACGTTCCGCTTCCGGCCGGACGGCTCGAAGATCGAGGTGTGGACCCGCGGGCAGGTGAACCCGTTCGGGATGGCGGTCGACCCGTGGTTCAACCTTTACACCGCCGACTGCCACTCGAAGCCGATCACGCAGCTCATCCCCGGCGCGTACTACGACAGCTTCGGCAAGCCGCACGACGGGCTCGGGTTCGCCCCGCACGTCACGCGACACGACCACGGCAGTACCGCCCTGTGCGGGCTGTCGTGGTACGACGCCGACCACTTCCCGAAGGAATACCTGGGCACGATGTTCCTCGGGAACGTCGTCACCAACCGCATCAACTTCGACAAGATCGAGTGGCACGGGGCCAGTCCGGTCGCGAAGGAACAGCCCGACTTTCTCGTAAGTAAGGACCGGTGGTTTAGGCCGGTGGACATCAAGCTCGGCCCGGACGGCGCGCTGTACGTCGCCGACTTTTACAACAAGATCATCGGGCACTACGAGGTCGACCTGAAGGACCCGCGGCGCGACAAGGACCGCGGGCGCGTCTGGCGGATCGTGTGGACGGGGGCCGGCGGCAAGGCTCCCGCGCCGAAGCCCCACCGCGCCGATTTCACGACCGCAACAGACGCGGAACTCGTGGACGACCTGTTCCACCCGAACCTGACCGTGCGCTTCCTCGCGGGGCATCAGCTCCGCCGCCGCACGGAAGGGAAGGATCTGAAGAATGACGTGCTGATGGGCAAATTGGTGAAAGCCCCGGGCCGTGCCGTGTCGGTGCTCGGGTGGCTCGCGTTCATCTCCGAAGCGGGGAAGTCGCCCGCTAACCCTTGGAAGGGCCCGCCCGCCGAAGTGAAAATGTATGAAGCCATCTTGGCCTTCATAAACGACAAGCAGAACGGCTTGAAGCCGGAGCAACTGACCGGTCAGGTTGTTCGCGCGCTCGCGAGCCGGCCGCACTGGAGCGATGTCGAGCGAAAAATCCTGCTCGACGTGTTCAAATCGCCGGGTTCCGTCCATCGGACGCGGGCCGCGGTAGACGCGGTGATCGCGCACCCGCACAAGGACCTCGTGCAGCCCGTAATCGACGTGCTGAAGACGTGCGCGCCCGACGACACGCACCTGCACCAAGCCGCGAAGATCGCCCTGCGGAACTGCTTGCGCGACGCCGACGCGTGGCCGCCGTACAAGGATGAGGAAGCGCTGGCGAAGGGCTTCGATCCGACCTACGCCGAAATCGCGCTCGCGGTGCCGAACAAGAAGGCCGCCGAATACCTGCTGACACAACTCCTCCCATCGAAACTACCCGCGGATCGGCTCATCGCAACGGCCGAGCACATCGCGCGATACGGAGACGATCAGGAGTGGCTCAGCGCGTTGTTGAACCTGGTTCAGACGGAATACAAGCCCCAGGTCGGCGACGCCATCCTTGGCATTTTCCGAGCGATCCAGACGCGGGGTAAGGCCCTCGAAGGGCGAGCGGCCGAATGGGTTCTCGACACCGCCGAAAAGCAGTTGCGCCCCAAAGGCACGGCCGACCCGCTTGACGCCACAAACGTTCAGCGACTCAGTTCCGTCGTTCGTGTGCTGAACGCGCTGCCCGCGGTCACGAAGGAATGGGACAAGGTCAAAATCCCGCCGAAGGTCGCGACCGGGCTGGAGGATCTGGTGCAGCGGCCGAACGCGCCGACCGAGTTGCGGGCGGGCGCGGCCGACGCGCTCCTCCGCGTTGCACCGGACCAAGGGTATCCCACGTTGCACAAGTTGATCGGCGACCCGACATTGCCCCCGGCGTTTCACGAGCGGTTGCTCGTGGTGTTCGCGGGCTCGAACAGTGGACACGCGCGGCTCGACGCCCGCGACGCGCTGAAGACGGCCCCCTATCGCACGGCCGTGCAGATCGGCCTCGCGCTCGCGGGTACGCCCGGCGGCGCCGACGATCTGCTCGTCGCGGTGAAGGAAGGGAAGGCGCCCGCGCGGCTGCTTCAGGAAAAGGCGATCCTCGAACGGCTCAAGGCGTCCAACGCCCCCGACTGGCAGAAGCGCGTCGCCGACCTGACGAAGAACCTTCCCCCGGCCGACCAGCGGCTCGCGGACCTCATCAAGAAGCGCTCGGCCGGGTTCACATCCGCGAAGATCGACAAGGCCGAAGGTGCGAAGCTGTTCACCAAGCACTGCTCCGCGTGTCACCGGATCGGCGACACGGGCGGTAAGATCGCCCCACAGCTCGACGGCGTCGGCGTTCGCGGGTCGGAGCGGTTACTCGAAGACATCCTCGACCCGAACCGGAACGTGGATCAGGCGTTCCGCGCGCGGTCGATCACGCTGACCAACGAGAAGACGCTGACGGCGCTGATGCTCCGCGTGGAGGGCGAGGTGCTGGTGGTTGCGGACCTGGAGGGGAAAGAGCAGCGCATCCCGCTGAAGGAGATCGCGGTGAACCGCGAGACGATGCTCTCCGCGATGCCCGCCAACTTCGCCGACGTGATCCCCGAGGTCGACCTGTACCAGATCGTCGCGTACCTGCTCGACCAGAAAGCAAAGGACCCGTCGAAGAAGGAGTAAAAGCAGAAGAGGAGCTAACAGCAGAAGAGGAGCTAACCACAGAGACACAGAGACACAGAGAAGACAAAAAGAGATTATTCTAAAGAACTCTCTCTTGTCTTCTCTGTGTCTCTGTGGTTAGCTCCTCTTATTCCCCTAGCCCCTCGAACAGCGTCGTGCCGACGCGAACGAGCGTCGCGCCTTCCTCCACCGCGACCTCGAAATCGTTGCTCATCCCCATCGACAGTTCCGGCAGCGGCAGTCCGGTGCGCGCGCGGAGTGAATCGCGGAGCCCGCGCAAGCGCGCGAACGTCGGCCGCGCCTGCTGCGGGTCTTCGGTGTAGGCGGCCATCGTCATCAGACCACGAACAGACACGCCCGCCAGTGGCACCGCCCTGTCGGCGGCCGCGGGTACCGCGTCCGGAGCGAACCCGCCCTTACTCGCTTCTTCGCTACAGTTCACTTCGAGCAGCACCGGCACGGGTGCCCCGCGCTTGCGGCCGAACGCGTCGATCGCATCGAGTATTCGTTCGCTGTCGACGGAGTGGACCAGCGCGACGAGCGGCACGGTGCGGTCGAGCTTGTTCCGCTGAAGGTGCCCGATGAGGTGCCAGTTCACGCCGGGAACCGCTTCGGCCTTCTTCCACAGCTCCTGTGGGCGGCTCTCGCCGAGGTCACGCACCCCCAACTCCGCCACGACCGCGGCCGCGTGCGCCGGAACCGTCTTGGTCACCGCGACGAGCGTGACGGCGGACGCGTCGCGGCCGGCGCGACGGCACGCGCCGGCGATCCGCGCGCGGACGCTCGCGATCCGCTCGCCCAAAATCGAACGCAGTTCGTTGTCGGTCATGGTCAGCCGGGGGGCCAGTGCATGTCGCGGCCGCCGAGCAGGTGCATGTGCAGGTGCGGCACCGTTTGCCCGCCCTGCTCGTTGCAGTTGATGACGATCCGGTAGCCCTCCACCAGCCCGAGTTGCTTCGCCAGCTCGATCGCGACCAGGTGCAGGTGGCCGAGTAGCGTCTGGTCTTCGGCGGTGGCGTCGTCGTGGGTGCGGATCACCTTTTTGGGGATGATGAGCACGTGGACGGGCGCCTGCGGCTTGATGTCGTGGAACGCGAGGCACAGATCGTCTTCGTAGGCGATCTTCGCCGGGATCGTCTTGTCGATGATCTTCAGGAAGAGGTTGTCGGCCAGCATGTCGGCCTCCCGAACGGGAAGAAGTGGTGTTACGATATCGGCTCGAAGCGAGGTCGGTTAGCCGCGGGCGAGACGAGAGCGAACATGCCCTGGGTTGTCGGGATCGACGAAGCGGGTTACGGTCCGAACCTCGGCCCGTTGGTTCAGGCTGCGGTCGCGCTGTACCTGCCGGGGACCGACCCGGCCGGGTGGGACGCGCTCAAGGGCGCGGTGCGCCGCACGCACGAGAAGCGCGACGGCCGCCTGCTCATCGACGACTCAAAAAAGGTGTACGCCCGCGGCGGCCTCGAAGCACTCGAACGCGGGGTGTGGGCGATCGCCGCGGCCGACCCGTGCCCGGTGCGCGACTTCCTGTGGAGCTGCGACGACCTCCCGCCCTGGGGCGAAGACCTGTGCGGGGAAGCGTGGTTCGACCGCGAAGACGTGGTTCCGGTTCATATCGACCCGGCCGCGGCGTGGGCCGCCTCCGAACGGGTGCGGGAGGCCCTCGGCGGGCGCTGGACCGGCGACTACCGCATCGTGCCGGCGCCGCGGTTCAACCGCATCGTGGACGAGTACGGGTCGAAGGGCACGGTGCTGAGCCGCGGCCTGATCGAACTGCTCGCTTCACAGTCCGCCGCGGTCCCGGCCGACGGCGAGCCGCTCTGCTTCGCGTGCGACAAGCAGGGCGGGCGGAACTACTACGCCCCGCTCCTCCACGAAGCGTTCCCCGGCGCCCGGATCGTTGCGGAACGCGAGTCGGCCGAGGAGAGCCGCTATCGCGTCGAGCACCCGTCGCGCGAAGTCACCGTCACCTTCCGCCCGCGGGCCGACGGCGACAGCGTCGCGGTGGCGCTGGCGTCGATGGTGTGCAAATACCTGCGCGAAGTGTGTATGCGGCAGTTCAACCGCTTCTGGGCGACGCACGTTCCCGGGATCAAGCCGACCGCCGGCTACCCGGTCGACGCGAAGCGCTTCTACGACGAGATCCGCCCCGCGATGCCCCGTCTCGGCTTGACGGCCGATCAGGTGTGGCGGAAGAAATAGCGGGCGGCGGGCAGTGAGCAGTGGGCAGAGAAGACAGAAGGCCGCCACCGACTCCTCTGTCTTCTCTGCCCACTGCTCACTGCCCGCCGCCCACTCACTCCAGGTCCCACACCACCACGTCCCCGTTGGCCGAGCCCGCGGCCGCGAGGGTGCCGTCGGGGCTGACCGCGACCGCACTGAGCTTGTCGAGCTGCCACGTGTAGCGGTTCGCGCGGTCGAGCGAGCGCGCGTCGAACACCTGAACGGTCTCGTCGTTGCTGGTGACGAACAGGGACCGGCCGTCGGGGTGGTACGCGAGTGCGGTGAAGTGCTTGCGGTTGTCGTTCTGCACCAGCCGCGGGTCGCCGCCGGCCGGCAGCGACCAGACCAGGAGCGTCATGTTGTTGACGCCGGCGATCTGCTCGCCCGCCGGGTGGAACCGGAGCGGCTTGGCCGCGTAACTGTACGGGTAGGTGCCCGTGGTCCGTACGGCGGCGTCGGCCACGTCACGGACCTCCAGTCGCATCGGCTGTTCCCACCACCGCCCGCCGACCGTGACCCGGGTGAACATCGCGAACCGGTCGCCGACCGGCGCGAGCGTCACGCTCTCGACGGACAGCTCGCGCGTCGAGAGCTGCCACTGCCGGACCCACTCCCCTTCGACCCACTTCCAGCCGATCAGGCAGTGGTCCGGGAAGCTGTGGTTCGACACGGCCCTCGTGCCGGCGTCGTCGGAGCCGTGGAACATGCCGTGCGCGGCCGGCATCGGGTAGACGGCGGCGATCGCGGTGCGGTCGTCGCGGTCGTAGGTGCGGCGGCCGTTGAAGCTCAGCCACGCGAGCCGTCGGCCGCAGGCGGAGAAGTTCAGCCCGCCGGCGCGGTACCCCCCCTCGGCTTCGAGCCGTACCGGAGCGATATTAGGAGAATCGAGGTTCCACAGGAACACGCCGGCACCTTCCACGGCCGCGGCGATCGCCCGGCAGTCCGGGCTGAACGCCACGTCGAGGACCTCCTTCGGAGCCGTCTTGAGCACCCGCATCGCCATTCTCCCTCGTCCGGAAGAATAGCTCGCGCCGCGAGCGGGCGCCAGCGCCAACACCCGAACCCGTTGAGAGCGACCGATTTCCGGTGACGGCCCGGCGCGTCGTAGCGACAAAATGGGCGGTTATTCGTCCACGTCCCAGACGACGGCCCCGGAGTGCCCGGCAACGGCGGCGTTCGGCTTATCACACTCGCGCCGATTCTTCGGCGCTTGACGCGTCGAGTATCGTGGAGGAACGATCCCATACGTGAGCGACCCGTGAGCGACGAAACCGCCCTCCTGCGCGCGATCGCGACCAACCCGGACGAGGACACGCCGCGGCTCGCCTTCGCCGACTGGCTCGACGAGCACGGTCGGCCCGAACGCGCCGCGTTCATCCGCGGGCAGATCGAACTCGCGCGGTTGAAGGAAGATTCGCTCCACCGGAGGGAAGTTGCGTTCAAGTGCCGGCAGTTGCTCGACGCGCACGAGAAGGAATGGCTCGACCCGCGTCACTTCGGGTTCGACTGGCAGTGGTCGCGCGGGTTCGTCGAGACGTTCACCGACAGCCCGGTGTCCATCGAGGAGAACGGTTCCGCATGGCTTTACAGCGTCAACCCGTTCCGCCGTGTGTGGGTCCAAGAGCTGCTCGGAAAGGTGGACGGCCTGTCGTTCATCCCCGCGGACAACCACATCACCGCACTCGACCTGACCGGCAACCGTCTGAACGCGACGCAGTTACGGAGGCTCGCGAAAATGACACACTTCCCGCACGTGCGCGAGCTCGGGCTGATGTTCAACGCCCTCCGCGACGCATCGGTTCGGGTGCTGTGCGACGAGGACTTCTTTCAGCGTCTCGACCTGATCCGGCTCGGTGCGAACCCGTTTACGGACTTCGGACGCGATCAGCTTCGGGCACACTTCGGCGATCGCGTCGCGTTCGATCACGGGCGCGAGCCGGAGCGACTGTACACGATCAAGGACGACTACCTGCGGGTCGGCTGGGGAGACGAATTCACGCAGTTCCTGTTGATCGCAGGCGAATACCGACAGCGGCTCGCGGTGTTCGACCACGCCGGGAACCTGCTGCGCGTGGACGGGCGCAACGTGCCGCACGCGATCGGAGACGATCACCGGGTGCGGGGGCGAACCCGCGAGGCGGCCCGTGACCGGTGGCTCGCGGAACTCGGATACAGATCCGCCGCGATCAAGGTGAAGGCGTTTCGGTTTCCAGACGGCGGGGGCATCACGCCGTTCAACTGGTGGGCGGACGTGTTCGACGGCCGCGAACCGGCCCCGCCCGGCGGGATGCAGGATTCGGTCGAGGGCTGGTTGGAATGCGGTAAGTTCCGGTTCGACATCGGCGGCCGCGACGTGTGGTTGAACCGCGGTGGCGACGTGACCGACACGTGAGGCCGCGTCACACCTCAACCTTCTTCCACCGACCGCTCGCGAACCGCAGCGCGAAGAACGTCCCGCGGGTCCACAGGTCCACACACATCGCCACCCACGCGCCGAGTAGACCCATGTCGTAACCGGGGACCACGCCCAGCGCGCCGAGGTCCACTTGCGGCGATGTGAGCAGGTACGCGAGCGGGATGCGCACGCCCAGGAACCCGAACCAACTGAACAGCACCGGCACGCGGGAGTCGCCCGCGCCGCGTAGGGCCGCGGTGAAGATGATCTGCGACGCCAGGGCCGGCATCGCGCAGGCGATCAGCCGCAACACCGGTACGCCCGCCTCGACCACGGGCCGCATGGCCTCCTCGGAGCAGAGCAGGCTGAACATCGGCCGCGCCAGAAAGAAGAAGAGCACGCCCATGAAGCACATCACGCCGCCGCCGAGGGCGTAGGCGGTCCACCCGCACCGCGCGGCGCGGTACGGGTCACGGGCGCCGAGGTTCTGGCCCACGAGCGCCATCGCGGCCGTCCCGAACGCCGCCCCGGACAAGAACCCCAGCGCCTCCCATCGCAGCGCGATGCCGTGCGCCGACGCGGCCGTGTCCCCCAGGCGGTTCACCAGGCTCAGGAACCACAACTGACAGAACGCGACCGACAGGCTGTCGACCGCGGCCGGCACGCTCACCCACAGGAGCCGGCGGATCAGCGGGAGGTCGGGTATCAGGTTCGCGCGGTGCAGTTTCAGCCCGGACCGTCCGCGGGCGAGGATCACGAGCAGCGTGACACATCCGATGACGTGGCTGAGGCCGGTTCCGAGGGCGATGCCCACGAACCCGAGCCCCGGGAGCGGTCCGACGCCGAAGGACAGCGCCCACGCGAGCGGCACGTTCAGCACCGCGACGCCGCCGAGCACCTTCAGACCCGTCTTGGTGTCGCCGGCGCCCGCCAGACACGCCGCGCACGCCGATTCGGTGATCTGGAACGCGAGCAGCGCCGCCAGCGGCGTGAGGAACTCGACGCACGCCCCGGCCGTCTCGCCCCTGAGACGCAGGATCTCGATGAGCGCCGGCAACCCGAGCAACCCGGCCGCGGCGCCGGCCGTGCCGAACGCGACCGCGAGCAGCACCGACTGCCCGGTCGCGTGCTTCGCCATCGCCCAGTCGCTGGCGCCGACGAACCGCGCGACGAGCGCGGTGCTCCCCACGCTCACCACGACGGTGTAGCTCGACACGAACCAGTACAGGTAGCCGGCGGTGGTCAGTGCGGCGAGGTAGTGCTCGCGACTCTGCCCGTCGCGGAGCGGGAACCAGTCGGCCAGGAGTTGGTCGGAGAGCTGCACAACGAGGTGCAAGTATTGCTGCGCCAGCGCGGGCAGCGCCAGCGCGAGCACCTGCCGCCAGAGCGGT
>JAFKJJ010000128.1 GCA_017306025.1 Planctomycetota bacterium
TGAAGAACTCAGAAAGAGTGGGTTGGACGTTCTTCAGGTGCGGCTTATATTACTAGCTTCCGGGTTTTCGCGCCTCACCCGCGCCCGCCCGGACCAGCCGCCCCAGAAACCGTGTTGGGGGCGATTCTTTCCTCGATGGGGGATGTGCCTAATCATGCCGAAATCCTGCGTGATCGGTGCCAAGTCCTCGAAGGAGTTCCCGTGGCTCTCGTAGACGTGAAAGTGCTGCTCGAAGCGGGCGTCCATTACGGCCACCGGGCCAGCCGATGGAACCCGAAGATGCGCCCGTACATCTACGGCAAGCGCAACCTCATCCACATCATCGACCTGCGCGAGACCGTCCGCGGCCTCCTGCGCGCCATCCGCTACTTGTCGCAAGTCGTCAGCCGCGGCGGACTGGTCATGTTCGTCGGCACCAAGCGCCAGGCGAAGGAGATCGTCGAGAAGGAAGCGACGCGGTGCGGCATGCCGTTCGTCAGCGAGCGCTGGCTCGGCGGCACCCTCACGAACTACCGCACGATCCGCAACCGGCTGAAGCGGCTTCAAGAGCTCGAAGCCATGTGGCTGCCGGTGGGCGAGAACCCCAACCGGATCGACCTGAACACCTACATCGCGGGCCTCATGACCGACGCGGGCAAACTCGACCCCGCGAAGGCGCCGGACACGTCGGACATTCGCACGCACTCCAAGAAGATGATCTCGACCTTGAGCCGCGAACTGCTCAAGATCCGCCGCAACCTGATGGGCATCCGCGACATGATCAAGCCGCCCGACGCGCTGGTCATCGTCGGCCCCAACAAGGAGCACATCGCCGTTAAAGAGGCGAAGCGGATGGGCATCACGACCATCGCGCTCATCGACACCGACAGCGACCCGGACCCCGTCGACCTGCCGATCCCGGGCAACGACGACAGCATCCGCTCGATCGAGGTGATCCTCGCGAAGCTGGCCGACGCGTGCCTCGAAGGGCGCGCCGCGCTGCCGCCGGAGCAGCAGGGGCAGTACAAGCGCCAGCCGCAGCAGCCCAAGCCGCCGGCCCCGGGCGCCCCGGCGGCCCCGGAAACGAACCCCGCCCCGGCCGGCGCGGTCTAAAGATCAGTTCCAGGTTCCAAGTTCCAGAAGTTCCAAGTTGCCGGCGCCGCGCGTTCGAACGCGCGGCGTGACGGTAACGAGCGTTCGGGATAACTTGGAACTTGGAACATCTGGAACATGGAACTTTGGAGACAGTCATGCCAGCAGTCACCCCGCAGATGGTCAAGCAGCTCCGCGACCGCACCGACCAGCCGATGGGGCTGTGCAAGCAGGCGCTGGACCAGGCCGAAGGGGACATGAACAAGGCCATCGAGTGGCTGCAAGCGCAGAACTCGAAGATGACGGCCAAGCGCGAGGGCAACGAGACCGCCGAGGGGCGGATCGGGGTCTTCGTGGACAACGCGGCGAAGCTCGCGGCCATCGTCGAGATGCGGTGCGAGAGCGCGCCGTCGGCCAAGAGCGACCAGTTCGTTGCGCTGGCCAACGACCTCGCCAAGCACGCCGCCACCAGCAAGGCGGCCGACGTGGCGTCGCTGCTGGTCGAGCCGTTTGGTAAGGCCACGGTGCAGGACCGCATCAACGACGTGGTCGGCGTGATCCGCGAGAAGATGGTGCTGCACCGGTTCCGCCGGCTGGAGGGCGGGGTGTTCGGCGCCTACGTCCACCACGACGGCACCGTCGGGGTGGTCGTCGAGTGCGCCGGGACCGCGGGCACCAGCGCCGACGAGCTGATCCGCGACGTGGCCGCGCACGTGGCGGCGCTCAACCCGCCCTACGCCACCGTCTCCGAGGTCCCGGCCGAGGTGATGGCCAAGGAGCAGGGGCTGGTGAAGGCCGACATGGACTCCGACCCCAAGAGCGCCGGCAAGCCGGCCAACATCCTCGAAAAGATCGCCGAGGGGAAGCTCCGCACGCGGCTGGCCGAGATCGTGCTGAGCGAACAGCAGATGGCCAACGAGATGAAGTACCCGAAAACGACCGTCGGCGCCGCACTCAAGAAGGCCGGCCTGGAGCCGGTCCGGTTCGTCCGGTTCAAGGTCGGCGCCGTGAGCCTGTAACGAACACCCCCGGCGCCCTCCCAAAAGGGGGCGCCGGTATTCATTCACCACCCGAGAGATTCGACCGATGCCTCACACACCGAGCGCGTGGAAGCGGCTCCGCAAGGCCGAGAAGCGCCGCCGCCAGAACCGCGCGATGGCCAAGAAGATCAAGCTGCAGCGGCGCGACGTCGCGGACACCCTTTCGACGATCACCTCGTCGAAGACCGCGATCGCGACGGCCAAGCCCGACGCCGACACCACCAAGACGAAGGCCGACCTGGACGCCGCGACCGCCAAGGCCCCGGCCGACCTCAAGGCGACGCAGGCGATGCTCGACCGCGCCGCGACCAAGGGGTACATCCACCCGAACAAGGCCGCCCGGCTGAAGTCGCGGCTGGTGAAGAAGGCCCGCGCCGTCGCGAAGTGATACGGCCCGTGTGGATTCGCTCTCGTCTATAGCCGGCCGACAGAGGCCGGCCACAGAAAGAGTCGGACCGACCGGTCGGACCGGTACCCGGAGGGCGCCGACACATGCTGCCCGCGCAAGTCAAACTTCCGCTGAGGGCAACGACGGCCGGGTTCCGGCGCTTCACCGTGCCCGAGTACCACAAGCTGATCGAACTCGGCATCCTCACCGAGAACGACAGCCTGGAACTCCTCGACGGCTACTTGGTGGAGAAGATGCCGCACAACCCGGTTCATGACGGGACGCTCCAGAAGGTGAACCGGCGGCTCCTGCGCGTCCTCCCGACGGGCTGGGAGGCGCGCGTCCAGATGACCGTGACGCTCTCGGCCAGCGAGCCCGAACCCGATCTCGCGGTCGTCCGCGAGTTGCCCGACGGTTACACCACCCGCCACCCCGGCGCCGCTGACCTCGGCTTGGTGGTTGAGGTGTCCAACACGACGCTGGACTCGGACCGCGACGACAAGATCCCCATTTACGCCCGCGACGGGCTCCCGGTGTACTGGATCGTGAACCTCGTGGACCGGCAGATCGAGGTCTACCAGCAACCGTCTGGGGCGTCGCCGAGCCCGACCTACGGCACCCGCAACACCTACCGCCCCGGCGACGCGGTCCCGCTGGTCCTGGGCGGGGCCGACCTCGGGACGATCCCCGTTACCGATCTTCTGCCGTGACGCCCTGACACCCACTCCGGGGTGTTCGATGTCCCGCTGGGAGAGCCGCGCCCCCGCGCCGACCGGTTCGCCGGCTGCCTCCTCGGGCTGACCGTCGGGGACGCCGTCGGCGCGCCCTACGAGGGGCTGACGCACGCGGACATCTTCTTTCAGTTCGGCTCGCCCGAAATGCTCGTCACGAACCCGTCCGGCGACCCGCTCCACTACACCGACGACACCGAGATGATGATCGGCGTGGCGGAAACGCTCGCCGAGTGCGGCCGCATCGACGAGCCGCGCCTGTGTCGGGCGTTCGCGGAAAACTACCACCCCGAACGCGGCTACGGCCAGGGCGCCCGGCGCATCATTGAGGCGATGGCGGCCGGCGGCGATTGGCGCACGCTGGCCGCGACGCTCTTACCGGGCGGCTCGTTCGGCAACGGGGCCGCGATGCGGATCGCGCCGGTGGGGCTGGTGTTCGCCGACGCGCCGGAGGAGCTGTGGGAGCAGGCGCGGCTCTCGGCCCTGCCCACCCACACGCACCCTCTGGGCATCGAGGGCGCGCAACTGCTCGCCTTCGCGGTGGCGTGGGCGCTGCGCGCGACCGCCTTCGACCGGAAGCGGCTTTGGCGCGACCTGCTCAACCGCGCGGCGACCGAAGAGTTCCGCTGGCACCTCGGCGTGGCCGCGAAGCTGAAGCCGGGCGATTCGCTCGCGGGCCTGGGGAGCACGCTCCACGCGCACCGGTCGGTGGTGACCGCGATCGCGTGCTTCGCGGCGACGCCCGGCGATTTCGAGATGGCCATCAGCCGAGCGATCGGCCTCGGCGACGACACGGACACGGTCGCGGCGATGGCCGGGGCGTTGGTGGGGGCGTTCGCGGGCGTCGGAGCGATCCCGGCCGGGCTGTTGGAGAAGCTCGAAGACGGCCCGGTGAAGGGTCGATCACATATTACGGGGCTGGCTGCGAAGCTGTCGAGCCGACAACCGGGAGAGCACCAATGAAGTTCCCTTGTCTGTGCGGTCGGACGCTCTCGAACGCGGGCTCGCCGAATCTCACCGAACACTTTCTCCTGAGCAGCGTCGGCGTCGAGCGCCTGCAAGACCTCATCAACGAGTACACCGCCCATGGGCGCTTCACAGAATGGGCCGATAGCTGGGAGGAGAGCGGCGCAATTGAAGTCTGGAAGTGCTCCGACTGTCAGCGGCTTTACGTGTCACCGAAGGACGGTTTCGACAAAGTCGTGGTCTACAAGGTCGAGCAGGTCGGCATTTAATCACAGCCGAACTAATCGGGGTGGGTAGCTGAGCCGAAGAGGGGCGCCCCGGCCGGAAATCACTCCTTTTTCGGGTTCGCGTCGGGGATCTTCATGATGATCCCCAGCAGCGTGTCGAGCTTCTTGTTCACGTCGTCCACCTTCTTGTTGGCGTCGGCCAGTCGCCCGTCCATCACCTCGATCCGCTTGTGGGCGCTGTCCAGCGTGCCGTTCATCCCTTGAACCGTTTTGGCGAGTTCCGTGGCCGTGGCATCGACGTGCTGCACCGTCTTCGTCGCGGTCGTCAGGTCGCCCTGCATCGCTTTCAGCCGCTCGTCGGTCTCCGCGAGCTGCTTTTCGATTCGCGCCACCCGCTGGTTGGTCTCGGTCAACTTGGCGTCCAAGGTGTCGATCTTGGCGTTTCCGATCTCGACCTGACGCACCCCGGCGGCGAGCTGCTGGTTGGCCAGGTCGAGCCGGGAGGTGACCGGGGACAGAACGCGCTCCCCGATGCTCTGGCATCCGGTCGCGGCGACGAGGGCGATTAGCAGAATGCGGGGCATCAGGGAACTCCGGATAGTCCGGAGTATTATCGGAGTGTCGGTAAGGCCGGCTGGAGCAATTGTCGGGGCTGTTCTGGTGGCACTCGCGTCCGCCCGTCCCACCGCGCGGCCCAGGTCGTCAGCAACCAGGGTCGGAATCCCCGAACCGAAACTACGAAGCGCCGAGTACCCGAGTTTCTCCGGAATCGCCGCGCCGTCCGGTTCGCGGCGTCATACCAAGTCCAGTAGTTTCAAGTAGGCGGTCGGGGCCACTCGTCGAGCCGTTCGGTGGTGAGCCGGTTCGGCGCGTTCTTCGCACCGATCGCCAAGATCTCAGTTAGTATCAGCAGGCACGCGATCCCCAACGTCCACGTCCGTCCGCGTTCCGAGCCGAACCGGCCCCAGGCGTTGCGCGGGAGCAATCCGACGGCGACCCACAACAACCGCACCACGCCGTCGGTCGTCGACGTCCGCGGCCGCACCTGGCCCAACTGGCGGTAGCTGCTCTCCACACCAAATCGCTTCCGGTACCGGTCGCGGATCGCCACCGGGTTCCCGCGCACCCGCCCCGTCGCGTAGAGCCGCTTCTTGTTGCACCGGCGCCCGGTCTTCTTGTGGCGGTAGCTCTTGTGAGCCACGACCACGTTCATCCGTACCGACGTCCCCCGGTCCTCGTGGGTGTACCGATACCGACCCGCGCCCCGAAGGCGGATCGCCCGCAACCCGACTGCCTTGACCCCGATCCGGGGCTTGCGCCCGCGGATCGGGGCCGGGATCACCAACGGCCGGTCGCGGGCCTGGAGCAGAAGCATCACCGCGATCGAGAAGAACGCCTCGTCGAGCAACACCACCCGTGCCGTAACTCCTGCTGCGGCCACCTGGTCGAGCAACCGGGTCGGGACCGCGCTGAGCGGCTCTTTCTCTCCAACGGCCTCAGGCCCAGCGTGTAGCGGCTCGGCCCACCAACGACACGGGCGGTGGCGTAGGTGTGGAAGTTGTGGGTGCCGGCGGTCTGCTCGGATCGCGTGGTGTCCCGGTTGGGCGGCCCGTGGTAGGCGATCCGGTGGTAATCAATCGCCAACCGTACGGCCCATTTCCGCTCCCGCTTCGGGAGCGGGGCGTGGGGCGCGGGGAGGAGCCTTCGCTCGAGCGTTCGTCGGCGCTTGAGGAGTGCCCGGCCCAAGCCGTCCCAGATGGCCGGTCCCGACGGCGCCAAGGCGATGGCGGTACAGGCCGCGGCCACCGATCGCGCGAAGGCGGACGCGAACAGGATCACGGACCAGACGACCTCGGGTGTGCAGGTCCGCTTACGCCGGGGGCTTTTTCATTTGGGTGTAACCGGTCGGGCGCTCGACGTGAAGTCCCGTCCGATCTGGGGGATTTGTGGGTGAGTTGAGCGACAAAAAGGCCTTCCTGGGGGAAAATGGGGGTTACCACACCACCCATCGCCCGAACCAAGAAGGCCCGGAGCCATGATCGCACACGCCGCCGAGATCGGCAACGCCCCGTCCCTGAGCGCACTGGCCGACCAGTTGCTCGACTTCGTTCGCCGCGCCGCCGCGCACGGGCACGCGGCCCACGAGGTCGAGCGCGGGATCTGGGACCGGGTGCTGAAATTGGGGCGGGAGGCGTTCGCCCGGTTCCTCGCGCTCAACGGCACCGGGGACGTGGGACCCCAGGTCGCGTTCCCGGACGGGTCGAGGGCCCGCCGGCTCCCGACGCCCCACACCCGGCAATACCGGTCGGTGTTCGGGGACTTCACCCTGACGCGCGTCTGTTACGGCACCCGGGACGGGCAGCAGATCGCCCTGGTCCCGTTGGACAACCGGCTCCAACTGCCCGATGGGGCCTACTCGTACCTGCTCCAGCGGTGGAACCAGGCATTGGGGGCCGAGTCCGCGTTCGCCCGGGTGGCGGCGGCACTCGCGGACATCCTCGGGGTCGAGCAGCCGGTCGATTCCCTGGAGCGCAACAACCGCCACATGGGGACCGCGGTCGAGGCGTTCCGGGATGCGCGCCCGGTCCCCGCACCAGCCGACGAGGGCGCGGTGTTCGTGGCCTCCGCCGACGGCAAGGGGATCCCGATGCGGCGCCGCCCCGGTGATCCGGAACCGAAGGCGCACCGGGGCAAGGGGGACAAAGCGAACAAGAAGCGGATGGCGGTGGTCGGGGCCGTGTACTCGGTCGATCGGCACGTCCGAACTCCGAACTCCGGATCCGGTGGTCGCGGCCCTGTTCCGCGACGCACCGGCCCGGCGGGCCGAACCGGATCGACCGGAACCGGTGGGCAAGCACGTGTGGGGCCGGTTGAGCGCGACACCGGACGGATCCCTGGGCGAACCGATCGGGGTCGTGTTCGGGTGGCTGGGGGCCGAGCTGGGGCGCCGCAACCCGGGCGCGGCCCAGCCGGTGGTGTGCGTGATGGACGGCCAGGGGTGCCTGTGGGACGGGTGCCGCCAGCACCTGCCGGCGGGCGCGGTGGAGGTGCTGGACCTGTTGCACGTGGCCCCGCGCCTGTGGCAGGCGGCGCACCTGTTCCACCCGGAGGGCACCGCGGCGGCGGCGGACTTCGTGCGGGACCGGTTGCACCGGGTGCTCGCGGGCCAGAGCCGGGGCGTGGCGATGGGGCTGCGGCGCATGGGGACGATGCGCCGGCTATGTCCGGCGAAGGCGCGCCGGCTGGCGGTCATCTGCCGGTACCTGGTAGCGAACGGATCGCGGATGCGGTACGACGAGTACCTGCGCAACGGGTACCCGATCGCCAGCGGGGTGATCGAGGGCGCATGCCGGTCGTACGTGAAAGACCGAATGGAGCGGTCCGGGATGCGGTGGACCCGTGAGGGCGCACAGGCCATGCTGGATGTTCGCAGCGAGTACCTCAACGGCCAGCGGGAGCGGTTCCACGAGCACCGCATCCAGGCCGAGACCGCCCGCCTCTACCCGAACCGAACAATACTCCTTGAGCTCGATTGGCCGCTCGCCGTTTGAGCGCCCGAACGGTTACACCCTTTTCATTTCGGGCTCGGACCACCTCCGCCCACCCCGTCCGGCGGTGATACACTAACCACAGGGCTCCCCTCCCGCTGTCCGAACCGGCGAGGCGTTATTCAATGGCCGCACCCGCACTCCCCATGGACGACCGCGACGGCGTCATCTGGCTCAACGGCCAACTCGTCCCCCGGCCTCGCGCCGGGGGCCACGACTTCCACGACGGCAACTCCCTCTCCCGGGGGTGATCTCGTGTGTACGGATCTCGGTGACGGACATGCGGAGGTCGCGGTTCCAGTCGACGGCGTTGAACGCGAGGTCGAGGTGGGCGTCGAACACGAGCGCGGGTGCGGCGGCGGACATTGCGGGTCGCTCCGAAGGCGGGAAGGCGAAGTGTACATGCCAGCCGAGGCAGATGCACGGGGAAACGCACTGGCCGTTGCCGTCAAAGCATAGACGCCAAGAGTGTAGATTTATGTTATTATTAACTTATATTTATAATATAATTATATATTAGTATAATAAAGTCGGGCGGATGGCTTCCCACGCCTCTCGGCCTTTCGGACCTCTCGAAGCGCCTGTTCTGTCAATTCGCCCACAAGCCCGCACTCACATCATTCGGCCCTTGGCGCGACATCACTATCAAGCAGCCGAGTTGAGCAGGCGTTCCGCGGTGGCATGCAATTCCGCCTCCGCTGCCCCGCGCCGAGCGGACCGGACTTCGTTTCCCACCAGATCTCACCGCCATGCGCGGCGTGCCCACGGGTCCCGGCCGCCGGTTCGGGTCGTCCCACGGGCTCGTGGACCGATGTTCGATCCGCCCCTTCTCGGCCCGATTCTGGACTCACGCCTCGGTCACCATCAACGCCGGCAGGCATATGTGGAACGCTCCGACACGAGCCGCGCCGGTGCGGCGCCTGCGAGCCCTTTCGAAACCGGCTCACGGCCGCCACCGCGAGCGCTCGCATGGGCTTGGGGAACTGGCGCACGCGCCGTCGGCCCCCCTGCACCGGCTGACCCAGGGGGCCGAGCCACGCCACCGCCCACCGCACCAACCCGTCGAGGGTGGTGACGACCTTGCCCCGGGCCGGCTCTCGTCTACTCGATGGTTGCCCGCAACGGATCACGCCGAAGGTAGAAAGTCGCGCACAGTACGGATACAAACACAGGGAGAAAAAGACTCGGTTCTTCTGCCTTCCCTCTGTGTTGATCTCCCCCTGTGTCCTCTGGGCCTCTGTGGTTAGTTGTTCTTCTCTTTCGATGCTCTCCCCGCCATGTCTACACCCCGGCTCGAAGTCACCGGCGCCCGCAAGCAGTTCCCCGGCGTCCTCGCGCTCGACGGCGTTTCGCTCGCGCTGGCGCCGGGCGAGGTTCTGGCGGTCGTCGGTGAGAACGGGGCGGGCAAGTCCACGCTGATGAAGATCGTGGCGGGCGTGTACACGCCGGACGCGGGCGAGGTGAAGCTCGACGGCCGACCCGTCCGCTTCGACGGGCCGGCCGGGGCCACTGCGGCCGGCGTGAGCCTGATCCACCAGGAGCTGAACCTCGCGGAGAACCTGACGGTCGCGGACAACCTGTTCCTGGGCCGCGAACTCACCCGCGGCGGGTTCCTCCGCGCGCTCGACCGCCGCGCGATGGGCGAACGGGCCGCGGGGTTGCTCGCCCGCGTCGGACTGCCCGCGACACGCGCCGCCGCCCGCGTCGAGCGCCTCCCGCCGGGCGAAAAGCAGTTGGTCGAGATCGCCCGCGCGCTCGGGACCGAGGTCCGCGTCCTCATCATGGACGAGCCGACCTCCAGTCTCACCCAGAAGGAAACCGAACAGCTCTACCTCGTCATCGACGGGCTGAAGGCGGCGGGCGTGTCGGTGCTCTACATCTCGCACCGGCTCGCGGAGGTGAAGCGGGTGGCCGACCGCGTCACGGTGCTCCGCGACGGCCGCAACGCGGGCGAGCTGGCGAAGTCCGATATTACGCACGACAACATGGTCCGGCTGATGGTCGGCCGCGACCTGAAGCAGTTCTACCCGAAGGTCCACCGCACCGGCACGGGCGGCGCGCCGGTGCTGGCGCTCCGGAACGTGCAGTTCCGGGGCGGACCGGACACGCCCGCTTCGCTCGAAGTGCGCGCCGGCGAGATCCTCGGCATGGCGGGTCTGGTCGGGGCGGGGCGCACGGAACTGTCGGAAGCGGTGTTCGGGGTGCGCGCGGTCACCGGCGGCGAGCTCCTGCTGAACAACGAGCCGGTGCGGATCGCCTCGCCCGCCGACGCGATCGCCGCGGGCGTGCTCCTCGTGCCGGAAGACCGCCGCCTGCACGGCCTGATCCTGCCCGAGAGCGTCGGCTTCAACCTCAGCCTGCCGAACCTCGACAAGCTCGGCTCCCTTCTGGGCGTGAGGCCGCGCGCGGAGGCCGCGCTCCAGCGCACGTGGATCGAGCGCCTGCGCGTGAAAACGCCGTCGGCCGCGCAACCGGTCGGGCTGCTCTCCGGGGGCAATCAGCAAAAGGTGGTGTACGGGAAGTGGCTGGCCCGCGACCCGCGGGTGCTGATCCTCGACGAGCCGACCCGCGGCGTGGACGTCGGCGCGAAGGCCGAGATCTACGCGCTCGTCGACGAGCTGGCGGGCAAGGGCGTCGCCGTGTGGATGATCACGAGCGACATGGAGGAGCTGCTCGGCATGTCCGACCGCGTGGTGGTGATGCACGAGGGCCGCGTCGCCGGGGAACTGGCCGGCGAGCGGTTGAGCGAAGAAGCGGTGATGCGACTCGCGACCGGGGGGCGAACATGACGCGGGTGTTGGGGGTGCTCGGGTTGCTGGTGGCCCTGTACGCGGGCCTGGCCTGCTCCGACGCCAACGCGGTCGACGCGGAGGGCCTGACGAAGATCGCCAACCTCCAGGGCCGGGCGGGGGTCATCACGCTGGGCGCGGCGCTGGTCATCATCGCGGGCGGGATCGACCTGTCGATCGGCTCGGTGGTCGCGTGTTCGGCGGTGCTGTTCGGCGTGCTGATGGAGCGCGGCTGTCACCCGTACCTGGCGCTGCCGCTGGTGCTCGCGTTCGGCGCCGCGGTCGGGCTGGTGAACGGGCTGCTCGTCACCCGGCTGAAGCTCCAGCCGTTCCTCGTGACGTTGTGCGGGATGTTCGTCTACCGCGGCGCGGCCCGGCTGCTGGCGGAGGCGGTCAGCGTGAGCCGCGTGGTGCAGGAGAAGCCGCGCGTCCACCCGGAGTTCGCCGGCGCGATCCAGAACCTCCAGTTCCTCCTCGCCGGCCGCGACGAGCGGGGCGCCCTGGTGTTCCCCGCCCAGTTCGTGCTGCTGCTGCTCCTGGCCGCGGTGGTCGGGTTCTTCCTCCACCGCACCGCGTACGGCCGGTACTGGTACGCGATCGGCCACAACGAACAGGCCGCGCACTACGCCGGGGTGAACGTGAACCGGCACCGCGTGGTGGTTTACGTCGTCTGCTCGGCCCTCGCGGCCCATAGGCTACGCACCGTGATCTCTGGGACGAGCCGCTCACGGGGCCGCCATCGGCATGGCGTGTTCGATCTTCGGCGCGCCGTCGATGATGTTGCCCCCGCAGCGGCCGCAATGCGCGTGCCGGGCGGGCGGCCCAGACCACGTACGGAACATACCGGAACGACTCCGCCGTCGAAGTGAGCATACGATCGCCTATGACCGATCCATGCGAAGTCGCACCTGGAGAGCCTGCGCCGGTTAACGACATCTTCGAGCTCCTGAACGTGCTGGGCTCCCACACCGCCACACAGGTCGTCCGGCTGGCAGGAGACGCACTTCCTGCGGCGCCGATCGGCTGGACGTGGCGACGCGTCGACACTCAGACCAGCGAGGGTGCGGAGATCCTCCACTCGCTGCAGGCTCTCCTGATTTCGCTCCGAGCCTCCAAGAGTCGATAGGCGCGCCGCGGGGCTCAGCAGTCAGCTGTCGGGCTGTACCGTCACCCGCGTCCCAGCTCGCCGGAGCACTGCTTCTGGACAGCGCTCCAACGGCTGGCATACCGGACTATGAGCATCTGAGTCATCGGGCCGGAGCTCGCGGTAGCCATGGCTACAAAATGTAGACGCGGCACTCAAGTTATTGATTTGGCTAGAAATTTGTTTGACCGATCTACACGACGCGGGTAGAGAACCAAGGCCGAGAGTAAGAGCGGTCGCCACGGCCGCAGCGCGGATTGCTTACGGCACGCTCGCGTTTGCCCTTCGGGATAGCCTCGACAAGGAGCCTTCATG
>JAFKJJ010000129.1 GCA_017306025.1 Planctomycetota bacterium
AAGCGCCCCGTTCCCACACGAGGCAAAGCGCCCCGACGCGAACACCACGAACCCGCCCGCCCCGCCGGGCGAACCGCCCGGAACGGGTGACAAGGGACCGCCGCCCGTGCCGGCCGATCCACCGAAGCCAAATGTGGGACCGCGGCCGGCGCCCCCGCTTACCCGGAGCCGTTCGACGAGCCGTTCGTGCTCGAAGCGATCGCCAACGACCTCGACGCCGCGAAGGACGCGGGCCGGGCGCGGCGGTACGTGTCGTTCGCGCACCTCGTCCTTGATGGGAAACCGCTACCGACACTTGCCGACGCGGAGCGGCAACTGAGCGAGGCTCTCGCACTCGCGACCGGCGCGCAGGTGCGGCTCGAACCGGTCGAGTCGACCGCGACCGTCTTCCGGCTCGACCTCGCGCAACTCGGCTGGCGCACCCGCGACGTGTTCGAGCAGATCGAGCGGCGCAGGTCCGTCGGCGCGTACCCGCTCCGCCCGTTCGACCTGCTCCTGTTGGAATACCCGTTCTCGACGGCACTTCCCGACGAGGGCACCTTCGCGAAGCGGCTGGAGCCGTTCCTCGCGCGCAAGAACCAACTGCGGCCGGTGCCGTTCGTTCGCGGTGACTGGCTCACCGCCGCTCTCGTGAGTGGGGGCAAGCCGACGCCGCTCGCCGAAGACCTCAAGAGCCTCGCGGTGCTGGAACAGGCGCTCGCGCGAGGCGGTGCGCTACCCGTGGGGCCGCCGGTGCCGCGGCCGTTCGGCGGGGCTCCGTTTGTCGGTACGAAACGCGCGGACGGACCGCCCCTCGCGCCGCTCTCCGGGTGGTACGCCGGCGACGCGACGTCCGAGCCCGCACCGTTCGTGCTCGCCGCGGAACTCGTCCGAGACGGCCGAGCGGTGAAGGGCGTGACGGTCGATCAGCCGTTCAAGTTTCGGGTGAGTTCCGACCGCCGCGTGTTCCTCACGCTTCTGATGATTCAGGCCGACGGCGAGGTTCGCGTGCTGCCGTTCGGTGGCGGAAACGTACTTCAGCCGAAGGTGGAACGCGAACTTTCGCCCGGCGCGGACGGGTTCGTCATCTCGGGCATCGTCACCGGCGGCCCCGCGGCGACCGAATACTTCGTGCTGTTCGCGGCGGAGACCGAGTTGCCCCTTCCGGTGATCGTGCAGAGCACACACACCGATCGTCCCGTGTGGCGGTTCCTTCTGGAGCCGACCGCGAAGGAACCGTTCGACCAGAACAAAGTTGTGCGGAAGGTGGTGCCGATCTCGGTAACGCGAAAATAGTCAGAATCGGCACAATCGGTAAATCGCCACAAATAGATTGAGCGGGCAGCACGGGCAGTACCGATAAATCGACTACAGACCGTTCAACCGATCCCGACTTTGCGGACACGGAGCGTCCCATGCGCCGGGTGCTTGCCCTCGCCCTGACCGTTCTGCCCCTCGCGTTGCGAACGCTGCCCGCGCAGGAGGTTGTGCCGCTCAAGCGCGGCGAGTCCCCGAGCGCCGCACGGCCGCTGCCGGGCGAGCCCGCGGTGCCGATGATGGTGCCGCCGGTTCCGCCGCCGGGCTACACGCCGACCCCCCGTGGCGACGCGCTCGAACCGAACGCACTCGACCGGCGGCTGAGCAACCCGTTCGCCCAGGCCACCGAGGCCGGCGGGCAGGCTGCGCGCACGTTCAACGAGAACTTCGACGGCGACTTCGGCGGCGTCTTCTACACCCGGCGCATCACCACCGGGTTCGTCACCCAGCCGCGGGTCGTCGGGTTCACGCAACGGGTCGTCGGCTTCACTCCGACCACGACGACGAACACCGTGCAGACGACCTCTCTGGGAGCGAACCGCCTGCCGATCGTGACGAACACCGTCACGACCACCACGACGAACGTACCGATCATCGTGACCGATCCGGTCGTCGTTCAGGACCCCGTCGCGCAGCAGCGGCTCGTCCGGCTCGTGCTCGCCGCCCGCTACAGCGGCGTGCTCATTACCGACAACGACAGCCCGCGGCCGCAGGACCGCGTGTACGGCGGGCTCAACTTCTACGACAACATCGGCGGCTCGCTGAACCCCGGCCTCGGCGGGACCGACCTACAGCGCCAGACGGTCGGCTTCGAGAAGACGTTCCTCGGCGGCGACGCCTCGTTCGGCATGCGCCTGCCGTTCGTGCAACAGTACGGCCCGGCCGCCATCGGCAGCTCACACAACGTCGGTGATCTCAGTCTGCTCTGGAAGTACGCGATCGTGAACGACCGCGAGACCGGGAACCTGTGGTCGGCGGGGTTCGTCCTCACCACGCCGACCGGCAGCGGGAACGCGTTCCTTGCGGACGGCACGAAGGCCCCGCACTCGGTTCTGTTCCAGCCGTGGACGGGCGTCGTGCGGGTCTTCGACCGCTGGTACGCGCAGGGCATCACGAGCTTCATCCTGCCGAGCGACGGCCGCGACCCGACGATGTGGAACAACAGCGTCGCGTTCGGCTATTTCCTCTACCGCGGCACGAGCGATCGGTGGCTGACGGGCGTCGTTCCGACGGCCGAAGTTCACGTTCGCACGCCGTTGTCGCACAACAACCCGGCGGACCTGGTGTTCCTGCAAGACCAGGTGAACCTCACCGGCGGCCTTCACTTCCGGTTCAACCGTGCGGTGTTGAGTACGGCCGTCGGTGTGCCGGTCGTCGGCCCGCGCCCGTGGGCGGTCGAGGCGCTGGGGTTCTTTAACTTCTACTTCTGACATCGGATCGGGATTCGTGCCTCAGGCGATGCGGTCGCCCCGGCCCAATTCGAGTGCCGATCAGGGCGAAAGGGGAGGGGTCCGGAACACCCAAACGGAGAAGGCGTAGTAGTCGTACCGCGTGCGGCTCACGGTGGTCTGGAGGTGACAGTGCTGGTGAACCCACTCCTGCCACTCCGGCTCGAACCCGCCGCGGCCGCCTGAACACACGACCCACAGCCGCCCGCCGGGCGGCACCGCGCCGACCGCGTCTTGTGGCGAGGCCGCCCGCGGTACGTGGACGAGATGCGGCACGAGCGCCGGTCGGTAGTGTGCGAGCTTGTCCGGCTCGTTCGAGATGACGCGGTCGGCCGGGCCGATCCGCTCGGCGACGTAAGCGGCCGCAGTCCGGAGGTCGTGCCGGTTGCCGTCCTGGTAGTAGCTCGCGAGCGCGGGGAGGTTCAGCAGCGGCAGCCCGACCCACACGAGCCAACCGGCGGTCGGGCCGGCACGCTCGCGGACGGCGGTTGCGGCTTCAACGACCGCCGTGGCGGCCAGCACGAACATCGGCAGCGCGAACGGGAAGATGTAGGCCGAGTGGTACGGGAGCACCGCCGGCAGCACGGCCGCCATTCCCGCCCAGACGCCCGCCGCCCCGATCCAGAACGCGCCTTGCTCGCGGTCCTGGCGCCACAACACGACGGCGCCCGGAACGGCCAGCACGCACACCGGCCAGCTCACCTGAACGATCGCACCGAGCGCCGCGTGTAGCGATGACAGCCCCGTCCACGACGTGAGCCCGGCCTTCGCCCCGATCACCGGGAGGATGACGAGGGCGAACCCGCCGGCCGCGGCCACCGCTCCCACAGTCGCGACGAGGGCCGGCTTCCATCTGCCCGCGACCGCAGACACCGCCCCGCCGATGAGGAGAACGCCGAACACCGCCCCGGCCAGCGTGTGCGCGAGAACCGCCAGCCCCGCGAGTACACACGCGGCCGTCATCCACCGTCCGGAACCGGTTCGGACGGATCGCGCCGCGGCAAGGGTGGCGGACGCCACCAGGAGCGCCGCGAGTGTGTAAAAGCGGTGATATTGACTGTAGAAGATGTGCTCGACCGCGACCGCGAGCCACACGCCCGCGGTGAGCGCGACGGCGCGCGGAGCGACGCGCGACAGCCCGACCGTGACGACCGCGACGTGGGCTACGCCCAGGAGCGAGATCAACAGCCGGCACCCGAACTCATTCCGTCCGAACAGGCGATAGCCGGCGTCGAGAACGAGCATCGACAGCGGAATCACGCGCGGAACGGCCTGGTCCGGGTGCGTGATCGGGTTCGGCGGGTTGTGGAAGAGCGCGACCTCGTTGAACGTGCCGAGTTCGTCGGACGCGAACGGCCACCGGCCCAATCCGGCCAGGCGCAGGCCCACCGCGAGCACCACGACGACTACGACCGCGAGCCAGAACCGCCGGCCGGCGAACACCTCGGTCACGGGCAACCTCGCACCGCTTCTGCCGGTGCAGTGGAGCCGATCAGTGACATCACCTTCCGCCGCGTGCGCCAGTACACGTCTTCCATCAGGATGTGCGCGAACTCGCCGTTGCGCCCGACGCTGACGAGTCCCTCAATGCCGGTCCCTTGTTCGAACCGCTTGCGGTCGTCCTCGTATTCGAGCCGGTAGACGGGATACGCCAGCGGGGTCCGCATCACGCGGCAGCCCAGGTAGCGCGCGGACGTGCCCGGCACGAGCTTGTCGAGCGCAGCGACGCAGAGCTTGCCGAGTTCGGCGTCCGGCGCGGTCCATGTCGCATCGCCGACTTGACAGCCGATGTCGCACGTCACGAGCGACTTGCCCGCGGGTACGAGCCACGGCAACCCGGCGCCGATGTCGCTCAAGCGGAAGAAGGGCGTTTCCGGTCCGGGTGTCCAGGTGACGACGTCCGGCAGACCGCTCGGCCCGTCCAGCTTCACGTTGACGAACACCATCGGTCGGTAGCGGAACCTCGACAGGTACGCGAGCCGTTCCGTTCCGCGGACGATCTTGGGGAGCACGTGAACCGGCGCGGTGCTGACCACGCCCGCAGCCTCAATGTCCTCGCCAGCCACTCTGACGCCGACCGCGCGCTCGGCCTCGACGTGGATCGCTTCCACCGGCGATTGCGTTTGGATCGCGTCGCGAACTTCGTCCGCGAGGCGCTCGCACACCGCGCCGATGCCGCCGTCGGGGTAGACGTGCCAGACGTGGGGCGACTCGGGCACCGTACCGCTGTACCCGACCGCGACCGTCCGCTGCGTGACGGCGGCCGCAGCCTTCAGCATGATCGTCCGCGGCAGGCTGGTGGCGAACTTCGCGCCGACGCTCGCGGCCAGTTCGTTCGCGGGCGCGCCGGACCACGCTTCCGTGAGTGGAACCGCGACCTCCTTCGCGAGCTTGCCGCCGTAGGCGGAGCGGTACCACTCGTCGGCGGTGGTCGGGGTGCGTCGGAACGGCGCCCCCAGTTTCGCCACGGCCGCGCTCAGCGCGAACGGGAGGCTCCGCATCAAGCCGAACGGGTACGAGTACGTCCGGCCGCGGAGCCAGACCGTTTCGCCGTACCGCGGCATCGCGCGGCAACTCGCCGACACGCCCACCGCGGCCGCGAGGCGGTTCGTGATGAAGTGCGCGCCGAAGTCGTAGGTGAACCCGCCCGCGTCGCGCTCGCTGCGCGCCAGACCGGCGATGTTCTTTCCGGCCTCGAATACTCGTACCGGAACGCCGTGCCTCCGGAGGTAGGTCGCGGCGGTCAGGCCCGCGAGCCCGGCCCCAACGATGACGACCGGTTTCATGCGCCACCTCGCGTTTCTTCGGCCGGCTTGCGGAACGTGGCCCGAAGGATCGCGCCGCAACCGACGAGCGACAGCGGCAGGTCGAACAGCGTGAACGCGGCCATCGCCGGGGTCGATTTCAGGGTGAAGCGGTTTACCAGCCAGCGCGGCGCGCCCCAGTCGTCGAGCAGGTTGCGGACCGAGTACGCCCAGTTCACCGGGCTGAACGGGGTCACGATGCGCTCGGTTTCAAAGCCGCTCACGTCGGCGAGTTTGCGGAGCGTCGATTTCGTGAACAACTGCGGGTGCCGCGGGAAGTGGTAGCCGCCCCAGTGCCGTCCGCGGAATAGCCAGAAGTCCGGCGAACCGGCGTTGTCGGTCACGAGCACGACCTTCCCGCCGGGCTTCAGTACCCGGCGCACGGTGCGGAGCACTCCGACCGGGTCCGTCATGTGCTCCACCGTCATCACCATCAGTGCGAGGTGGTAGTGGTCGGCGGGCAGGGGGAGTTCCTGAATGTTCCCGTGATGAACCGTGAGCCCCGCGGCCCGTGCGTGGGCGACGGCGCGCGGGTCGGTGTCCACCCCTTCGAGCGACCACCCCGGCTTGCCGAACTCCTTCAGCAGCCGCAGGTGGAAACCGTCGCCGCAGCCGACATCAAGGATGCGGGCGTCCGCGGGGAGGTCGTGGCACCACTTCAGCGCGCGCCGCGCCTCCAGCCGTCGGCGGACGCGGTAGACGAACCCGAACTCTTCGGGCTTGAAGTCGAACGCGTGGTAGTGATCGGGGTAGATCCGGCCCATTTCCTCGTCGGCCGGCTGCGGGTTGAGGTAGATCAGCCCGCAGCGCCGGCACCGGACCGCAAGGAACGTGTCGGAACTGGTGCGGTACTCGAAGTCCTCGCCCACGCCGATCGGATCGGCGTCCTCGACGCCACACAGACAGCACACCTTGGGTACCAGGTGTAATCCGGGCGGTGGCGCGAGGGCGCGGGGAACTTCGACCGGCGGGGGCGTTGTGGAAAGCTCGCGCGGCGGCGGGGCGACGGCGGATGGCATGGCGATCCTCGGTACGAAGGCGACCTGCCTTCTTGTGGTGCGGGCGTCCCGCCTGCACAAGCGATCTGTTCGAGGTGCGCCGTGTTGCTTCCCGCGCACCGAACGCGATGCAGGCGGGACGCCCGCACCACAAGAAAACACGGCCCGTTAACTGGCGGGGACGAGCGCGGCCGTCTGTCGCGCGGCCACCGCGCTCGCGTGTTCGCCCATCGGGACGACCGAAAACCGACCCGCGAGCGTGTCGAGCACCTCGGCCGCGAACGCGACCTTTTCCGTACTCGGGTGCTTCATCGCGGGGAAGAACGACAGCCGGTCGGTGTCGTCGGAACCCAGGAAGTCGAGCGGGTGGAGCAGGAACGATGGCTCGGTGCCGGTCGCGCGGCAAAGGGCGAGGGTGGCGCGGAAGTACGCCCGCGCCAGCGGCCGGCTGAACCCGGCCAGGAACAGCAGGTAGCTCAGGTGCATCGGCACCCGGAACACCGGCATCGTGGTGACCGGGATCTCGATCAGCGGTCCGGCCGCGGTATTCCAGTGATACGGGTGCAGCGGGCGGAACCCTTCGGACAATTTGCCGAACAACTGGCTCCGCTGCCGCTTCTCCTCGGCCGAGAGGCCGCGCGCGGTGGCGAAGTAGTACATCCGGGCGAGCGGCCCGAGGAAGCTCGGGAAGGTCGAGCAGTCGTAGCGGTAGCCGCGGCGCGCCAGCACCGCGAGTAACGTCGGCGAGAAGCTGTACCCCGGCCCGCGAAAGCCCTCCGGGCGAACGCCGGTCGCGGACTCGATCGCGTCCTCGGCGCGGGCCAACTCCTCTTCGATCTGCGATTCGGAATACAGGTGCAGCCACGGCTCGTGATGGAACGAGTGGTTCCCGATCTCGTGCCCGGCGTCCGCGATCGAGCGCAGCACGGCCTGATGGCGCGGGTCGGAGGCGTCGCGGCCGACGATGAACCACGTAATACGGAGATCGCGCTCGGCGAGGAGCTTGAGCACCCGCGGAACGACCGTGGCGAGGTACGACGGGTAGTCCTGCCACGCGTCGCCGTGGGTCTTCAGGTACGTCCACATGTCGTCGAGGTCGAGCGACAGGCTGCACAGGGGGCGGGGCATCGGAACCTCAGACAGTGGCCGGGGCCATCGCGGGAGCCAACAGCGCGGGCAGCGCTTGTTCGGCCAGTTGGAGCGTCTCGTTGACGTTGAGCGTGCCGTTGACGATCTGCGCCGAGTTCACGAGGTAGACGCCGGGCAGCGCCGTGGGTACAGGCGGCACCGACGCGGAGTAATTCAGCGTCGAGACCGCGAACACCTGACGCACGCGCGACACGCGGAAGTCGAGTACGTCGTCGCGGCGGAAGTGCGGGTACATCCGCTCCAGCGCCGCGAGGAACCGCTCCCGGAGAGAATCGTCCGCCTCCTCAAAGATCGGGTCATCAGGCGCCACGTACTTCGGCAGGTAGACCAAACAATTTCCGCCGAACTCCGATCGGTCCACGAGCGCCGACATCTCGATCACCGCGGTGAACGGCACCCACCCGTCGGTGATGTTCGTCACGTAGAACCGATCGAGCGGGTTCTTCAGTAGTACGGACGCGCACACGATTCCCTGATACCGCACGCCGTTCAGTCGCTCGTGTTCCGACTCCGTCAGCGCGGGAATCAGCTTGGAAGCGATCGGCGCGGCCGCGGTGCAGACCACACGGTCGAACGCCAAACTCTCGCCGTCGGCCAACACGACCCGCGCGCCGTCACCGGCCGGCTCGATCGCCTCGACCCGGGCGCCGGTTCGCAACTCGACGCCGCTTTCGGTGAGTACCCTGGCGAAGCGGTCGAGGATGCGGGCGTACCCGCCGCGGACGTAGCCGAACATCTCCTTCTTCAGCCCGGAGCGCCGGGCCGCATACATCCGCGCGATGATCGCCCAGATGAACGCCGCCGACGCGATCTTGTAGCTGTCGCCGAGCTTCGAGCGGAGCAGGGGGAGCCAGATCTTCTCAACGGTGCGCCGACCGCTCCAGCGCGTGAGCCAGTCCACGACCGGGACGCGTTCGAGCGCCTTCCAGTCGCGAATCTTCGACGCGCGGAAGATGGTGGCGCCGAGGCGCAGCTTGTTCAAGAGACCGAGCGGCGGGAACCGGAGGAACTCCAGCGAGTTCGACATCGAGTACAGGCGGCCGTCGGTGAAGAAGCCGGTCTTCGTCTCGACCCCGACGAACTCGTTCGAGAGGCCCAGTCCCGCGAGCAACCGGTGGACGTGCGAGTCCGAGAGCAGGATGACGTGGTAGTGCTTGTCCCAGGTCACGCCGCCGAGTTCCCACGCCGCGGCCAGCCCGCCGAGCTGCGGAGCGGCTTCGAGCACCGTCACACGGCGCCCGGCCTGCCTGAGCCGGCGCGCGAGCGCCAGCCCGAGCACCCCGCCGCCGACAACGCCCCAGTGTTCGGCCGACTCGGTCACGTCACGCTCCTTGCGCCGGCCCGTGGGGGCGGGGTGGTGGCCCCGTCCAGTTCTTCCACCTGGCCGGCATTGAACACGTACTGCCGGCGGCACGCCCCGCACTCGACGCGCTTGCGCGCCGGCGGGCGACCTGCGGTGTAGCGGAACAGCAGTTGGCCGCACCGGCACACGGCGCCGACCGGCACCGCGGGGTGCCCGATCGCCAGCGCGAAATCGGGGATCGACTTCGTCACGAGCGCGCCCATCCCGATCATCGCGAATCGGCCGATGGTCAGGTCGTTGCCGATCGTGCAGCCGGCGCCGATCGTCGCGCCCTCGCGGACGCGCGTCGGGAGCGTGTGCTCGTCCGGGTCCGACGAGCGCAACCTTTTCAGGTCGGGCGTCGTTGCCCGCGGGAAGCGGTCGTTGGTGAAGATCGTCCCCGCGGAGATCATCACCCCGTCCTCGATCGTCACGGCGGTGCAGATATAGACCATGCTGTTGATCTTCACCCGGTGGCCGATCCGCACGCCGTAGGCGATGTACGTCTTCTCGCCGACGATGCACTCGTCGCCCACGGTGGTATCGTGGCGGATGTGGACGTTGTCCCACACGGACGTCCCGCGGCCGAGCGAAACGTTCGCCTCGATGATGGCCGTCGGGTGGACGCGCGGGGCCGCGAGCTGAGCGAGGACCTCGGTCAACACCGGGTGTGTCAGCGTGTTGTCGGTCAGGCTGAAGTCGGGGTCGGTGTCGGGCATGGGCGGTCTCGGCGGGGGTCGATCAGGGTGTGTGGTCGTTCGTGGTGCCGGCGTCCTGCCCGTTCCTGGCCTTTTGTCTGCCGTCGGTCCCGTTTCTTTTCTGTAGCCGGCCTCTGTGAGGCCGGAGCTATCGGATTCGTGTCGCTCCGGCCTCACAGAGGCCGGCTACAGAAGGCGAATCAGACGCGCACCGGGGCGGGGGTACACGTCAGGTCGTAGGTCGCGCGGTTTATAACTCCGGTCCAGGGGGACGCGCGGAGCGAGCGGTACGCGGCCTCGACCACGTCCACCGAGGCGATCGCGTCGTCGGCCGTGATGACCAGCGGTTCGGCGCCGCGGATCGCGCGGGCGAAGTTCGCGAGCTGCGCCCGGAACGCGCGGGTCTTCTGGTACCCGTCGCCGAACACCTCCCACGCGCCGCCGGCCCGCTTCACGCGCGACTGCTTCCAGCCCACCTGAACCGTCCCGGCCGAGCCGTAGATGTTCAGGTACCAGTCGAGCTCCTTGTTCACGCTCCACGACAGGTCCACGCTGCCCATCACGCCCGCGGCCGAGCGGACGAACACGCGGACCGTGTCCTCGACGGACAGTTGCTGGACGCGCTTCCCCTCGACGCAGTGGACCTCCGCGAGCGGACCGAGGAAGTACCGCATCAGGTCCACGGAGTGGGTGCCGTTGTCGATCAGGACGCCGCCGCCGGCGATCGCGGGGTTCGAGTTCCAGCGGTTGCCCATCTCCACGCGCGCGGTGAACGCGTTCTCCCACAACACCACCTCACCGATCGCGCCGGACGCGATCAGTTCTTTCGCCTTCGTCACGTCCTCGACGTAGCGGAACTTCGACGCCATCGTGAGCAGCACGCCCGCGTCGTGGGCGGCCGCGGCCATCCTCCGGGCGCTGGACGGGGTCAGGGTGAACGGCTTTTCGCACAACACGTGCCAGCCGCGGCCCGTGAACGCCGTCGTGATGTCCTCGTGCGTGTTCGGCGGTGTGCAGATGACTACCGCCTCCGCACGCGGCCCTTTCTCAAGCAGCTCCTGATACGAGCCGAACGCCGGTGCGCCGAACTTGCCGGCGATCGCGGCCGCGGCCTCGGGCCGGACGTCGGCCACGGCCACCAGCCGGGCGTCCGGGTGGTTGGCGAACGCGTCGGCGTAGCTCTGTGCGATTCCGCCCGCCCCGACCAGCGCGAATGTGACAGGATCGCTCACTTGACACCCCCTTCGGCCAGACGTGCGGCGGCGTGGTGGATCGACGCGGCGAGGTAGTTCAGGTGCTCGTCCGTGTACTTCTCGTTCCACGGCAGAACGAGGACGCGGTCGAGGTATTCGAACGTGCCGGGGAACCGCTCGGGCGAGTAATCGACCGCCTCCGGCCGGGCGAGCGTGAACGGCCAGCGGCTGTTGCCGAAGGTGCGCTGGTCGCGGAAGATCTGGCACCGGAACGCGGGCTTCTGGATGTACCGCGGCGCCGACGCGATGCTGAACTGCTTCAGTTCCTTCGCCAGTGCCGGGGGGCCGCCGGGGATGACCTTCGGGTCGATCCGCAGGCAGTACTTCCAGTAGGTGTGGACGTCGCCCGGCTCGCGGTGCGGGATCTCGACGCCCGGCGTGTCGGCGAGCAGTTCGTCCATCCGCGCGGCCGCCGCGACGCGCGCCCGGACCACCTCCGCGAGCTTCGGCAGTTGCGCGACGGCGCACGCGGTCTGGAGTTCACTCGGCCGGTAGTTCAGGGCCAGGAAGTAGTGGTCCGGGTTCGGGTCGCCGTACCCCCAGGCCTTGTTCACGAACAGGTACACGCGCCGGGCGAGGGCCGGATCGTCGCTTACGACGAGGCCGCCTTCGCCGGTCGTGATGTGTTTCCCTTGCTGGAGGCTGAAGGCGCCGAGTGCGCCGAACGTGCCGACGGTCTTGCCGCGGTGCGTCGCCATGAACGCCTGCGCACAGTCCTCGATCACCGGGATGCCGCGGGCGTTCGCCACCGCCATGATGCCCGTCATGTCGCACGGGTTGCCGAACAGGTGCGTGACGACGACGGCCTTCGTGCGGTCGGTGATCCGCGCCGCGACCGAGTCGGCCGTGACGTTCCCGGTCCGCGGGTCGACGTCCGCGAACACCGGGATCGCGCCCTGGTAGAGGATCGGGCTGAGCGCGCCCATGTCGGTGATCGAGGTCGTGACGATCTCGTCGCCGGGCTCCGGATCGAGGGCGACGACGGCGCAGTGAACCGCGGCCGTTCCGGAACTGCACGCGACGGCGTGCTTCGAGCCGGTGCGCGCGGCGAAGTCGGTTTCGAGCTTCTTCCCGAACCGCCGCTTCGTGACGGTCAGGGTCCCTGAGCGGATCGCTTCGGTGATGAGGGCGATTTCTTCGTCGCCGAGGGTGCGGCCGGTGGCGTCCTGATCGGACGGCAGGGCGGGCGGGGCGACGGGCGCGTGGGGGACGATCATCGGGGGCAGGT
>JAFKJJ010000518.1 GCA_017306025.1 Planctomycetota bacterium
GGACCTCCGCCTGACGGGCCGCGCGGCCGAGCGGGCCGAGGATCAGGCCCAGGAACACGAACGTGACGCCCGACAGGAACAGCCCGGCCACCCAGAACCACTGCGACCGCGTCAGCTCGTAGTCGCGGGTGAAGTACCACACGAGCGTCCACACACACAGCAGGGTGCCGCCGGTGACGTACGCGAGGGCGGTGCGCGGGCCGAACGCGGGATGGGAAAGCACGGGCATTGTTGTTCTCCGGGAAGGGAAGTGAACGGGGCGCGGCGCCCCGTGTTGTGCGCGCCTCACGTAATTGCAACCGGCGTGCCGTGCCCGCGCCGGTCTGGCACACCGGTTGCGTAACCATTCCCACCCGGCACCCCCGCCGGGCCGACTACACGACAAATAGAGGACACGACATGCGACTTTGGACTCTCTCCCTCGCCGCCCTGGTCGGCTGCGCGCTCGGCTGCAACAAGAGCCCCGAGGGCGGTACCAGCCCCGACAAGCCGGCCGGGAGCGGTTCGGGCTTCAAGATCTCCCTGCCGCCGTCGGCCGAGACGACGACGATCAAGACCGTCAAGCAGGGGACGTCCGAGACCTTCAGCGGCAGCATCGACCGCGGGTCCGATTTCAAGAAGGACGTTCACCTGAAGGTCGAGGCGCCGGCGCACGTCGAGGTGAAGCTGAACAAGGACACGGTCAAGGCCAGCGACGCGGACACCAAGTTCTCCATCACCGTGACGCCGGATAAGGAGGCGCCGGTCGGCGAACACACGATCAAGGTGAGCGGCACGCCGGACGGCGGCGGCAGCTCCACCAGCGGCGAGTTCAAGGTCAAGGTCACCGCGCCGTAATCACCCGGCCCGTTCCAACGGGCCGATTTCAAACGAGCCCGCCGGCCGGGGTGCGGCCGGCGGGCGCTTCGCCCGGAGATACGCCATGCACGCGACGATCGATCAACACCAATGCGATATCGACGCCCTTAACGCGCTGCTCCGCGGCGAGACGGCCGCGGTCGAGACGTACACGCAAGCGCTCCACGCGTTCGACGACCTGCTCGTGATCGCCGACCTGCAGAAGATCCGCGACGAGCACAGCCGGGCCGTGCGCGAGCTGCGGGACCACGTGATCCAGTTCGGCGGTCAGCCGATCGAGGGCACCGGCCCGTGGGGCACGTTCACGGCGACCGTGACCGGCGCCGCCGAGGCGCTCGGGCCGGCCACCGTGCTCGCGGCGCTGCGGCAGGGCGAGGAGCACGGCATCAACGAGTACGAGGCCGCGCTGGAGAACGAGCACATCCACCCCGACTGCCAGCGCGCGATCCGCGCCGACCTGTTGGCCGCGTGCCGCAAACACGTCGAGGAGCTCAACCGGATGCTGGGCGGAATGGACCACTGATGGCGGGGGGCGGAACGGCGCGGCCGCCGGGCGCCTGTGGGCCGGCGGCCGCGCCGTTTCCGGAGCCCCGCGAAAGGAGTTCACACCATGTCTACGCTCACCGTCGAACGGCTCAAGCGCGACGCGCGGGAACATCCGGGTTTGTGCGGCGTCGCCGTCATTGTGGCCGCTTGCGTGCTGGTGCCCGCGATCGCGTCGGTCGTGTCGGCGCCCGCGGTGGAAGGGTGGTACGCGGGCGTGCCGAAGCCGAGCTGGACGCCGCCCGACTGGGTGTTCGGCCCCGTGTGGACCGCCCTTTACGTGATGATGGCCGTCGCGGCTTCGATCGTCTGGCTGTGCCGCGACTGTGACGACGTGTGCTGCCCGCTGACCGCGTTCGGGGTGCAGTTGGGCCTCAACCTCATGTGGAGCGTCTGCTTCTTCGGGCTGCGAAGTCCGCTGCTCGCGTTCCTCGACGTGTGCCTGTTGTGGGTGGTGGTCGCGGTCACGACCGCGGAGTTCTTCCTGGTGTCGCGCACGGCCGGCTGGC
>JAFKJJ010000130.1 GCA_017306025.1 Planctomycetota bacterium
CATCGTGAACCGATGCTCACGGGTCGCAGCGGTTTACACGCTCCCATTTACAGATTTGCCACACGAAACGGTCCGTTCGGTAAACACGAGCGGTGAGACTTGGCTACGTGGTGTCGGTTGCGATTCCGACAAGCGCCTCGCCGTTCGCTCGCGAGTGTAGACCGCGGTCCTCCCGCGTGACTGCGAACCAAGTGTCCTGTCATCGACCGCCGGTCCACTTTGCTCGCGAGGTTCCACCCGACCCACAGCCAAGCCACTTCTCGCCCCCTCGTGGAATTCCGTACCTGGAACTCAGATGCCGCGGCGCGATTGTCACGGAGTGGACAATGGCCAGGCAGGCCGTCGGGAGGGAATCCCGGAGATGGTGGGAACCGCGCCTGCCAGGTCACCCTCTTCGAGCAAAGCTCCCATGTCGACCCAGCCGCTTCAAACCATTCCGACTGGTCCGCTCGACCGGCTTCCCGCGGCGGCGCGAATGATCGAAGCAGTCAAAGCGGTCTACCGGGAGGGTCGGCGCGAGCTCGACGTGCGGGCCGAGCCCGAGGACGTTGCAGCGGACCGCGACCGTGTCGCTGCGATGGAAGAGGTGTTGAAGCGTGCGCTGCGAGACCGGGAGGAGCGGCTCTACGCCCAAAACCTCCTCGCCGAACTCCGGCTGCACCAGGAACGCTGGCTCGGCAAGTGGCTTGCCGACAACGTCAACCACTCGGGCGGTGGCGACCGGCGGTCTTCGACGCGCGGCGGGACCGCAGCACGTGACCTGCCCGATGGGATCTCGAAGAACCAGTCTTCCGCCTTCCAACGGCTCGCCGCGATGCCGGACGCGGCGTTCGATCGCTACCTGTCCGACGCCCGCGACGCACGAAAGGAGATCACGACGGCCGGTGCTTTGAAGTTCTCCATCGGACAACCTACGAAGAGCCCCAGCGCCCCACGTAGAGCTGTTCGTCACTCACTAATCGGATCGGTATCCTCCGCTCTCCGCCGTATTCGTGCTGAACATCCTCGGTTCGGGACGGTGTTCGTCGATCCGCCCTGGAAGGCAGGTACTGACGGGGATGACGGTGGCGGCGCAGACCAACACCTAACACTCTCGGTGGAGGAACTCGCCCGTCTTCCGGTCGGCGAGGTTGCGGCAGAGGACTCGCACCTTCACCTTCTCGTCCCCGATGAGTTCTTATTCGACTGCCCGCCCTTACTTTCGGCGTGGGGGTTTACTTACCGGGGGGTATTCGTCTGGACGACGCCTGAGACAATGCCGGGGAGCTTCTGGCGGGTCGCCCACGTGTGCATGGTGCTCGGGGTCCGCGGGAGCCGATCGTTCAGCGACCGATCTATTCAAAGCTGGGCCGAACTTCGAACGCGGCAGCATCGAGCGGAGGTGGTTCGCTCACTCCTCAGGCAGGTCAGTCCCGGCCCCTACCTCGATCTCTTCGGTCGCAGTGCGGGTGCGGGATGGGTATGCGGTGGAAGTGATCTCGTGCTTGCACGATTTGCGACGAGCGGTGAGGAACAGCGGGTCTAAGATGAGGTGGCGGCGTGGTGGGTTCCCGACGTCCTGTTGGAAAACCACCGATTGCGGGTCAGTTGCTGGTGTCGTGCTGATCAGGGCTTGGAGCAGGCGGCGAGTACCAGCTCGACCTTGCCCCAGACCTCGGCCCGCACCATCGACTCCCTCGGATGCCGCGTGAACACCCCGAGTTGTTCGGGTGTGACGTGCGCGACGGGCTCGGTCGTCAAACCGAGCTCATCGGCGCGTTTCCGCACGCGGGGTAACCCGACCACGACGGCCGCTCCGAACCCGGCCGCCGCCAATTCCAATGCGGCGAACGGGGACCGAAGGATGAGGTCACCCCGTCTCCGCACCGCCCGCGGCGCGCACCTGACCCACTGGCTCGGCAACCCCGACGGGAACACGCGCACCTCCTTGCGCTCACCGGCCCACGTGACGAGGAGTGGGACTTCGACCTCGCACGGAGTGAAGCTCACCAGGTTGTGGAATGCAGTGCTTGACTCGTCGCGGTCGTGGAGGGCCACAATCGCATCGACTCGAAAGTCGACAAGAGACTGCATCGCGCGGGGGAACGAGGAAAGGTCTCGGGCATGGGCAACCGGTACCCCATCCGCCTCGCCCCCGAGCCGGCCGAGCGCCGGCGCCAGAGCCGCTTCGAGTACCGCGCCCCACGCCCCGACCCTAGCCGGTCGGTCGCGAAGCTTCTCCCTCTCCGGGTTCAGGAACTGGAGGTACGCAGCCTCGAACCGATCGAGGACGGCCTCCGCTTCCGCCGTGAGATCCGTGCGGCCTCCGTTTTTGTAAGCGGCGGCCACGAACGGAAACTCGAACTTTCTCTCAAGCACCTCGAGCGCTTTCGCGAACTCACGGTGACGCGGAGTCAACTCGTTGTCCGCGAAGAACTGAAACAGCCGCAGGTCGGGGTTTTGGCGTTTCATCTCGCGGAGCTGGGCAAGCATGTGGAGCGCGGTCAGTACGTCGATCGGCACTTTTGGACGGGCCATTGAAGAACCTCCGGGCCGGACGGTCGGTGTCATCTCCGAGTCTGACCTCGGGACACCGGACGGTCCGGAAAAAGGGTGTGAACCAGAACGAACGTCGGATACCCGGATGGAAGTGAGAAAGTGCGCCAGCCGATCCTAACTCCACGCGTCGAACTATGCCAATTGCAGGGAAGAGTAGCGCCCGGCCTCCGCTCAACTCAACTCAGGCAGCCGGCGGCAATGTCGCCCATCGAGAATTGCCGCCCAAAGTGCGCTCCGCTCCTGCGCTCATTGCGAACGTGACCGCTCGGTAGGGGAGAAGTAACCTGGAGCATTCATCGTCTCGGTCATCATCGAAACAAACTCTCGGAGTTCAGCGGGCGCTGTTTCGTCGAAGCGCAGCCTGAGGATCACCCCGTAGTCCGTCGGTTCGCCGTCCGGAAGCGGGAGCACGCCGACCTCGGCCTCCACGTCCGGCGAGTCGAGGCAGTCCTTGTAGACCCCGGGCATGATTCCGAAACCAACCCCCTTTCGGACGAATGCGAGCACCTCGACGAAACTGGTCACGACTACTCGTCCGGTCAGCACGTCGGCGTGGGCACGGGGGATCAACGAAGCCCACTTCGGCGGAAACCTCCGTGGGATGACGAGTCGGCGGTTTGCAAAATCGTCGGCGGACTTCGGCCGTACCTTCCAGGCCAGCGGGTAAACGACGACCGGACTCACCCCACCGCGGACGAGGGGTCGAAACTCCAGCTCGTTGCTGTACGCTTCCATGCTGAGCCGGCCGGTGTCAGCCAAAAACGCGCAGCCCAACTTCCTCCGACTGATCAGTTCGAGCATCGTGTCGAGGTTGCGGAAGTCTCGGAACGAGAGGCGCACTTGCTGATGCTTCCGCTGTTCGAAGTACTGCCCGATCGCCGGCGCGAGCATGTACGCCGTCGAGAACACGAATGAGCCGACGGTGTACCGGCTCACGCTCACCTGCGGCGATTCCTCCAGCTTGTCGAAGAAGCTCCGCACCTGCTCAAGAAGCAGGCTGCCGGCCTCGGTCACCCGGTAATAGCCGGTTTTCTTCTTCGGCGCGTCAAAGACCCTGACCTTGTACCTCTCTTCGATCAGGTCGAGGTACTCGGAGAACTTCCTATTGTCGAGCCACGGCGCGTATGTCTCGCGGAAGTGACTCATGGCCAATTTCGGATCGTCCTTGAGTGCGTCAGCGAACCGCAGCGCGAGATCGCAAGCGATGATCAGAGAGGGCGGGTACTTTGGCGGAGGCGGCACGCTGAGCTCCGGCATCAAGGAGGAGGGCGACTGGGAGTAGGCGAAGTAACCCAAAGTCTGCTCTTTGGATCACGACCTCGCGCGGTGCAATCTTACCTCACGCCGATTGCACCGGGTAGGTCGACCGCCGCTGTTTCGCCGCAGCGCCTACCGGTAACTCCTGTCGAATGACTCGTGCCTCGCCGCAGGACCGCGAAGGCGTGATATGAAAATGAAGAAATTCTCTGGAGCACGACGCGCCGCTTTGAGTATAGTGACCGAGGGGTCGTGTCGAGGCGGTGCCTGCCGCATTTCGTCGTAGCCGCGCAGACCACGACAGACGACGAATCGAGCGCCTCACCCCTCACCGGCAGGAACGGCCGGATCCCATCACGACAAGGATCGTCCTCTCTCTTCGTCACTGCCAATGGGTGGTGTGAACGCGGTGCGCGCACGCACCGGGAAGGAGGTCTTGCGCCTTGAAAAGCTTCCACTGGCTAATCCTCTGGCTCGCGGGGCTTGCCCGCGACGCGGTCGGAAGGCTTCTGTCAGCCGAGATCCGGCTGGGAACCGCGATGGCCCGGGAGGAGTTCTTCGCTCAGGCAGAGCTCCAAGCCGCCGAGTTCGAGCGGACTAACCGCCCCGAACTCGCGGCGGCCATTCGGGTCGAGATCGCCAGGCTCAAGAACGAAGACGCAGTGAGTTCGGGCGGCGGGCCGGGCGCATCAGCCGTTGCCCCGCCGAGCCCCGAACCGCAACTAGCCGAAGCGCCCACGGACGACAAACCCGCCGCCCGGCGGGGTGCCAAGAAGGCCCTCCCGCAGTCCCCCTCGTCGGCGGATCCGTACGCTCCGCCACCCGGTCCCCCCTGGTTCAAGTAACGGAGGTCACGAACGTGACGCTGAAGATCCATCAACATGATCGTTTCCGGATGAGGAAGCGGTTCTTCGCCCCGGCCGCTGTAAGGCGGGGCGGTGCCGCCACCGCGGAGCAGCCTCGTGCGACCGCGGACGGAGTGCCCCCGGAGGCTCCGGGCGACGACACCCCCGAGCCGGAGACCAAGACGGACACCGGTTCGGAGAACTTCCAGACGCAGCATCTCGTGCTCCTCTGCCGCGACCAGAGCGGAACGGCCGGGCAGTACCGCGAGAAGTACATGGCGGCAGAGAAGGAATTCTGTGGAGAGATCAAGTCCGACCGAATGACGGCGTTCTCGATCCTGGGCGCTCAGGTGCAGTTGGGCGGCGGAAGGGTCGAGAAGTCCTCCTTCAACCAAGCGAGTGGCTGGAACCTGGCCGAACTCATCGGGTGGGGGGGCGACACTCCGCTCGGCCACGCCCTCGCCGCGTCCGTCGATCACATCCTCGCCGAAGCGTCACGCCTCCGGCAGGCCGGTGTCCCGGTCGGAAAGCTCCTGCTCATCGTCGAGACCGACGGCGAAGCGACCGACGGCGAGTGGTGGGACAGGGCGCTCCCCAAGGTTCACAAGGCCGAGCGGGAGGAGAAGCTCCTCGTCTTCCCGATCGGCATCGGCAACGTGGTCCCCGCCATCAACAGGATTAGCTGCAAGCGACCGGCCGCCATCCTCAAGGACGACAACATCGAGGGCTTCTACAGGTGGCTCGCCGAAGTGCTCGGGCGAGTCAGCCGGTCGCGGCCCGGCGAGGAGATCGAGCTCCCTCCGACTGACGAGTGGCGTCGCATCAAGGGCTGATCGGCTGACTGTCCCTAGCCCCTCGCTGCCCGCGAGGGGCTGCCCCCATTGGTACATCCAGCCATGACCGTGTACTACGGGTCGACCGGCACCCAATACCAGTCGGACGGTCGCACTGCCCGGAAGGGCGGTGGCGGCACGTTCAGCCGGACCACGGACGACCCGACGGTCGGCGTGAAAATCTGGCACGACCGCAAGGCCGCGCCTCACGAAGCAGATCGTTGCCGCTGTCTCATGCGCTGGGTTCCGAAGCCCGCGAACACAATGCTTCCGATCGACATCGTTTCAGACGTCCCCGGAGGCCCTCCCGTCGGCTGCGCTGTCCCAGTCGCGGAAGGCGAGAACTTGGGGGTCATACTCAACCCCGCGGCCCGGACGGCTGCGAACATCATCCTGTCGCAAAGAGACCTTATCGGCATCGCTGGGAACACGGCCGAAGGCATGGACGGCAACCACGCCGTCGGCCTCGAAGAGTGGGACGTTAACCTTGGGAACCGGATCGTCGGCAGCCGCAGGGTCAATGGCCGCTACCCCGTCTACGGTATCGACACCGACTCCCGGGCTTTTCGGGCGATGGTTGGTGGCGGGCTCGTGAACTTCGACTGCCACGTCGGCCAGTCCGAATTCCTGCCGCCCGAGGTGTCGGGTAAGGACTTACGAAGCGTCCGTCGCGGGAAGCCGAGCGACGTCTTCGGGCTCGCGATCCTCGTGTGGATGCTCCTCAAACAGGGCAGTCACCCGTTCGCCTGGCGACACCTGAAAGGCGGCGCGGTCCCGGCACTCGACCAGATCATCCGCGACGGCGGCTGGCCGTTCTCGCCCCAAAAGCCGCTCCCGGCCGACGTCACCCCGGTCGATGTGGGCGTCCGGTTCCGCGACCTCCCGCCAACGATTCAATCGCTTTTCACCCGCGCCTTTCGCGACGGGCACTCGGACCCCTCGAAGCGCCCGTCCGCCCGGGAGTGGGCGGACGCACTCACCGCATGGGAGCGGCAGACGAGCCGTGCTGCGGCTGACGCGAGAGCGTACCTGTCAGCCCTCTGGCGGCTCATCGGGGGTAGGGCTGGACTCGGCGCGGTGGCCAGGGTCGCTGCGCTGTTCAAAAGGCCATCGAAGAAGGCTTTGCCGCCGGTGGCTGCTCAGCGCGCAAAGGCGCGGATGCGGCTCCGGGTTCCGGGGCTCCTCCTCGTTCTGGCCGCCGTCACCGGCGGAACGATCTACGGCGTGAAGTACATCGCCCCGTTTCGTGGAAGTCCGGACGCCGCTGCGCCTTCGAAGCCTGTTGCGCCTGCCGGCCAAAAGGGCTCTCGCCCGCTCCCACCTGACGACCTGTTTGACGGCGTCCCTCTCTGGGACGAACTCCATCGTGAAGTGAACGCTGAGCGGAGGAAGATGCCGTGAACGACTCGAACGAGAAGGACAAGATCATCTTCCGGTCCCGCGAGGTGTACGAGCGGTGTGTCGAGAAGGCGAAGCTCCGCAAGTGCTCGCCCAACCAACTGGCCCGCGAGCTGGTCAAGATCGGCCTCGATCAGGGGTGGGCGGACGGCATGCCGATCACCCAGGCCCCACCGCCCATCGACGAGTATCGGGCGCTCCTCAGGAAGGCCGCCTGGTGCCTCATCGTCGCCTTGAGTCCCACCATGGACGAGGTCCAGGCGGACCAATTTCTTCGCGAGACTTTCGACGTCTGAGGTGACCGTGGGACGGGCCATGCTCCTCGCCGCTCTGGTGGTGCTCGCCGTCTTCCTGACGGCGGCCGGGGTCGTCCGCGTCTCAGCGATCCGAGGCGACGGTAACTATTACGTCAACCAGACGCTCGCCGACGAGCGGGGCTGGTATCTGTCATCGGAGGGCCTCGGAACTTGGTACGGCCGGGGGCTCGAACGGCTCGGGCTGAAGCTGGGAGCGCAGGTGCTCCAGGACGTGTTCAAGCGGCTCATGCTCGGCTTCGGGCAAAACGGCGAGCCGCTGGTACAGAACGCGGGGGAGAAAAAGCGGCACGCGGGGGAGAAGAAGCGGCGCGCGGGTACGGAGCTCAACTTCTCGACGAGCAAACATTTTGACGTTCTTTACGCTCTCGCCAATGACGAGGAGCGGGCAAAGCTACGGGCACTCTTTCAGCGGTCGGTCGAGGCCGTCCTCGACCACATCCAGCGCGAACACGCGTGGTGCAAACGGGGCCACGACGGGAAGCGGAGCGAGCGCTGCGACCTGTCGATCGCGCTCTTCTTCCACGAAACGAATCGCGCCGGCGAACCATTCCTGCATTGCCACGCGGTCGTGCTCGGCGTTGCCGCGAGGCTCGACGGGACTACCGGCGCAATCGACCACGGGCCGCTTTACCACGTTCAGCGACTCGCCTCGGTCCTCTTCGACCTGCACCTTGTTCGAGGCTTGAGTGAGGAATTCGGGGTCTGTGCTCTTCGGAACGGCTACAGCTTTCGCGTCCCGGGTGTCCCGCAGTCGCTCACCGAGTTCTGGTCCAGCCGGAAGCGACAAATTGACGCCCGGCTCGAGAAGACCGGCGAAGCGAAGACGCCGAAGAACGCCGAGGAGGCCGCCAAAAAGACACGCCAGGAAAAGCGGGGCTGGGACCGGGCCGAGCGGCGAACACGGTGGGCGTTGGAGGCATCCACACACGGGATCGACATTGGGGAAGTTCTCCGCCGCGGCCGCACCGTAAAGGCCCTCACCCCAGATGTCGAGGCAGCGCGGGCCGAGGAGGCGGTGAGAGGGGCTGCCGAGGCGCTCCTCCGTGATGTCGACGCTTTCACCCGGAAGGAACTCGTCATCAAGGCCGGCGTCAGGTGCCTTGATCAAGGGGTGGCCGTCGAAACACTTCTCGCCACCATCGACCGGGCGCTCGCGAACCCGCTCGAACACAACCTCCGGGCGGCCGGGACGAAACGCGGCGAGCCCGTCTTCCACTATTGGGATCCGCCGGAGCCGAAGCCCGCGGCCTACATCCCGAAGCCCCCAGCGGTCGAGTCCAGCACTTCGGCCCCCCGCCCGGGCGACGATGCAGCCCGCCCGACGCCGAAAGCAGACAGCGTCCACCCACCGGAGCGGGAACGCCGGCCGTCGCCGGGACAACACACGCATGCATCAACTGATCAGCCTTCCGTAGCCGATGGAGGTTCCCTCGGCTCTCGGGCGAAGCCGTCCCTCCCCGAGTGGGCGAGCGAGTTTGCCACGATCCAGGCGCTCGCCGAACGACTGCTGACCGAACCCGTCCGGGCGTGGCTTCTCGTTCGGAAGGTGGCGAACGCGCTCGTCGCCACCTACGGGCACTTCACGCTCGAAGAGCTCACCGCGGCAGCGGCGAAGCAGGGCGGGCGGCGCGTCTCCGAAGGCCAGATCGCCCTCGCCGCGGGCCGACTCCTTGCGCACCCCCTCGTCACGGGTTTTGTGCAGACAGGCGAGCGAAACGGCGCGGCCGTCTTTACTTCGCGAGCTCACGAGCGGGCCGAGCTGAAGTTCCTCCGCGAGGCGGGGCGGCTCGCCGAGCGCCGGGGCCGGAAAGTCGGTAAGCGGATCCTTGATGGAGGGGCCGCTCGCCTCCTTGCGAAGGGCGAGGAATTCGTCCGCGCGCTCCGCGGCCTCGTCCACCCGAAGAGCCGGCTCGGTCTTCTCGACTGCCCGTCCGGGGAAGGCAAGGCGAAGCTCCTCCACGAACTCGGCCGCGTGTACGAGGGCTCAGGGTTCCGGGTGCGGTTCGCCGCTCCGACCGGAGCTTCGGTCGAGTCGTTGAGGAGGCAGACCGGAAAGCCTGCCTCAACCGTCCACCGGATCATCCAGGACGCAAGCACGGCCACCCTGTGGACAGTCCTGAAGTGGCTCCGGCTGCGCGGGCCGGGGCCGCTCAGTTCAAAGCTCAAAGCCGCGGAGAACATCCGCACGCCGTTCGACAAGCTCACGAAGAAGGACGTGGTCGTCGTCGACGACGCGCACCTCCTCGGCACGAGGGAGGGGGCAGAACTCTTCGCCTTGGCACGGAGGGCCGGCGCGAAAGTCATTCTGATCGGCGACAGCGCCCGCGCCCCTGGAGTGTTCGCCGGCGGCGGCTTCCGGCACCTCACGGACCGCCACCGCACCTACCGAGTGAAGCCAGAGGTCAAGCTCGACCGGGCCGAGTCGGTCGCGGCTTTCCTCCTCCGACAGGGCAACGCCTTCGGTGCGGTCAAGACCCTCGAGCGCGAGGGGCGGCTCTGGCGCGAGACGAGCTACGACGAGGCCGCGAAGTGGCTTCTCGAGCGGTACGGGAAAAACGGAGGCCTCCTCGAACCGGCTCGACACCTCGTCGTTACGAGCACGAACCGGGAGGCCGCAAAGCTCAACAAGCGGATCCAGCGGGAGCGGAGAGAGCGGGGGCTTCTGGGCATCGCTGCCGTCAGGCTCCCGGACGGCTCGTGGGCACGGTCCGGTGACCGGGTCGTCTTCACGCGGTCGAGTTTCCACCTCGGAGTGAAGACCGGGCACTCGGGCACCGTCGTGTCGGTGAACCCGATCCTGAAAACGGCGACCGTCAGTCTCGACCGTGGGGGACGGGTTTCCGTTTCGGTCACACGCTTCCCGCACCTTGCGCTCGGGTACGCGTCCTCGGTTCCCCGGGCGTCAGAGCTCGCTCCGGCCCGGATCTACGCACTCGCCCGCGGCGGCGGGTTCTTCAAGCAGTCGGTGCTCGCCCTCCTCGAGCAGGCAACCGGCCGAGTCGATCTGTTCACCACGCTCCGGAACGACCGACTCACCGAGCTTCTCACGCGTGACGGCTCGAAAACCTTCGCCGTCTCGCACCGCACCGACCTGACCCAGCAGCAGGACCCGGGTCAGTCGCAGTCGCTCCACCAGGAACTCCGTCCCTGATCCACAACATCACTAATGGAGGAAGGTCGTGTCTGCCATGTCCGAAACGGAGAAGCTCGCCCTCGTCACCGGCGTCGCCGGATGCGTCGGTTTGGCCATCCTCCACGAGATCTTCAGGCCCCGCGGCCGGCCGCACCTCACGCACCGCCGGGGGGCAAAGCTCCTTACGAAGGAGGAAGCCGACACGGCGGCGACCGCGAAGGGACACGGGCCGTTCGCGCCGCCCGTCGGCTTTCGGGGCCTCGCCTTCGGCGGCCTCTGGCTCCCCTTTACGTTCGCGTTCACCGGTTTTCTGTGGATTGGGGCCATCGGGGTCGGGAAGACTTTGCTCTTTGTCCAGTTCCTCAGAAGCGTCCTTGAGCTCGTCGCCGAGCGCGGGTCGCGGGCGAGGCTCTTCGTCTATGACCCGAAGCGGTCGTTCGGGCGGCTCGTCTGCGCCGCACTCCCGCCGCACGTGCCGGTCTACCGGCTGAACTTCCTCGATAGGCGATCCGTGTGGTGGGATCTCGCCAGGGACTTCCGCACACCTGCGGAACTCCACCAGCTCGCGAGCTTTCTCATCCCGGCCGACAAGAACGAGATCCAGAAGTACTTCCGGGACGCCGCGCGGGCCCTGGTCTTCGCAGTACTCCTCGGCCTCTCGGTCGCCGCGCCCCAGTCCTTTGTTCTCCGGGACGTTTGCCTCATCTGCCGCGATAAGAAGCGCATGAAGCACTTCCTGTCTCTGACTCCGGAGGGGAAGGATGCAGCCTCGACCTACCTCGACGCGACGTCCGCACCCGACGTGGTAGCGACCCTCGGGTCCTGTCTGGACAAGCTCCAGATCGTTGCCGCGTGCTGGCAGCACTCAAAGACCCCCTTCAGCATCACGCAGTTCATGGACGAGGAAGCGGTTCTGCTCCTCGAACTCGTCGACTCGTCGTCCGAGGTTCAGAAGCTCCTCTACCACCTGGCATTCCGCCGGTACTCGGACGAGGTTCTGTTCCGCGACGACCCGCGGTCGCTCTCCGGCGCCCTCTTCGACGAGCTCCCGAGTCTTGGCGAAATCGACCTGACACCGCTCACGACCAAGGGCCGGTCGGCGGGCGCGGTGGTCGCAGCGTCGGCCATGTCGCTCCCGGCCCTCGAGGAGTCGCTCGGCGGGCCCCAGAGGGCGAAGGCCCTTCTCGACACCCTTCGCACGCGAGCGTTCCTCACCATCGATTCCGACGAGACCGCAGAGTACTGCTCGAAGCAGATCGGAGACGAGGAGGTGGACGAGATCACGTGGCCGGTCACCGACCCGCGCGGGAAATCCCAGAATGGGCGGCAGGTAAACGAGAGTCACGCCGTGAAGCCGCGGCGCCTGGTCACCGCGGACGAGATCAAAACGCTGCCCGCCACGGATTTCGCCGGCGGTACGGTCGCCGGCTTCTTCCGATTGCCGGAGATCGGCACCTATCGCGCGGACGTCCGGTTCCGGGACGGATTCCCCCCGCTCGCGCCCGATCCGGCCATCCCCGAATACGATCCCCGGCCGGGTGGCGAGATGCGGCTCGCTCCGTTCACGGCGGCTGACCTCAAGCGGCTAAACATCCCGGACAACAAGCTCACCCGAAAGGTGTTCGGTGTCGTTTGACCCGTGCGCCGACCGGGGCGGATCGCGCGGGCTGCGTGTCGTAGCCCGCGCGAAAAACCTCCTTCCCAACCCCAGGACCTTAACTTCGAAGAGGTGCTCTATGCGATGGCACTTAAGGCTACTCGCCCCGCTCGCGGCGCTGGCCCTTCCGATTCTCTCTACCGGCTGCGGGCCCGCGCCCGTGGCGGCCGCCAACCAGTCGTCGAAGGAGACGGCGTCCCTTGACCGTAAGGCAGCCTCCCCCCTCCCGCCC
>JAFKJJ010000131.1 GCA_017306025.1 Planctomycetota bacterium
TGCCGGTCGTGCTCGGGCCGCTCGGGCGCGGGTCGCGCGCCGGCGAAGAGCCGCCGCCGGACTACCACGGGCGCGTGGAGGTTCTGGTGAACCGGAACAGCCGGTGGGTGCCGGTGGTCCACCCCGACGCGCTGCCGATCAAGCACGGCGACCACATCAAGGTCCCCGTTCAGCTCGACCGGCCGGCGTACCTGTACGTGTTCTGGGTCGATCCGGACGGGGAAACGTTCCCGATCCACCCGTGGCGCGACGGGTGGGGCACGCGGCCGAACAAGGAGGCGCCGGTTTCGGGCCTCGTGCTGCCTGAGGGTCGGGATTACACGATCGACCCGAACAAGCCGACGGTCGGGGTCACGACGATGGTCGCGTTCGCGTCCCCGGAGCCGCTGAAGCTCTCGGACGCGGACTTCCGGGCGTGGTTCCGCGACCTGCCCCGGGTCGATCGCGCGCGCGGCGACGACCGGCCCGGGGTGTGGTTCGAGAACTTCACCCTCCCGCGCGATCCGCAGTTGCGCGGTCCCGTCGCCGTCGAGTCGACCGACCCGTACCAGCACTGGCAAAACGAACTCAAGAAGCGCGTCCGGGACCCCGCGCCGTACCAGATGTCGATGAGCTTCCCGCAGGCCGATCGGAAGTGACGGCCGGTGTGGGGAACGGAGCGCTCCCGCGGCGCTGCCCCCACCGGAATTGTTATGTCGATTGTAAGTTTCTTGAATCTATTGCATTTTGTTCCGGATTCGCCGGTCCCTATTCGGAGGTCGCTCGTGGTCACTCGACTGTGTCTGGCGCTCGTCGCGGCGCTCGCGGCGATCGGAACGACGACGGGGCAACCGAAGGCGGCGCTCTCGCCCGACGGGAGCGAGGTTCTGGCCGAGGGGCCGCTCAAGATCGACATCGTCGTTACCGAGACGACCGCTCTCAAGGAGTTCAAGACCACGCGCGACAAGGGCGTCCTGCTGTTCGTCACCCGCGACGGGCTTTACTACCGGGACGCCAAGACCGGCAAGCTGCAGGTCAAGCTCGCCAAGAGCGTCACGACCGCGCGCGTCGAGACCGAGGCGCCGGTGGCGCGGGCCGACGGGACCAAGGGCGCCGCCCGCTGGACGTTCGACGCCGGGACCGGGGCGGCGTTCGGCGGCGATCGGCTCGCGCCCCGGGTCCCCGACCTGGCGCCCCTGCCGGGGACCAAGGTGGCGGAGCAGAACTGGTTCCTCTACCGCGCCCTGGTGCGGCTCCAGGCGCGCGTCGACGCCGCCGTCTTCGTCGGCGACAAGCTGCAGCTCGAGTTCTACCTGCGCCACGCCGACGAGCTCGCCGCGTACACCGCCCGGAACGACTACGACCGGGCCGTCGCGGACGCGTACAAGGGGTTCGCCGCCTACGTCCGGGAGCAGCGCGACGCGTCCGAGGCCCTCGACCGGCTCTACGCCGAGCAGGTCGCGGTCCGGCAGGAGCTGATCCGCCTGGCCCGGCAGGCCGAGGCCCGGCGCCAGACCGCCAACCTCGTCAACGGGCTGAACCTGCTCTTCTCCGCGCTGCCGTCGTACGAGGAGGTGACGCTGTCGGACGGGACCACCGCGCGCGTCGACACCGGGCCGGACGTCGGCGGCGTCTTCGGCGCGCTGGGGGGGATCTACCAGACGCAGGCCGCGTACCGGGCGGAGATGAGCCGGCTGGCGGTCGCCAAGCAGGCGTTCGACGCCGAGACGCAGGAGAAGTACGCGGAGCTGCACAAGAAGCTGACCGGCTCGCGGGCCGACCGCGCCGACCTCCTCCGGCGCATCGGGGTCGACCGGTTCCGGCTCGCGAAGGTCAGCCCGTCGGACCGGCTGCCCGAGGTCCAGGCGGCGGCGGTCAAGCAGAAGGACCCCAAACCCGTCCTGGCGCTGTTCGAGGAGCAGGTGAAGTACGACCGCGGGGCCGGGCCGTGGGACAACCCGTTCGCGCTGTGCGACCTGTACGAGACGACGGCCCGCTCGCTCCCGCCCGGCCCGGCCCGCGCCGACGAGCTGTTCGCCCTCGCCGAACGCGCCGCGGCCGCGGTCCGGCTGGTCCCGCCCGGCGAGGTGTTCGCCTACGAGCGGATGGAGGTCCTGCGCGTGGCGGTCCGGCTCGCGTGCCTGGCCGCGGCCGCGGACGCCGGCGACGGGTTCTGGTGCCGCGCGTTCAGCCCGCGGGCCGCGTACGCGGTCCGGCTCGTCGACCGGATGGGCGCGCTCGACCGGCTGGACGTGAGCGGCGAGGTGCGCGAACAGCGGGCCGTGGCGCTGCTGCTGGTCGGCCGGGTGCCGGAGGCGCTCGACCAGGCGCTGAAGATCGGCGAACTGCGGAAGACGTCGGCGACGTACCACTACACGCTCGCCCGGCTGTACTCGGTCCGATCCTTCGACCCGGAGGTGCGGGCGCTGCCCGCCAAGGACCGCCCGCGGTACGGGAAGATGGCCCTCGACAGTCTCCGGGAGGCGTTCAAGTTCGGGTTCTCGGACCTGCGCGAGCTGAAGGAGGAGATGCGGGACGGCGACTTCTGCGGGCTGTTCTCCGACCCCGAGAGCCGGGCCGCGGTGCCGGCCCTGCTGCGCCCCGCGGTCACCTACAGCGTGCCCGACCTGCAAGGGAGGGACGGGCGGATCGTCGTGTCGGTGGTCAACCGCTCCGAGTTCACGTTGACCAACGTTACCGGGCGGCTCGATCCGAAGGGGCGGCCGGGGGAGGCGCTGAAGTTCGTTCCCGCCGGCGCCCGCATCCGGCCGGGACAGGAGGTGCGGTTCGAGGTGGAGCTGCCGAAGGGCAAGCCGTTCAACTTCGCGAACTGGGGGCTCACCATGTCGTCCGACCAGGCGAAGGCCCTTCCGGCCAAGTACGCACCCTGACGGCGCACCGATCGAAACCGTGCCGGCGGGGTACGGTCGGGGTTCGAGGGCGGCGCGGCCCGTGAGAGGGTGGGGGCGAGGAAACGGGCGCCCGTGACTCAAACCCGCCCTCGGCCCGAACGGGCGACACCGGAGCGGAGACCCGCGCCCCAAAGTCCGGTTGCGGCTCCGCGTGCGATCTGATCTACTTCAATCCAACCCCGTGCCGCGCCAGGACGCAAGAGGGTCGGTTCGCGATGGATGCGAAATGCCCGCGGTCTTGCACCCTCCGGGTCGAATCACTCGAGGACCGGTTCCTCCTCAGTTCCGCCCCACCAGTTCCGGGCTGGCCGGACGGTGCGCCCCCGCGCACCGCAGACGGTTCCGCGCTCGTGGCCGCGTTGACGGGGGGCACAACGCAGGACGACGGGGACGAGGGCGACGAGCCCACGGCCGCGGTCTATGCCACCGATTTGCAGGCGGCGCAACGGACGGTTCTTCTCGACGCCGCTCGAACGATCCGGGGCCGGGACGATCGGGAACGGGGGGCTGAATACGACCCTCACATCACCCGGCAGTTGTTCTTCGACGAGTCGCGGAAAGGCGCGCACGAACGGGCCGCCCTTCTGCCGGCGCAATCGCCCGGCACCCCCGATGGTCCGCCCCGGATCACGGCCGCGGGACACGTGGCCGCGCCCCCGGCCGTGCCCCAGCCGCCCACCGGGTTCGAAAAACTGGAACGTTCGGTAACGCTCGCGGAATCGCTCGGCTTCACCGGCTCGATCGGAACACCGACCGCGCCCGAGTTCGACCACCGGTCGGCCGAACCTCCCCCTTCGGGTCCGCAACCGGGCGCGCCCGCGTCGGCGTCGCAGACCTCAGCGGACCTCGACACTTCGGCGCGGCAGGGCTGGCGCGATCTGTTCCTCGACTCTCTCGGCGGTATTCCCGTTCCGGAAATGACGGCCCCGAACCTGTCCGCACTCGGTCGGGAGGCGGAAGCGGTCCTCGCGCACCTCGCCGATCTGGGTCAAGAGTGGACCGGCGGTGTCGAGTGGAGCGAGGGCCTCTGGCTCGCGGCGGGCGTTCTGCTCGTGGGCGGCGGGGTCCACTATACCCGCGCCGCGAGGCAAGCGCGTGCCGTGCCCGAACCGCCCCCGCCCGCCGACCCGGAGGACACGCCGTGAGCGACCGGGGAATCGAAGACGTGCTCGCCCGTGTGAGCCGCGGCGACGTGACGGTCGCGGAACAGCTCCACGCCGCCTACGCCGCCTACGTCCGCGCGATCGTCCGCCGTCGGCTCTCCGCGCACCTCCGGGCGAAGTTCGACTCGGCCGACGTGGCGCAATCGGTCTGGGCGCAGGTCGTCCGCCGGGTCGAGGCCGGCTGGCGCGTGGACACGGAGGCGGACCTCCGCGCGATGCTGGCGGTGATCGCCCGACGCCGGGCGGCCACACGCGCCCGGGGCGAACCGCGCCCGGCCGAGCACGGCGGGACGGCGCTCGCCGCGGCGCCGGCGCGCCACCAGCCGACCCCGAGCCAGGTCGTGCGCGCGGCCGATCTGTGGGAACGCATGCTGCAACTCTGTGCGCCAGAACACCGCGAGGTCCTGCGCCTGCGGCGCGACGGGCTGCCGCTCGCGGAGGTCGCGGCGCGAACGGGGCTGCACGAGGGGAGCGTTCGCCGCATCCTGCGCCGGCTGTTCCGCGAACTGGCCCTCGACGGCGCGGAAGAGTTCCCGACGGGTGCCGAAGCATGATCCCCGACTCCGCGGTCGCGGGCGACGGCCCTTCCGACCTCGCCGGGCGCCTGGCCGACGACATGGCCGCCCGCTGGCGACTCGGGGAAAGCCCGGTCGCGGAGGTCTACTTCGACCATCACCCCGAGCTGTGGCGCCGACCCGACGCGGCGCTCGAACTGATCGCGGAGGAGCTGGCCCTCCGGCACGAGCACGGCCGGCCGACCTCGTTCAGCGAACTCGCCCGTCGGTTCCCGCAGTGGCGCGCGCAGGTCGAAACGCTCTGGCGGTGCCAGCACGAATTCGGCCCCGGACCGGCCGCCCGATCGGCCCTCTTCCCCGGCGACCAGATCGGCGAGTTCCGGCTCCTCAGCGAACTCGGCCGCGGGGCGAACGGCACCGTCTTCCTCGCGACACAGCCCGCGCTCGGCGGTCGGACCGTCGTGCTGAAACTGACCCCGGCCGCGGGCGACGAACACATTTCCCTGGCCCGGCTCCAGCACAGTCACATCGTGCCGTTGTACTCCGCACACGAGTTCCCCGAGCGCGGCCTCCGTGGACTGTGCCTGCCGTATTTCGGCCGGACGACGTTCGCCGCTCTCCTGAGCGCCCTTTCCGATGTGCCGGTCGGCGAGCGGAGCGGCGCGTCGGTCCTCACCGCCCTTCGGGGCGCCGAGAACGAATCGCTGGCGCCGCTGCCCGTGAGCGGGCCGGCGTGCGACGCGCTCCGTAATGCGTCGTACGTCGAGACCGTCTGCCGAATCGGTGCGTGTCTGGCGGAGGCGCTCGCGTACGCCCACTCGCGCGGGCTGGTTCATCTCGACGTGAAGCCGTCGAACGTGCTGATCGCCGCGGACGGCGAACCGATGCTACTCGACTTCCACCTCGCCCGTGCCCCGCTCGCCGCGGGCGCCGAGCCGCCGGTGTGGCTCGGCGGTACGCCGGGGTACATGGCACCGGAACTCGCCGCGGCGGTGGAGGCCGTTCGACGCGCCCGCCTGATCCCGGGCGGCGTGGACGCGCGAGCCGACGTCTACTCGCTCGGCCTGCTCCTCCGCGAAGCGCTCGGACTTTCCGCGGCCGAGGTCCGCACGTCCGTTCCCACCGGGCTGCGAGACGTCCTCGCGCGCTGTACCGCGGCCGATCCGAACGAGCGCTACCCCAGCGCCGCGCACCTCGCGGCCGACCTGCGGCGGCACCTCGCGGACCTGCCGCTCCGCGGGGTGCCGAACCGGAGCGTCGCGGAGCGCTGGCGGAAGTGGCGCCGCCGGCGCCCCTTCGCTCTCCCGGCCGCCCTCGTGGGCGCCGCGGTCATCGCCTTCGGGGTTGGGACGGGCCTGCACTTCGCGCGTCAGGTCGAACGCGCCGAGACGGTTCTTCGCGACGGGGAATCGCACCTGCAACATTGCCGCTACGCGGAAGGCGCCGAGGTGCTTCGCGGCGGCGAGGTGGTTCTACGTGGGGTACCCTTTTCCGGATCGCTGGGGCGCCGGCTCCACGACGCGCGACAGCGGGCCGAGCGCGCCCGCGCCGCGGCCGACCTGCACCACTTCTGCGAACGCGTGCGCCCCCTGTACGCCGCGGAACTCGTCGCGCCGGCCGACGCCCGCGAGACCCTGACGCGGTGCCGCGAGTTGTGGGCCGAGCGGCAGCAGATCGCCGCGCGCCTCGAAGGCCAGCCGACCGCGGAACTGGAAAAGCGGTGGCGCGCCGACCTGCTGGATATCGGCGTCCTCGTCGCGCACCTCGGCGCGCGGCTGGCGCCACCGGCCGATAACGAACCCGCGCACCGGCAGGCGCTGACGGTTCTCGACGAGGCGGAATCGCTGCTCGGCCCGCGGGGCGTGCTCCACCTCGAACGTGCGGCGCACGCGCGGGCCGTCGGCCAGATCGCGCGGGCCGAAGAAGCCGAACGGCGCGCCGTCGCGCTTCCCCCGCGAACCGCGTGGGAGCACCTGCTCGCCGGGCGGGCGCACCTCGCGGCCGGCGACCTCGCACGGGCCGCGGTCGAGTTCGATCGGTGCTTGGAACTCGACCCAACTTCATTGTGGGGGCACGAGTACCGCGGACTGTGCCTGCTGCGGGCGCACGACGCCGCGGCCGCCGCTTCCGCATTTTCCGCGTGCGTCGCCCTGGCGCCGCAAACGGCCTGGTGTTACGCCGACCGTGGGGTGGCGTATGCAGAAGCCGGCCGGTTGGAGTGGGCGCGGGCCGACCTCGACCGCGCGCTGGCCCTCGATCCGAACTGCGTCGCCGCGCGGATCGGTCGCGCAACGGTTCACTCTCGCTCCGGACGATTCGCGGAGGCGCTGGCCGACTTACAAGGCGCCCGCGCTGCCGGCGCGGCACCCGCGACCGTTCATTACCGCACCGCCGTGATACATCTGGCCGCGGGCGATCGACGGTCAGCGGCCGCGGCGCTCCGCGATTGCCTCGCCTGCGACCCGGCGCACCCGGAAGCGAAATCCGCCCTCGCCCGGCTCGAACCCGACCGGTAACCGCACCTCGGCGCCGCCCTTCTTGCGCAATTTCGCCATTCCCCGAAAAAATTTCGCGGCACGCGCCCGCTTTTCCGCCCGCGGCGCGATCGGTCCCGTGCGGTGACTTTCGCACCACACGGAGACGGGCATGGGGCGCGGCGGGATTCTGCTCACCGGGGCGACCGGCTTTCTCGGCCGGTACCTGCTCCGCGACCTGCTCGCCGCCGGCCATCGTGTCGCCGTGCTGGTGCGCCCGGCCGGTGCAACGACCGCCGAAGATCGCGTGCGAGAACTGACGGAGTTCGCCCGCGAAACGGCCGGTCGGCGCCTCCCCGTACCCGCGGTGATACCCGGCGATCTCTGCGAACCGGGGTTCGGTCTGACCGCGGCGGACCTCAGGCTCGCGCGGAACCAGGGAAGCGTGGTTCACGCGGCGGCGAGCCTGTCGTTCCGCCGGACCGCGGACGGGGAACCGCACCGTACCAACGCCGCCGCGACGCGCCGGCTGTTCGAGTGGTGTACCGAATCGGGCGTTCGCACGGTTCACCACGTCTCGACCGCGTTCGTCTGTGGCGACCGGACCGGCCCGATCCTCGAAACCGACGCGGACGACGGACAGCAGTTCCACAACGACTACGAGCGCAGCAAACGCGCCGCCGAACTCGCGGCGCGGAAGTTTTCTGAACTCCGTGTGACGGTCTACCGGCCGTCGGTGATCGTCGGAGACAGCCGCACGGGTGACACGAGTGCGTAGCACGGCCCCTACCGCTTTCTGGAGTTGGCCAACCGTCTCGCACAACCCGGCGGCGCGGTGGGCCGGCGCTGGCTGCCGCTCCGGTTGCCGTTCGACGGGGGCGAACCGCGCGACCTCGTACCGGCCGATTGGGTCGCGGCGGCAATCACCCGCATCGTCGACGATCCGAGGCTCCACGGGCGCACCTACCACCTCACCGCAGAGCACCCGACCCGCGTTCAAGACATCCGGGACGTTGCCGTCGAAGAACTCGGCATCGACGGGGTCGAACTGACCGGCCGCGTGGCCGACCCGACCCCGCTCGAACGCCTCTTCCTCGACGGGCTGTGCGACTACTGGCCCTACCTGGGCGGCGACCCGGTGTTCGACCGTCGGAACACGCGGGCGGCCCTGCCGGACCTCCCGCCCCCACGGGTCGACCGCGCGTGCCTGCGCCGGCTCGTGCGGTTCGCCGTCGTCGACGGCTGGGGCCGCGATCGGCGCCGGCCCCTCCGCGCGGCGGCGCTCGATTGCGGCGACTACATCGAGCGGTTCTTTCCCGAAGCCGTCGTCCGCTCGCCGATCGCCCGCGTCGGCATCGAGATCACCCTCGGCTTCGACGTCCGCGGACCGGGCGGCGGGCGGTGGCTGTGCCGACTCGGCGGCGGCCGCGTGCTCGAAGTCGCGCGCGACCCGGCCGGTCGCGCGGAAGTGGAGTACCGGATGTCCGCGCCGACGTTTGGAGCGATCGTGTCGGGCCGTGAAACGCCCCAGTCGGCGTTCGTCGGGCGCCGGATCGAGATCGCCGGCAGCATCGAGAAGGGATTGAAGCTGGCCGTGCTGTTCGGCCAGTTCGTTCGGGACTTTCCGTACCCGGCAGCAACACCTCCGGAGGATCAACATGACACCGCTCGCGGCTGATACGGAAATCGTCGAGGAAGTCCGGTTCGCGTCCGGGCGGCTCACCCTCGAAGGGCGGCTCTGCTACCCGGAGACGGCCGAGTTGTGCGGCGTGGTGGTTCTCGCGGGGCCGCACCCGCTGCTCGGCGGCGACCTGGACAACAACGTCGTCCGGGGATTGTCCGCGGGGCTCGCGCGCCGCGGGGTCGCGGTGCTCGCTTTCAACTACCGCGGCGTGGGCGCGAGCGAAGGGGCGTCGCCGGACGTGACGGCCGACCTCGCCGAGTTCTGGACCGCGTCGCGCACCGGTGACGAGGCGGGCTACGCGGACGACTTCCGCGCGGCGGTTCGAATGCTCCCCGTACTCGTCGGCGACTTGCCGACGGCGCTCGTGGGCTACAGCTTCGGCTGCTCCGTACTGCCCGCCGCAAGACCCGATCCGCGGTGGCCGCTGGCGCTGGTGGCGCCGACGCTCGGGCGGCACGACTACATGACCCTCGCGGTGCTGCCGAACCCGGTGCTCGTGGTCGCGCCGACCGGCGATTTCGCGGCCGATGCGGGCGCGGTCGCCACGTGGTTCGCGGCCCTCCACGGGCCGAAGTGCCTCGTCCGCGGCGAGTGGGACGACCACTTCTTCCGGGGGCTGGAGGACCGCCTCGCGGAAACGGTTTTCGCGTTCCTCCGCGAACGATGGGAGCACCTGGCGTGACACCGACGATACGGGAGGTAGACCGTCCGCCCGGAGCGACCGCACGCGACGCGCGCCTGCGCGAGCTACTGGCGCTGCACTTCCACCCGCGGCACGGCAGCGCGTACTGGCTGCGGCGCGAGGCGCGGCTCGGCTGGTGCGTGCGCGACCGCGTCCGCACGGTGGCGGACCTCGCGCTCCTCGGCCGCACGCACCCCGACGACCTGCGGCGGTTCTCCGTTCGCGAATTCATCTCCGCGGCGTTTCACGGCGCGCTGAACCGCTTTGTCACGGGCGAAACCGCGGGCACGAGCGGCGCGCCGTGCGTCACCGCGTACCGCGAGGACGAGTTCGGCGCGGCGTTCATCCGCCCCTTCTTACAGGTGGCGGCTGCGACACGATTCCCCCACGGCGTGCCGTGGCTGTGGGTCGGGCCGTCCGGGCCGCACATCATCGGCAAGGTGGTGCGCGAACTCGCGCGCCACACGGGGAGCCTCGACCCGTTCAGCGTGGACTTCGACCCGCGGTGGGCGAAGAAGCTCGCGCCGGGGTCGCTCGCCCGGCGGCGGTACCTCGACCACGTCACCGCGCAGGCGCTCGACGTGCTGCGGCGCGAGGACGTCGGCGTGCTGTTCATTACGCCCCCCGCGCTCGCGGCGCTGAGCGCACGAATGACCGACCGCGAGCGCGAAGCGATCCGAGGCGTCCACTACGGCGGGATGAGCCTCGACCCAGCCGCGGTCAACGACTTCCGCGAGCAGTTCCCGAACGCGGTTCACCTCGCGGGGTACGGCAACACGCTCTTCGGGGTGGTCATGGAGGTCGCCGACTACCACCGGATGGCGATGGACTACTTCCTGCTCGGCGACCGCTTGGTCTTCGAGGTTGTGCGCGATTCGGAGGACTGGCCGCCCGTGCCCGTGGGGTGCGGCGAGCGCGGCCGGGTGATGTTCCACCGCCTCGACGAGAGCGCGCTGTTGGTGAACGTGATCGAACGCGACGAGGCCGAGCGCGTCGCGCTGACCCCCGAAGCGCGCGCCTTGGGCGGCACGGCCGACGGCCTGCGCGACCCGCGGCCGCCGGCGTCCCTGAGCGGCAAACTTCAACACGGCCTGTACTGAACGGAACCGATCATGCGCCGACCTTCCCTCGCGATCGCCTACACCCCCGACAGCGACGACGCGTTCTATTACGACGCGCTCGAAAACGGGCTGGTGTCGCTCCCCGGTTACCGTCTGCGGTTTCGGCGCGAGCCGATGGCCGTGCTGAACCGCGCCGCCCTCACGGGCGAGTGTGAGGTGACGGCGATTTCGTCCGTGGTGTACCCCGCGATCGCGAACAGCTACGCGATCCTGAGCGTCGGCACCAGCGTCGGCCGCGGGTACGGGCCGGTTCTGGTCGGCCGGAAGCACTGCGAGCTGACCGACCTTCGCGGGCGCCGCGTGGGCGTGCCCGGCATCCCCACGACCGGCTGGTTCCTGCTCCGGAGCCTCTGTCCGGAAGCCGTTCCGGTGGAAATGCCCTTCGACGAGATCGGGAGCGCGGTGGCCGCGGGCGAACTCGACGCGGGCGTGATGATCCACGAGGAACTGCTCTTCTATCCACGGATGGGTCTGCGCCGGGTCATCGACCTCGGGGCCGAGTGGTGCCACCGAAACGCGCTCCCGCTGCCGGTCGGTCTGAACGTGGTGCGCCGCGACCTCGGCGCGCCCGCGATGCGAACGATCTGCGGGGCGATTGCCGCGAGCCTGCGGCACGCACGCGAGAACCCGGAACCGGCGCTCGACCGCGTCAGCCGGTTCGGGCGCGGCGCGGCGGGCGGCTGCACCGAGCGGTTCGTGCAAATGTTCGCCAACGAGGACTCGCAGCGCATGCCTGCGGACGTGCGGACCGCCCTCCGCGTTCTCTTCGCGCAGTGCGTCGCGCTGGGAATCACGAACGCCGCGCCGCCGATCGACATCATCGAGCCGGCCGTCGCGGCGGCGGTCGCGTGAGCAACCGAACATCGAGGGAACGGAGCATGACGACCGCGGAGCGGGCGCTGGCGACGAAGCGCGATTTCCTGGTGCCGTGCGTGTACCACTTCTACCAGCGCCCGCCGGTGCTGGTCCGCGGCGAGGGTGCCTTCCTCTTCGACGCGGAGGGGAAGCGGTACCTCGACTGCTTCGCGGGCGTCACGGTGATGAACGCGGGGCACTCGAACCCTGCCATCATCGAGCCCGCGATCGAGCAGCTCCGCCAGCTCGCACACACCACGAGCGTCTACCTGACCGAACCGGTGCTCGAACTGGCCCGCGCGGTCGCGGAACTGGCGCCGCCGGGCTTGCGCCGCAGCTTCTTCTGCGCCAGCGGGAGCGAGGCGAACGAGGGCGCGATGATGCTCGCGGCGCTCGCGACCGGCCGCCGCGAGTTCGTCTCGCTCGACGGCGCGCTGCACGGCCGGACGAAGGCCGCGATCAACGCCAACGGCCTCGATATGTGGCGCACCGACCCGTTCCCGCTCGCGGACTTCCACCGCATCCCCGGCCCGCGGCACCCCGACAGCCTTGCGGAACTGCGGTGGCTCCTGCGGGGCGGCACCGTCGCTGCGGTGATCGCCGAACCGGTGCAGGGCAACGGCCGCATCGTCGTCCCGCCCGCCCACTACTGGCCGGAACTGCGCGCGCTCTGCACCGAGTTCGGAACGCTCCTGATCGCCGACGAGGTGCAGACCGCCTGGAACCGGACCGGCCGCTGGTTCGCCGCGAGCCACTGGGACGTCGTGCCGGACGTCGTGACGGTGGCGAAGGCGCTCGGTAACGGCTTCCCGATCGCGGCCTAC
>JAFKJJ010000519.1 GCA_017306025.1 Planctomycetota bacterium
GGCATCAGCCCCGTCGTGCTGTTCGTCGTCGCCGGCTACGCGGTGCTCGTGACCGGCCTGGCGGTGTACGGGCTTTTCTTCAAGTCCGGGGAGAAGTTCGACACCGGCCACCCGCTCTCCACCGTCCCCGACAACTTCGGCGAGTTCGACCCGGCCCAGCGGAAGAAGGTGACCCAGTACAAGTTCCCGGTGGACGGCGAGCTGCCGCCGCAGCAGCGGGCGGCGCTGGGCGAGAAGGTCGCCGTCGGGCAGCTCGAGATCCAGCCCCTCCGGATCGAGAAGCGGCCGCTGGTCATCGAGACGGAGACGGTGCGCGACCCGAAGCCGAAGGTCGAGAGCACCCGGGCGGACGCGCTGGTGCTGACGCTGTCGATCAAGAACACCAGCGACCTGAGCTTCCACCCGATGGACCCGGCGTTCACGCGCCGGGCCAACGTCGGCACGAATGACTTCCCAATCACGCGGGTCGTGGTGGACAAGAAGACGTTCTTCGCAGGCGGGTACCTCGACTGGCCGATCGACTACAACCGGGTGCGCAAGCGGATCGAGCAGCAGCAGGCGAACGACGCGGTCCCGCTGCGGCCCAACGAGACGCGGCAGTACGTGGTGTTCACCGACGCCCAGTCGAGCGTCACGAGCGCGGTGGCGAAGGCGAAGGACACGATGCAGTGGCGCGTGGAGGTGCGTCGCGCGCCCCTGGAGGTAGATGGGAAGGAGTACCCCGTGACCGCAATCATCGGCGTCGACTTCCGCTCCACCGACGTCAAGGTCCCGGACCTGACCCGCGCCCCGTGAGCGACCGCGCGGCGTTCCTGCGGGCGATCGCGGCCGACCCGGCCGACGACACCGTGCGGCTGGCGTTCGCCGACTGGCTCGACGAGCACGACGAGCCGGACCGGGCGGAGTTCATCCGGTTGCAGATCAACCGGGCTCGCTCCGGACAAGAGCCGAAGAACCCCGACCTCCCACCGCGCGAACAGGCGCTGCTCAGTGAGCACAAAACGAAGTGGTTCGGCCCGCTCGCGAACTTCGAGCGGCACGAAGGGTTCGAGTACGCCGCCCGTCGCGGGTTCGTCGAATCCGCGACCATTTACGGGCGCCTCGTGGCCGAACACGGCGCCGTTCTTCGTGACCACTGCCCCGCGCTCACCGAACTGGACGTGATCGGCGTTCGCGGCTTTGGCGAACGGCTCGCGAACGAATTTCCAAGCGGAATTCGCACGCTCCGGCTCGAAGACTGGCCCTTCCCCGACGACACGAAGGCCATCATGGGGTCGCCGAACCTCGCGCACCTCGAATCGCTCAGCTTCTGGATCGGGAGCACGAACGACGAGGCGGTTTGCCGCGCGATCGGCGCGGCGCGAGCCTTTCCGGCACTGAAGCGCGTTGAACTGGTTCAGTTGAACGGCGGGATCGACGCGGACGAAGAGGCACCGGCACTCGACGCGCGGGCCGACCAACTCGCGGCCCTCGTGAACACGACGCGCCGGAGCACAGTGGCAACAGTCACCCGCCCTTGCTCGGAGCTACTTCCGCTCGCTCCGTACGTCGGCTGGAACTTACACGGCGGTAGCGTTCTCGGCGGTCGGCAGGCCCTGATTCACGCGCGCATCGAGAACAACGCCGGCGAGTGCCTGGTCTACTACTTCGACGCCGCGGGGAACCTAGTCGGCGGCGAAGCCATCGGCGTGACCGGAGCGCTGCGCCAGAGAGTAGATTATCGCGGCTACAACGAGGAGGAGTTGTACGCGTTCCTGGGGGAGCGGATCGGGTTCAAGCCGGAGACGATACGCGTTCACGAGTTCAGCGCCGATCAGGTGTTCCCGGGCAATTGGACGCGCATTTACAAGTACGACGGGAACGCGCTCGAATTCATCGAGTCCGGTGGCGAGGCCTCCCCCTTCCG
>JAFKJJ010000132.1 GCA_017306025.1 Planctomycetota bacterium
AGTTCTTCCAGCGCCGCCAGTTGCTCAGAGGACAGCTTGTGTTTTGCCATCGGTCGTCCTGCCTTGTACTTGGGGCGAACTTCCGGAGAGATTTGCTACTCGGCAAGATATTCCAACACCAACCAGACGCAAACCCGGTCCTACACCCGAGACACCGCCCTCGTCGGAACGCGCTTGCATTTCCCCGCCGCGATCCGAGATAATCAACACCTCCGCACGCCCTCCCGCCCTCCCGCCTCATCGCCACACGACCGCGAGACTCGCGCATGCCCCACCCCACCATCAACCGCCGGGCGCTCCTGCGCGTCGGGGCCGTCGGCCTCACCGGGCTGTCACTTCCGAACGTCCTCCGGGCGGAGAAGGCGGGACCGGCGCGCAAGGCGACCGCCAAGAGCGTCATCATGCTCTTCCAGTTCGGCGGGCCGTCGCACCTGGAGACGTTCGACGCCAAGCCGGACGCGCCGGCCGAGGTCCGCGGCGAGTTCAAGGCGATCAAGAGCAAGACCCCGGGCCTGCTGGTCACCGAACACCTGCCGAAGCTCGCGGCGCGGTCCGACCTGTACGCGGTGGTGCGGAGCGTGCGGCACGACAAGTCGTCCCACAACTCCGGGGCGTACTACTCGCTCACCGGCCGCGAGCCGCTCGTCAACATCGTCACCGCGAACGCCGCGGCCACCGACTTCCCGCACCCCGGCTCGGTCGTCGACCGCTTCCGCCCGTCGGAGGGGAAGGTCCCGTCGTTCGTCTCGCTGCCGACCATGATCGCCGACGGCCCGTTCCGCACCCCGGGCGAGTTCGCGGGGCTCCTCGGGAAAGCCCACGACCCCTTGTGGGTGCTGAACGACCCCAACGCCGCCGACTTCAAGGTGACCGAACTGGCCCCGCCGTCCGGGGTGGACGTGGGCCGGCTCGACGACCGAAAGGCGATCCAGACCGACCTCGCCGGGCTCAGCGAGCTCGCCGAACTCACCGCCGACGTTCGGGGGATGCGCGACTACCAGGCCCGGGCGATCGACATCCTGACCTCGGCCAGGACGCAGCAGGCGTTCGCGATCAAAGAGGAGAAGCCGGCGCTACGGGAGCGGTACGGCCGGCACACGTACGGCCAGAGCGTGCTGCTCGCGCGCCGGCTGGTCGAGGCGGGAGTGCGGTTCGTGACCGTGTACTACTCGCGGGGCATCCGCGGGTGGGACATGCACGACACGCTCTTCCCGACCATGAAGAACACGCTCCTGCCGCACACCGACGGGACCCTGTCCGCCCTTCTCGACGACCTGAAAGACCGCGGGCTGCTGGACGAGACGCTCGTGTACTGGACCGGGGACTTCGGCAGGACGCCGAAGGTCAACGACAAGGCCGGGCGCGACCACTGGCCGCAGTGTCAGTCGATCCTCCTGGCCGGGGGCGGCATCCGCGGCGGGATCACCTACGGCGCGTCGGACCCGCGGGGCGCGTTCCCCAAGGACGACCCGCTGAAACCCGACGACATCACCGCGACGGTGTTCCACGCGCTGGGGCTCGACCCGGAGACGGAGATCCGCGACCAGCTCGGCCGCCCGCTGCCGATCTCCGCGGGCAGCCCCATCAAGGCGCTGTTCGGCGGTTAGAGCGCGTCCGGGAGAGGTTGCCCGGCTTCTTTGTGGGGCAGGCCGCCTGGCCTGTCATCGCTTCGGCAGGCCAGGCGGCCTGCCCCACGACAAAGACCGCTGCACCATTACCGAATGCCACTTGAGCGAGTGTGGCGGCTCGCAATGACCCGCCACACACCCGAAACGCGCTCTCAACCAGCCCGCTCGCGAATCGCTCCGAGACGTTGATGTCAGACGAACCCCCGCCCGATGCACCCCGGCCGTCCCGCACCCGATTCGTTCTGGCCGGGTGGCTGTGCGCCCTGTCCGCCGTCCTGTTCCTCGACCGCATCTGCATGGGGCAGGCGGCCCAGGACATTCAGGCCGAACTCGGACTGTCGAACGCCGAACTCGGCTACGTGTTCATGGCGTTCACGATCGCCTACGGGCTGTTCGAGGTGCCGACCGGGCGGCTCGGCGACCGCATCGGGGCGCGGGCCGTTCTCACGCGGGTCGTCGTCTGGTGGTCGGCGTTCACCGCGCTGACCGGCGCGGTCGTCGGGCTGAAATCGCTGCTCGTCGTCCGCTTCCTGTTCGGCGCCGGCGAGGCCGGGGCGTACCCCAACACCGCCCGCGTCCTGTCGCGCTGGTTCCCGGCGGCCGAGCGGGGGCGAGTGACCGGGCTGATGCTGACCTGCGCCCAGCTCGGCGGGGCCGCCGCCCCGGCCCTCACCGCCGCCCTCATCTGGCTCGCCGGCTGGCGGCTGGCGTTCATCGCGTTCGGGCTGGTCGGGGTCGTCTGGGCGGTCGGGTTCCGGCTCTGGTTCCGCGACGACCCGGCCGACCACCCCCGGGTGAACGCCGCGGAACTCGCTCTCATCCGGGCCGGCACGGCCGCCCCCCGGCCGCACGGGTCGATCCCGTGGCGGGCGGTGGCCCGCGCGCCGGGCGTATGGCTGCTGGCCGGCATCGTCATGTGCAGCTCGTTCAACTCGTACCTGTACTTCTCGTGGTTCTCGAAATACCTCCAGGACGGCCGCGGTGTGGCGAAGGGGGAAGCCGGGCTCCTCACGTCCCTGGTGCTGCTCGGCGGGGCGGCCGGAATGCTGACCGGCGGGGTGCTCGCCGACCGGGTGTCCCGCACGGCCGACCGCGTCCGCGCCCGCCGGCGACTCGGTGCGGCCGCGTATCTGATCTCCGCGGCCACACTGGCGACCGCGACGACGGCCGATTCGCCCTTGTTATTGGCGGCCCTTGCCGCGGTCGGGTACATGGCGCTGCAATCGACCCTCCCGACGTGGTGGGCGTCGGCGATCGAGCAGAGCGGGCGGAACGTGGGGGCGCTGTTCGGGCTGTTGAACACCTGCGGGATTCTGGCCGGGGTGGCGTCGCAGGGGTTCGTCGGGTGGTTCACCCAGTACCAGGCGGACGCCGGGGCGACCGGGCGCCAGCAGTGGGACCCGATCCTGTGGGCGTACATCGGGGTGCTGCTGGCCGGGGCCGCCGGCTGGACGCTGTACCGGTTCCGGCCGCTCGACGACGGCCACGAACCGCACCACTGATCGACCCGGTTCGCCCGGTTCCCCGCGCCCCGCCGGCGGCCCCGGCCCGTAGAACGTCGGTAACCCTTGTTGCCCTGCGAGAGCGTGCCATGAATCCGCTTTCCCGCCGATCGCTTCTGGCGGCGTCCGCCGGTGCCGTGCTCGCGCCGAACCTGTGGGGCGCTGACCCGCCCGCCCGGCGCGTCAAGGTCGCGGCCGTCTACACCGTGCTCCGGCACCGCTCGCACGCGCAAAACATCCTGGAGAATTTCCTCCAGTCGTACCTCTTCAACGGAAAGATCGTCGACCCGGGGATGGACGTCGTCTCCTTTTATGCCGATCAGCGGGCGCCCGAGGGCGACCGGACCGACGAGATCGCCCGCCAGTTCAAGGTTCCCGTTCACAAGACGATTCGCGACGCTCTCACCCTCGGCGGTAAGGCCCTCGCCTGCGACGCCGTCCTGCTCATCGGCGAGCACGGCGACTACCCGGTCAACAAGTTGGGTCAGGTCGAGTACCCGCGGAAGCGATTCTTCGACGAGATCGTCGCCGTCCTGCGCGAGTCGAAGCGGCCGGTGCCGATCTTCAACGACAAGCACCTGTCGTACCGCTGGGACTGGTCGAAGGAGATGTACGACACCGCCCGGGAGCACCGTATCCCGCTCATGGCCGGCAGCTCGGTTCCTCTCGGCCAGCGCGTCCCGCCTCTGGAGTTGCCCGCGGCGCCGGAGGTTGAGGCCGCCGTCGCGATCCACGGCGGGGGGCCGGAGAGCTACGACTTCCACGCCTTCGAGGTGCTCCAATCGCTGATCGAGGGGCGGAAGGGGGGCGAGACCGGGATCTCGTCGGTCGAATTCCTGACGGGGGATGCGGTGTGGAAGGCGGGGGACGCCGGGCGGTGGCCGGTGGCCCTGGCGCGGACCGCGATGGCCGCGGAACTGGGGGACAAGCCCGGCAACCTGCGCGAGCCGATCGGCCGCGAGAAGGCCGTCGCGCCGCACGCCCTTCTGCTCACCTACAAGGACGGCCTGAAGGCGACGGTCCTGAAGCTCGGCCTGAGCAGCAACCGGTGGAACGTGGCCGTCAAGTTGAAGGGCGAGGCCGAGCCGCGCGGCACGCGGATCTTCAACGGGCCGTGGGGAAACCGCAACCTGTTCATGGCCCTGTCGCACGCCATCCAGAGCTTCTTCCGCACGGGCCAGGCGCCGTACCCCGTGGAGCGGACGCTCTTCGCCTCGGGCGTGGTGGACGCGGCCATGCACTCGGCCGCGGACGGCAAGCCGGTCGCGACGCCGTACCTGGAGACGCGCTACGACGCGCAGGACTTCCGGGCCTTCCGCGAGACCGGCGCGTCGTGGAAGATCGTCGAGAAGCGCACGGAGGACAAGCACCTCCACACACTCGGGCAGAAGTGACCGCACCGCCCCCGAATCCGTCCGCTGACCGTTGGAGATCGCCGATGACCCCCGACCGACCTGTGACCCGGCGCGCGGCCCTCGCGGCCGGCACCGCCGCCCTCGGAGCCGCCATGAACCCGCACACACCCGCGGCCGACGAGAACCTGCCGTGGATCGACGCCCACTCGCACATCTGGCCGGCGGAGGTGGACAAGTTCCCGCTCGCCCCGGGGCAGACCAAGAAGGACCTCGACCCGCCCAGCTTCACCGACGACGAACTGATGAAGTTGGCCCGGCCGGAGGGGGTCGGCCGGGTGGTGCTGATCCAGCACTCGATCTACCACCTGTGGGACAACTCGTACCTGCTCGACGCGGTCAAGCGGCACCCGAAGTTGTTCCGGGTGCAGGGCATGGTGGACGACCACGCGAAGGAGCCCGGGGCGGCGATGAAGAAGCTGCTGCCGCTGGGCGTCACCGGGTTCCGCATCACCCCGTTCGTGCGGAAGAAGGAGGAACAGCCGAAGTGGCTGGACACGCCGGGGATGGGCGAGATGTGGACGACCGGGGCCAAGACCCGGCAGGCGATGTGCCTGCTCATCAACCCGGCCGACCTGCCGGCGACCGACGCGATGTGCGCGAAGCACCCGGATACGCCGGTAGTGATCGACCACTTCGCCCGGATCGGGGCGGACGGGGAGTTCCGGGACGCGGACGTGAAGGCCCTGTGCAAGCTGGCCCGGCACAAACACACCCACGTCAAGATTTCGGCCTTCTACGCGCTCGGTAAGAAGAAGCCGCCGCACGACGAACTGGTGCCGATGGTCCGCAAGCTGCTGGAGGCGTTCGGCCCGAAGCGGCTGATGTGGGCGAGCGACGCCCCGTACCAGGTGCAGGGCGTGAACACCTACAAGGCGTCGATCGCCCTCGTCCGCGACCGGATGGACTTCCTGACGAAGGCGGACCGCGAGTGGCTGCTGGCGAAGACGGCCGAGGCGGTCTTCTTCTACGCCTGACCGCGCCGGCGGCGATATCCGTCGGGCCGGCCGTAATTCGATTCGTGCCCGATTCCGGTACGATAATACCCTGCAACCTACCGCGCCCGCCGGGATGCCCCATGCTCCGCGCCACGTGCCTCGTGCTGGTGTCCGCGCTCGCTCCCGTCGCCCGGGCGGCCGAACCGGCCCCGGTCGATTTCGGCCGCGACGTGCTCCCGGTGCTCTCCGACTACTGCTTCCAGTGCCACGGGCCGGACGCCGGCTCGCGCAAGGCGAAGCTCCGCCTCGACGACAAGGACTCCCCCTTCGATCGGGGCGTCATCGTCCCCGGCAAGCCGAAGGAGAGCGCGCTCGTCGAGCGGATCACCAGCACCGACCCCGACACGGTGATGCCGCCTCCCGCCCTGAAGCGGAAGCTCTCGGCCCAACAGATCGACGCCCTCACGCGCTGGGTGCAACAGGGCGCGAAGTGGACCACCCACTGGGCCTTCGAGCCGGTCCAACGGCCCGCCGTCCCCAACGTTCGCGACCCGAAGTTCGAGGTCCGCAACCCGATCGACGCCTTCGTCGCCGACCGCCTGGTCCGGGACGGGCTCGTGCCAGCGCCCGCGGCGGACAAGGAGCGGCTGCTCCGCCGCGTCACCTTCGACCTCACGGGTCTGCCGCCCTCGCCCGCGGAGATCGACGCGTTCCTGAAAGACGACGCGCCGGGCGCTTACGAGGAGGTCGTGGACCGGCTCCTCGCCTCGCCCCGCTACGGCGAGCGAATGGCCGGCGAGTGGCTCGACGTCGCGCGCTTCGCCGACACCCACGGCTACCAGATGGACCGCGCCCGCCCCGTGTGGCCGTACCGCGATTGGGTCATCTCCGCGTACAACCGCAACCTCCCGTTCAACGACTTCGTCACCTGGCAGCTCGCCGGCGACCTGCTCCCGAACGCCACCAAGGAGCAGCGCTTGGCGACCGCGTTCAACCGCCTGCACATGCAGAACGAGGAGGGCGGGATCGTCGAGGAAGAGTTCCGCGTCGCCTACGTGAACGACCGCACCACCACGTTCGGCACGGCGTTCCTCGGGCTGACGCTGGAGTGCAGCCGGTGCCACGACCACAAGTTCGACCCGGTCTCGCAGAAGGACTACTATTCGCTCTTCGCGTTCTTCCAGAACATCGACGAGAGCGGCCAGACGAGCTACTTCACCGCCAGCACGCCCGTGCCGGCGCTGATGCTGAGCACGCCCGAGCAGGACGAGAAGGCACTGAGCCTGCGGCTGACCGTCGCGAAGCGGGAGGCCGCCCTGGCCCGCGCCCGGCTCGCGGCGTATGAGGGCGCCTTCACCAAGTGGAAGGCCCCGGAGGGGAAGGAACTGCCGCGGCCCGGTCTGGTGGCCCACTTCACGTTCGACGAACTGAAGGACGGCACGTTCGCCAACGCCGCGGACCCGAAGCGCCCGGGCACACCGGTTGAAGGGCCGAAGCCGGCGGGCGGGGCGGTCGAACTCTCCGGCGAAAATGGCGTCACGTTCCCCGGTGTCGGACACTTCACCCGATCGGACCCGTTCAGCATCGAGGTGCGACTCAAGGCGGGGGCGCTCGCGCCACGGGCCGTCGTCCTGCACCACAGCATGGCCCCGATCGACGCCGGCAGCCGCGGGTACGAGCTGCTCTTGGAAGACGGCCGCGTCGCCTTCGGGCTTCACCACATGTGGCCCGGGGATTCTCTGAAGGTGCGGACGAAGAGGGCCATCAAGCCCGGCGAGTGGGCGACGCTGACCGTGACCTACGACGGGTCCGGGCGGGCGGCCGGGGTGAGCGTGTACGTCGACGGCCGCCCGGCCCCGCTCGACGTGATCCGCGACAAGCTGACGAAGGACATCACCTACGGCAGCGAGCCGAGCCTGGCGCTGGGCTACCGCTTCCGCGACAACGGGTTCAAGGGCGGCGCGGTGGACGACCTCAAGGTGTACGACCGGGCGCTCACCGGGGCCGAGTGCGTACCCGACGACCGGTCCGCGGGAGCGCTCTTCGAGTACTTCGCGTCCGCGCTCCACGAGCCGACCCGCAAGGCCGCGGACGAGCTGCGGGCCGCCCGGCGGGAGCTGGCGAAGTTCGTCGAGCCGATCCCCGAGATCATGGTGATGGAGGAGACGCCGGCGCCGAAGCCGGCGTTCGTCCTCAAGCGCGGGGCCTACGACTCCCCCGGCGAGAGGGTGACGGCCGACACCCCGAAGGTGCTGCCGCCCTTCCCGAAGGATGCCCCGCGGAACCGTCTGGGCCTCGCGAAGTGGCTCACCGACCCCGAAAACCCGCTCGTGGCCCGCGTCACCGTGAACCGCGCGTGGCAACTGATGTTCGGCCGCGGGCTGGTGGAAACCGCGGACAACTTCGGCACCCAGGGTGCCCGCCCCACGCATCCCGAACTGCTCGACTGGCTGGCCCGCGAGTTCGTGCGCACCGGCTGGGACCAGAAGCGGCTCCTCAAGCTCATCGCGCTGTCGGCCACCTACCGCCAGTCGTCCAAAGCGCCGGCGGAACTCCTGGCACGTGACCCGCACAACGAGCTGTTGGCCCGCGGGCCGGTGAAGCGGCTCACGGCCGAGATGCTCCGCGACCAGGCGCTCGCGTCGAGCGGGCTGCTCGTGGAGAAGCTCGGCGGGCCGAGCGTGAAGCCGTACCAGCCCGCGGGGCTGTGGGAAGAGATCGCGATGGGCCGGCCGCGCTACGATCAGGGCAAGGGAAACGACCTGTACCGCCGCAGCCTGTACACGTTCTGGAAGCGGACCGTGCCGCCGCCGGCCATGACGACGTTCGACGCCGCGGACCGGAGCGTCTGTTCGGTGAAGCGGCAGAGCACGAGCACGCCGCTCCAGGCGCTCGTGCTGCTGAACGACGTGCAGTTCGTGGAGGCCGCGCGGTTCGTCGGCCAGCGGGCGCTGAAGGAGGGCGGCACAACGGTCGAGGCGCGCGTGGGGTGGGCGTTCCGCCTCGTCACGAGCCGCGCGCCGACCGACCGGGAGCGAGCGGTCCTGGTCCGACTGTTCGCGGAGCAGAAGGCGCTGTTCGAGAAGGACCCGGCCGCGGCGAAGAAGCTGCTGGGCGCGGGTGAGAAGCCCGCCGACCCGGCGCTGCCGGCCGCAGACCTGGCCGCCGCGACGGTGCTCGCGAACGTGCTGTTCAACCACGACGAAGCCGTGATGCGCAGGTAATTATGCCACTTGCAGCTTCGGGGCGTCGGTGACGGGAATCGAGAGCAGTCGATCGAACTTATCCGGAGGTGACCAACATGCCTAACTTCTGGAAGTTGTCGATGGGTACTCATGCTGGCGGTGGAGAATTCTCCAATCTTAGCGCCGTTCGATCATGGGTTCGGCAGAGGACCGTGCTCGTTTGGGGGCCGACCGGACGCAAGGGAGGCTCACACCGCACCCAGGGCGAGTTATTCGAACAACGGGCCAAGATCGGAGACCTTTTCTACCTCTGTCACGGAAATCAGGAACCTGGTGTGCTTTTGCTGGGCAGGTTTTCAGGACTCGCGGACACGGTAATCGTTCCGGGGGGACGTCCGAACTGGCTCGGCCGAAAGTTCACACTGATCAAACACTCCAAATCGAAGGCAAAGTACGAGGGCGTCGAGAAATGGTGGACCCCTGACCACAACAGTACCTTCGTCATGATACCCAATCGCGATTTAGAGCAGTTCGAGTCCGTCATACTGAACCCCTACTTCGGTCTGAATCTAAACGAGCTACAGCTCAAGTAATGGGTGGGTCTATCATGTTTCCAATTCCTAACCGCCGGGCCTTCCTCACGCGGTCCGCGCTGGGCCTCGGCGGCGTCGCACTCGCCGAACTGCTGCACGCGGCCGACGCGAAGAAGCCCAACCCCTTCGCGGGAATCCTCGACAAGCCGCACCACGCGCCGAAGGCGAAGCGGATCATCTACCTGTTCATGAGCGGCGGGCCGAGTCAGCTCGACCTCTTCGACCACAAGCCGAAGCTCAACGAACTCAACGGGCAGGACCTGCCCGCGTCCGTCCGCATGGGTCAGCGCGTCACCGGGATGACGGCCCACCAAGCCACGCTGCCGATGGCCGGCTCGGTCTTCAAGTTCGCCAAACACGGCAAGAGCGAGGCGACGGTAAGTGAACTGCTGCCGTGGACCGCGAAGGTCGCCGACGAGCTGTGCTTCATCAAGTCGGTTCACACCGAGCACATCAACCACGACCCCGCGATCACGTTCTTTCAGACCGGGCACCACCTCGCCGGCCGGCCGAGCATGGGGTCGTGGCTCAGTTACGGCCTGGGCAGCGCGAACGAGAACCTCCCCGCCTTCGTGGTGCTCGTCTCGAAGGACCGCATCGACCAGCCGCTCTACGCGCGGCTGTGGGGCAACGGTTTTTTGCCGAGCGCTCACGCGGGGGTGCAGTTCCGCAGCGGCGGCGCCCCGGTGCTCTACCTCGACAACCCGCCGGGCGTGTCCGCGGAGGGCCGCAAGGGCGCCCTCGACCGGCTCGCCGAACTCCAGCAGTTGCAGGCCGACGACCTCGGCGACCCGGAGATCGCCGGCCGCGTCGCGCAGTACGAGATGGCGTTCCGCATGCAGACGAGCGTGCCCGACGTGATCGACGTGCGCAAGGAGCCGGAGGAGACGTTCGAGCTGTACGGCCCGGAGGCGAAGACGCCCGGCACGTTCGCGGCGAACTGCCTGCTGGCCCGCCGGCTGGCCGAGCGGAACGTCCGGTTCATCCAGCTCTATCACCCCGGCTGGGACCAGCACGGCAACCTGCCAGGCGCGATCCGCCGGCAGTGCAAGGACGTGGACCGTGCGTGTTACGGGCTGCTCACGGACCTGAAGCGCAAGGGGATGCTCGACGACACGCTGGTGGTGTGGGGCGGGGAGTTCGGCCGCACGAACTACTCGCAGGGCAAGCTGACGGCCACGGACTACGGCCGGGACCACCACCCGCGGTGTTTCACGGTCTGGATGGCGGGCGGCGGGGTGAGGGCGGGCACGACCTTCGGGGCCACCGACGAACTCGGCTACAACGTGGCGAAGGACGCCGTCGGCGTTCACGACCTCCAGGCGACGATCCTGCACCAGCTCGGCATCGACCACGAGAAGCTGACCTACAAGCACCAGGGCCGGCACTACCGCCTCACCGACGTACACGGCACGGTGGTAAAAGACGTTCTGGCGTGATCGCTCGGAACGCCCGTGGGTCATCGCGCGAACGGCACACCACCGGCTCCGGGCACGTGATTCGTTTTCCGCTGCTCGCCGCTCGTCGGGCCGGTGAGCGGGTTCGTTCGGCCACAAAAGGCAAACGTTGTGGGAGCCTTCCCGTCCGCTGATGCGGAATAGACCCCATTCGCGATAGTGGGTGAGCGTTCTACCCCTTCCCCGTGCCCGGTTCAGGCGGCGGTTCGATGGTCGAGCATGAGGTTGACCAACCCGGCGCACGCCCGGCCCCGAGCGGCGTAACCCTTGCGCGGGTGCCGGTTCACGTCGGTTACCGCGCGGAACCGACGCAACCGGCCGATCCCGTGCTCCACGATGATCCGGCGCCGGCTGAGCGCACGGTTGTACTTCCGGTCCGCCGGCGGACGTTCATCCCCACGCGGCTTGCGGCGCGGACTGGCGCCCAACCCCTTCGTGTGCAACGTGCCGATTCCGACGTACCCAGGTCCCCGATCCGGCCGACGCCCCTGGGGAGCCGCTGGAGCAACCGGGACTTCTCCAGCCGTTTGATGTCCGCCCCGGAACCGAGTCCGATACGTCCACGATCCGACCGGTTTCCTCGTCCACGGCCACCGGGCTCTTGAACGTGTGGGCCGTCTTCTGGCCCGAGTCGTACGCCCGCTGACGCCGCTTGGGCCGCTGTGTCCGTTGCTCGAAACTGTCGAGCACCACCGCCAGACCGGGCGTGCCCTTCAACAGTGCCCGCCGCCGCACTTGCTTCAGCGCCTTCGGCGCCGAACAGTTCGGTGAGTACCTTCAGGCGCCCTTGACGCTCCCCACCTCCGTCTTGCCGTTGTCCCCTTTGGCGTAATGCCCCACAGCCCACGGGACGAACGCGAGGATGAGTTGGTTGACGGTCGTAGGAGTTGGGGAGGACGGGTTGTCGTCGGGGAGCCGGCGACCGTTCGCCAACCAGCGCGATGATGGCGTCGTACTCGGCCCGGACGGTCGGCGGGGCTGTCCGTCGGCCGCGCGGCTACTAACTGAGGTAGCGTTCCGTGCCGTCGAGGGTAACGTAACCCTGTTAGGTCGCCTTATGGTGGCAAGCGGGATCGTGCCAGTGGTGGTACGACGGCGGTAACCGCATTCCGGAATGCCCAGAGGTAAGCTGAACCGCTTTGCAGAGTAGGGTTTTCGGCCAGTACGCCCGGACGGACTTGAACCGTCAACCACCCGCTTAGAAGGCAGACCGAAACAACCCCCGAAAACGCTCCGAACGCCGCGTTTTCTAGTGTTTAAATGATACCCGATGGCGTTGCGAGGAGCAACATCCGATGCGGGGTATGCCACCGGTTTCCTGAGTTGGTGTATCGTAAGCGCCTTGTGAACCCCGTATTGCGTGCGGGTGTAGTGTGGAGCTTTCCCGATTCCGAGGAGGCTCCCGATGTCCGCGCTCCGTGGCCCCCAGTCCAGTCCCGCGCTCGAGCAGACCTGGCGTGATCGTGTCACGCGCT
>JAFKJJ010000520.1 GCA_017306025.1 Planctomycetota bacterium
GACCACGCTGCGGGCCAAGTTGCAGGTCCTCGGCCTCGGTGAACAGGGCCATGACCTGTCCGCAGCACCGCGGCCACCCCTCCCGCGTGAATCGCAGCAAATCGGACGCCGAGCACTCGTCGGAACGGCCGCACTCGTTGCACCGCACGAGGCGCCGGGGGCCGGTCGAAGGTTTACGGTTCTGTGTGTCGCCGTCTGACACCGGTTACTCCATCTCGCTCAGAGGGCGAAGGGAAACGGGCACGGGCGCGGGATCGCGGCCGCCTCACCCGTCGGCACCGGGGACGTGGTGGGCGTCGGCCGGCCCGTCGTCGGTCGCCCGGAGCTGCTTCTCGACGCCGAGGCCGAGGACCTGCAACTTGGCCCGCAGCGTGGTCCGGGAGATGCCGAGCAGGTCGCTCGCCTGCTTCTGGTTGCCGTGGACGTGGTCGAGCACGGCCGCCAGCACCACCCGGTCGACCGCCTGGGTCACCTGGCGGTAGATGTCGGGGGTGCCGGCCCTCAGCAGGTCCACGACCAGCGCCAGAACGTCGAGGCCGGTGGCCGGCGGCGGCGCCGGCCCCCCCCGCACGGCCGCCGGCAGGCAGTCGAGCGTCAGCACCTCGCCGACGGCCTGAACGACCGCGTACCGGACCGCGTTCTCCAGCTCGCGCACGTTCCCCGGCCAGGGGTAGGCCTCCAGCGCCGCCAGAGCGGCCGGGTCGAGTCCGCGGACGTTCTTGTCCAGCTTGCGGTTCGTCGCGGCGAGGAAGTAGTTCACCAGGAGCGGGACGTCGCCGCCCCGCTCGCGCAAGGGCGGCAACGTGATCGTGAAGGAGTTGAGCCGGTAGAACAGGTCCTGGCGGAACTTCCCGGCCGCGACCATCGCCGACAGGTTCTGGTTGGTCGCCGCGATCACGCGCACGTCGGTGCGGATCGTCTCGCTCCCGCCGACCCGCTCGAACCGCTGGTCCTGGAGCACCCGCAGCACCTTCGCCTGGGTGGCGGGGCTCATGTCCCCGATCTCGTCGAGGAAGATCGTCCCGCCGTCGGCCTGCTCGAACTTCCCCACCCGCTGCCGCTCCGCGCCGGTGAACGCCCCCTTCTCGTGGCCGAACAGCTCGCTCTCCAGGAGCGCGTCGGGGATCGCGGCGCAGTTGATCGCCAGGAACGGCCCGCCCGCCCGCTTCGAGTGCTGGTAGACGGCGCGGGCGACCAGCTCCTTCCCGGTCCCGCTCTCCCCCAGTAGGAGCACGGTCACGTCCTGCGGCGCGATCCGCCCGATCGCCTTGTACACCTCCTGCATCGCCGCGCAGCGGCCGACGATCTGGTCGGCCCCGTCGCCCGTCCCGCCGGCGGCCCCGTCCCCGAAGGCGGTCGGGGTCGCCTGCATCCGCCGCAGTTCGAACGCCTTGGCCACCACCTCGTCGAGCTGGTGCAGGTCGATCGGCTTGAGCAGGTACTCGAACGCGCCGCGCTTCATCGCCTCGATGGCCGTGTCCGTGCCCCCGTGCGCGGTGACGATCACGACCGGCAGCCGCGGGTCGAGCTCGCGGACGCGGTCGAACGCGTCCAGCCCCGACATGTCCGGCAGCCGGACGTCGAGGATGACCGCGTCGGGCCGCTCCCGCGCGACCGCCGCGATCCCCAGCGCCGCGGTCTGCGCCGTGACCACCGTCGTGTCGTCGGTCTCCAGCGCCGCCCGGAGGGAGTAGAGGATGCCGGGCTCGTCGTCGACGATCAGAAGTTTGGGCATCACGCGACCTCCTGGGGGGCGCGGGCCGCGCCGCCGGGTACGGCGGCCCGCGCGCCGGGCAGCCGGACGGTGAACACCGCCCCGCCCGTCGGACCGTTCGCGGCCGTGATCGCCCCGCCGTGGGCCTCGACGATCCGCTTGCAGATCGACAGCCCCAGCCCCA
>JAFKJJ010000521.1:0-1668 GCA_017306025.1 Planctomycetota bacterium
CGAGGCCGAGGCGGCGCTCCGGCCCCGCCCCCCCGAGCGGTCACGGAGTCGCCCCCGCCCAAGACCATCCTCCAGCCCGGCGAATACCCCATCGACCTGGGGTCGGCCCTGCAACTGGCCGGCGTCGAGAGCCCCGAACTCCTGCTGGCCCGCGCGCGGGTGTCCGAGGTCGTGGCGCAGCGCCAGTTCGCGGCCGCGCAGTTGCTCCCGAACCTGAACCTCGGGACCAACTACGACCAGCACCGCGGGCCGCTCCAGCAGTCCAACGGGAACATTCTGCCGGTCAACCGCGACGCCCTCTATTTCGGCCTGGGGGCCAACGCCGTCGCGGCCGGCTCGGTGAACATCCCGGGCCTCAACTACAACCTGAACGTGGGCGAGGGGTGGTTCGGGTTCCTCGTCGCCCGCCAGCGCGTGACGACCGCGCGGGCCACGTCGGAAGCGGTCCGCAACGACGTGCTGTTGCGGGTCTGTCTGGCGTACCTGGACCTGCTCCGCGGAGACGCCCGGCGCGCGATCGTGGCCAAGAACCGCACCGAGGCGGCCGAACTCGCCCGGCTCACCGCGGTCTACGCCCAGCGCGGCCAGGGCCGACAGGCCGACGCCGACCGTGCCGCGGTCGAGCTTCAGAAGCGGGACGCCGAGCTGGCACAGGCCGAGGCCGACACGCTCACCGCCTCCGCCCGGCTCGCCGAGCTGCTCAACCTCGACCCCTCCACGCGGTTCCGGCCGATCGACGGCTGGGCCGTTCCCGCCCCGCTCGTCCCCGACCCCGTTCCGCTCCCGGACCTGCTCGCGATCGCGCTCATGCAGCGCCCGGAACTGGCCGCGCGCCGGTCGGAGGTCCGGTCGACGCTTTACGAACTGTCGCTGGCGAAGGTGCTGCCGTTCTCGCCGAACGTGATCCTGGGGTTCAGCGCCGGCGGGTTCGGCGGCGGGAGCAACCTGATCTCCTCGCCGCAGGGGTTCGTCGCCGGCAACGGTCAGCTCCAGACCGGCCCGCGGTTCGGTAACTTCGACGGCCGCAGCGACTTCGACGTGGTGGTGTTCTGGACGTTCCGCAACCTGGGCGTCGGGAACGTCGCGCTCGTCCGCGCCGCTGACAGCCGCGTGAAGCAGATGCGGCTGCGGGAGTTGGAGGCGGTGAACGTCGTCCGGCGCGAGGTGGCCCAGGCGAAGGCCCGGGTGGACGCCCGGCTCCTACAGATCGAGGCCGGCGAGAAGGCGGTGCGGATCAGTTCCGACGCCTACACCGAGGACCTCACCCGCATCCGGGGCGGCCAGGGGCTCCCGCTGGAAGTGGTGGACAGCATGCGGCTCCTGGCCCGGTCGCGCCTCGAATACCTGGAGGCGATCATCGAGTACAACCGCGCCCAGTTCCAGCTCTGGGTGGCGCTCGGCCGGCCGCCGGCGAACGCCCTGGCCCGCCCCGTGCCGCCGGAGCTCGTGCCCCCGCCGGTCATCGAGATCCAGCCCGGCCCCCGCGTCCTGCCGATCCCCAAGATCCTGAACTCGCCGCTGCCGGTGAAGCCGTGACCCCCGCACCCGCGCCGCACGACTCCGGAAGAGGACATTCGGGATGAGCCGTTCGATGCACTGGACACGACGCGCACGGCGCTGGGCGGTGGGCTTCACCTGCGGCGCGCTCGCGACCCTGGGAGCCGGTTG
>JAFKJJ010000521.1:1681-3576 GCA_017306025.1 Planctomycetota bacterium
TTTGAAGCGCCGGACGGCCCGCCCCGGCCGGAGGCCCCCGCGCCGTCGGGCCTTCGGCAGACGGCCTCGCCCCCGCGCACGGTGGCGGAGGCGGCCGTGTATCCGGGGCTCCCGCGGGTCGCGCAGTACCCCCTACCGGCGTCGGTCCCTCCGGCCGTCGCGGCCGGCCCCGAGACCTACTACGGGGCACACGGCCCCCTCCTCTCCCCGCCGGCCCGGCCGGCCGCCGCAGGAGCGGCGGCCTACTACGCGGCCCACGGTCCCCTCTTGCCGGGCACGGGCGCGGCAACGGCCCCGGTCCGGGCGGCCGGCGGAACCGAGACTTCGGACCGCAACACGGTCCCGACCCGAACGGCGGAGGCGACCGAGAAGCCCGCCGGGGCGGTCCTGACCCGGACGGCGGGCACGGCCGCCGACCCGAAGACGAAAGAGTTGCCGACCGGCCCCGGCGCCCCGGTGCCCGCGCCGCCCGCCGACGCCGAGACCATCGACCTCGGGGTCGCGCTCCGGCTGGCCGGGGTGGACAACCCGACGATCAACCTGGCCCGTGAGCAGATCCGGGAAGCCCTGGCGGAGCTCCTGGGCGCGCGGTCGCTGCTGTTGCCGAGCGTCAACATCGGCGGCAACTTCCACCAGCACACCGGCACCCTCCAGGCGTCGTTCGGCGGCATCCGAAAGGTGAACAGTCAGAGCCTGTACCTCGGCTTTGGTGCCCGAACGCTGGCGGCCGAGAGCGTGGCGTTCCCCGGCGTGCGGCTGTTCGCCCATCTGGGTGACGCGTTTTACGAGCCGCTCGCCGCCCGGCAGCGCGTGACGGCGCGCCGGTCCGACGCGCAGGCCGTCCAGAACGACATGCTGCTGCGAGTGACGGTCGCGTACCTGGAACTGGTCGGGGCGGAATCCCGGCTGGAGATCACGCGCCAGGGGGAAGTCGACATCGGCGAACTGGTCCGCGTCACCCGCGTGTTCGCCCAGAAGGGGCAAGGGCGCCAGGGCGACGCCGACCGGGCCGCGGCCCGCGCCGAGCTGCTCCGTCAGGACCTCCGCCGGACCGAGGAAGAGGTCGGGGTCACAACGGCACGGCTGTCGGAGTTGCTCAACCTCGACCCGTCCGTCCGACTCCGCACGCCGGGCGGGGCCGTCCTGCCCGTGCGGTTGATCCCGGAGGAGGCGGGGGCCGACGCGCTCGTGGCCGAGGCCGTCCGCGCCCGGCCGGAGCTGTTCGCGCGCTCGGCCGAGATCCAGGAGGCCCGCACCCGCGTCCGCCAGGAGCAGGTGCGGCCGTTCGTCCCGCTCCTGTCGGTCGGGTACAGCGGCGGCCTGTTCGGCGGCGGGAGCAACCTGGTGGACTCGCGGTTCGGGCCGATGAAGGGGCGGACGGACTTCGACGTGTTCGCGGTGTGGAACGTGCAGAACCTGGGCTTCGGCAACCGCGCGCTGGTGCGCCGGGCCGACGCGCGGTTCGGGGAGGCCCTGGCCGCCTTCGACCTCGACCTCAACCGGGTACGCCGCGAGGTCCACGAGGCGCTGGCCGACGCCCGCGCCGCCGCCCGGCAGATCGAGGTCTCGAAGTCCTCGGTGGCCGTCGCCGAAGAGGGCTTCAAGCTGGAGAAGGAGCGGATCGCGCTGGGCCAGGGGCGCCCGATCGAGGCGCTCGACAGCTTCCAACAGCTCCTCGACGCCCGGCGGGAACTGGTGCGAGCGGTGATCGACTTCAACGTCGCACAGTTCCGCCTCTACGTGGCCGTCGGGAGCAACCCGCTCGCCGCGCCGGGCGCGCCCGAACCGGTGCTGCCCGCCCCCTAGCCCTGACCAGGAATGCCCATCTCATGACGAAGGGAAGACGGCGCTTCCGTCTTCCCTTCGCCATGAGATGGGCATTGATGAGGAATTCG
>JAFKJJ010000522.1 GCA_017306025.1 Planctomycetota bacterium
AACAGCCCAGGGCTGGTTCAACCCCGCGGACGCGGTTCCTGGGCAGTTCATCCCGGAGCACATGCGGCGGCGCCGTGAGCCCTCCGCGCCACAGGTTAAGAAGTGGCCCACCGAAACGGTTCCTACGAAAGCCCGCGAACGTTCGCGGGCTTTCCGACTTCCTCGGAGGTTTCCGTGCCGAAGCGAATCGACTGGTTGTATCACCGCCGTGCCTGAACGACCTGCCAGAAGGCCCAGGGGTTCCTTGGGCAGGAGTCCGTGACCGTGACCGAGATCGTAGACGCGACCAAGACCCGTTACGGCGAAGGTGAAGCCCTCAAGTTGCTCGACGGGGTCGATGCACTCGTCGCGACGCGCGGAAAGAAGGTCGAGACGTTCGACCTGAAGAACGACCGCCCCGACGACGCCACCCTGCTCGCGCGGCTGATGGGTCCGACCGGTAACCTGCGGGCACCGACGGCCCGCATCGGGCGCACGCTCGTGGTCGGGTTCAACCCGGATGTGTACGCGCAAGTTCTGGGCGGTTGAGCTGCACCGCTTATCCCCTTGGGCTCTCTAATCTCCTGGGGTTTTTCGCGCCCGTCAGGAGATTCTGTGCAATACAATTGGGAATCGAATCTGCCTCTCCAAGAGGTATCGCCGATGGATGTCATGTTGGTGCTGGCGGCACTGGGCGTCGGCGCGCCGCCAGCGGAAGATTCGTTCGAGCGACATGCGAATATCGCCTACCGTACCGATAAAGACGCGGACAAAGAGCGACACCTGCTCGACGTGTACACGCCGAAGGGGAAGAAGGACTTCCCGGTCGTCCTGTTCGTCCACGGCGGGAGTTGGAAGAGCGGCAACAAGAACTTGTACGCCGCGCTCGGCCAATCGCTGGCGGCCGACGGAATCGGGTGCGTGGTCTGCAACTACCGGCTGTCGCCCGCGGTCCAGCACCCGGCACACGTCGAGGACGTCGCGAAAGCGTTCGCCTGGACGTGCGAGAACATCGGCCGGTACGGCGGCAAGAAGGAACTGCTCTTCCTGTGCGGCCACTCGGCCGGGGGACACCTCGTGTCGCTCCTGGTCACCGACCCGCAGTACCTCAAGGCGGAGAAGCACTCGCCGGCCGAGGTGAAAGGCGTCGCGGCGTTCAGCGGGGTCTATCAGATCGTGAACACGGAACGGGTGTTCGAAACGCCGTTCGGCAAGGACGAGAAGGTGTGCAAGCTGGCGTCGCCGCTGACGCACGCGAACGGCAAGCACCCGCCGTTCCTGATCGCGTACGCCGACAACGATTTCCCGCGGCTGGACGAGATGGCGTCGAACATGCACGCGGCGCTGAAGAAGGCGGAGAGCCCGGTCGAGTTACTGAAGTGCAAGGACCGCAACCACATCACGATCATCGTCCAGTTCGTGAACAACTCCGACCCGCTGAACCGGGCGTTCCGTGAATTCGTGCAGAAGAACAGCAAATGAATGCCGTAAATGAACTCGAGCAGAGGGCACCCGAAATCGGGTGCCCTCTGTCTTTTGCCTCCGCTCATCTTCCCGTGGACGTTTTCCGATCGCACCGCCCCCAGCACTGCACTTGACCCGGCGTGTCGGATCGGGGAATAGTGCGCCGACATTTCTCTTGCCCAAGGGTACCGGCCGTGCAGCACCCGACCGAGAGCGACCGCGTGACCTTCTGGCTGATGGTCTACGTGGCGACGGCGATGAGCGTATTCTTGTTCGCTGTTATGGGGCGATTCACGCCGTGGTAACCGTTCACGGGGTTGCGAGTGGGGCCTTGATGAGTGAGGGAGCAGGCATGCCGTTCCGGGCTGCGAGAATGGCGTCGGTGAAGAACGCGAGGACGCTGCGCCCCTGTTGACGACAGGAGGCCAGGACCGTGAGTACCC
>JAFKJJ010000133.1 GCA_017306025.1 Planctomycetota bacterium
CCCATCGGTCCCATCGGCCCGATGGGGCCGGGGCCGATGGGACCCGGGCGGAATCCGCCCGGTTTTGCGTCCGGGTCGCCGGAGCCGCCGAAGTTGACGGTCCCCGCGCCGAAATCGATACCGCCGCCGGGGCCGCTGCTTCCCGCGGCCTGCCCGATGCCCGCGAGGGTGCCGCGGAACCGCGTCCAGGCCACCTGCGTGATCTGGAACCGCAAGGGGGAGTTGGCGAACGCGAGCAACATGTCCTCGATGTACGACTGGTCGACCACGACCACGACCCCGACCGGCAGCCGCCGGACCTGATCGGTCACCTCCAGGTAGCGCTTCTTGTTCGCGTCGACGACGGCCCGGATCGGCCCGCCGCCCCAGAGCTGCCCCTTGGTCGTGTTCCCGGCGTTGGGTCCGCCGGGTCCGCCGGGTCCCATGTCGATCGGCCCGATCCCGCCCATCGGAGCGGGGGGGAGCCCCCCCATGCCCATCGGGCCGCCGGGTCCCGCGCCCGCTCCGGCCGCGGGGTCGGCGGCCACCGGGTCCGGGGCGAACGGCGGCGACTTGGGGCCGACCAGCGGCTTGCCCGCGTTGCGGCTGTCGAGGAAGCCCAGCGCCAGCGCCTCGATCCGCTTGACCGGGACCGTGCGGATGTCGAACACCTGCTCGACGCGGACGATCTCCTCGGCGCTCGTCGCCGGGGGCACGATGTGGTCGTCGATCGGGACGACGGACAGCACGTTGGCCGGGACCTCCTTGCCGTCCTTGTCGCGCTTGATCGCGCCCTTGCCCGGCAGGAACTCGCCGCCGATCTTGAACACCATGGGCGCCGCCGCCGGGTCCTTCGAGAACCACACGTTCAGCGCCATCACGTTTCCCACCCCCATGAGCTGCAGCCGCTCGGACTGGTTGGTGAGCGTCCCGACCAGCCGCTGGGAGCCGCCCTCGCGCACCAGCTCCAGTTCGACCGACCAGGTCCGGTTGCGGAACACCGCCTTGCGCTTCTCCTCGTCCGGGGTCGGGAGCACGGCCCGGCGCCCGGTGCGCCGGTCGTAGACCGGCTTGCCCTCGCGGTCGAAGGCGAGCTTGTTCCCCGCGTCGTCGTAGGTCGGGTCGACGACCACCGAGCCGTCCTTCTCGACCTTGGCCCGGCGGAACGCGGACATGTCCGCGTTGAGCGACCGGACCGCGTCCAGCAGCGACCGCTGGACCCAAACGTCCTCCATGATGAGCCACACCTGGTCCTTGGTGAGCTGGTTCTGGCCGAAGTCGTTGACGTGTCGGAGGACCGACTCCCAGCCGCCGCGGAACTGGGTCGGGGCGACGCGGTCGGCCATCCCGGAGCCGGGGCCGCCGGAGCCGTCCTTGCGGAGCGTGGAGAACTCGTAGATGTACACCTCGCGCTTGCGGAACTCGTCGAACTCCCCCTCGTTGGTCGGCAGCGGGTCGCCGAACTTCAGGTTCGAGTCGTTGAACCGGCGCAAGAGCGGCGACGAGGTCGGCCACACGTACAGGTGCTTCTGCCGCTCCCAGTTGACCTTGTGCAGGTCGCCCTGCTTGTTGCTCACCTTCTCGTAGATCTTGCTCGCCTCGTCGATCAGCGCCTTCGGCTTGGGGTTCTGCTTGCCGCCGATGGCCTTGTTCGCGTCGTCGATCTCCTTCTCGCGCTGCTCGATCTTGCCGCCGACGCTCGAGTTGATGCACGAAACGCCGAGCAGCGTGAGCAGCGGGGCCAGTCCGAACAGGACCCAGAAGTGGTGCTTCTGGAGGGGATTGTTTTTCTTCATGGTCGGGGAATCCGGCGGTGGTTATGTCTGGGAAGGCCGCCCGCGTCGGGGCGGCGCAACGGGGTTGATTCGGTTCGGCCGTCGGGCGCGGTCACGGGGCGGGCGCGGCGGCGGGTGCCGTGGACGGGGTCGGCTCGCGCCACACCACCATGACCACGAACTCGTGCCGCCGCCTGCCGCTCTCGTCCTTTCCCGACTTGGGCGGGGGGGCGGCGCCGCCGGGCTGTACCGTGGTGTTGCCCGCGCCGCCCGTGTTGCTCGTGCTGCCCAGGCCGACCCACGGCGGGGCGATGGCCGCGGCCGGCGCGCCGGCCCCGCCCGGTCCCATTCCGCCCGGTCCCATTCCGCCGGCGTCCGGCGAGCCCCCGCGGCCCGGGGGCAGCCCCGGCCCCGATTTGTCGTCGATCCCGAACCCGCCGCCCGGGCCGGTTCCGCCGCCGAGCAGCCCGTCCAGGTACGACCCGCGGATGTAGAAGAACTGGTTGGGCACCGGGTCGGGGATCGCGGGGAACACGTTATAGACGAACGCGTGGCTGATCTTCCCCTTCACCGGGTCCTGCACCCCGACGATGTACTTCCCGACCTTCTGGTCGCCCTTGTCCTTCTCGGCGAACGTGTCGGTGCGCTGGAGGTTGCGGAGCAGCGCCTGGTTGACGAACGTGCGCCCCTTGTCGTGGTCGGTGTACCCGCGGCTCTCGATCACCCACCCGCCCTCGGCCGGCCCCTTGGGCTTGAACCGCGACCCGTCGGGAACGGCCGGGTCCGGCTCCCGCTCGTCGTCCTTCATCCACTGGGCGATGGCGTAGCTGAACTTGTCTTGCACCTGCTTGTCGGCCGCCTGGAGGAAGTCGTTGATGTTGGTGACGTACCGCGTGTGGACCGTCTCGACGTTCACCATCGCCAGCGCCTTCGGGTGGTCGGACCGGGCGTCGGCCATCGCCTGCTCGATCGGCACGCCCACCTGCATGCGGCGGTTGAACCAGTCCAGCGCCGCCTGTCCGGCCTGCCCCTCGCCCATCCACAGCTCGACCTGGCTGAACGGCGCGATGGTGCTGTTGGTCGGCGGGTCGCTCTTCTTGAGGTCCAGGTTGCCGCCGGCCCCGGGCCGGGGCAGCGTCGCGGTGAACACCTCGACGAACCGCGGCCAGTTCAGCCGCTCCTCCTGGCCGGCGATGATCGTCTTGACCCGCTGCTGCTCCTCCTTCGACTGCTGCAACTTGGCGTTGAACTCGGAGTTCTGCTTGTCGAAGGCGCTGATCGCGCCCTTGGTGGACTCGATGCCCTTGTCGATGTTCTGGTTGGTGATGGCCGCGTAGGGGCTGGCGAACCCCATCGCCAGCCCGCCCAGCCCGACCAGGAGCAGGGCCGCGGCCCCGGCCGCGTGGGGCTTCTTGGCCCGGATCAGCCGGTCCTGGATGATCTCCTTGGGCAGCAGGTTAGTGGACAGCCGGGCCTGGCCCAGCCCCTGCAGCGCCAGGCCGTAGGCGACCGGGAACGTCAGCAGGTTCTCCTGGAACAGCGGGTCGTTGAGCACGGTGTCGCCCGCGACCTTCTCGAACTTGTTCGGCTTCTTCACCTCCAGCGACAGCTTGTCGGCCAGGTACTTCTGGAGGCCGGGCAGCTTGAACGCGCTGCCCAGGCCGACCAGGTGGGCGACGTGCGCGTCGCGGTGGGTGTTGGTGAAGTAGCCGAGCGACCGCTGCACCTCGCCGACGAAGTCGGTGAGCACCGGCTTGATGGCCCGCAGGATGCTGGCCATGTCGGGGCTCTTGGCCGCGTTCCGCTTGAGGTGCTCGGCCTTGGCGAAGGTGAGCTTGAGCTCCTTCGTCAGCGCGCGGGTGAAGTTGTTGCCGCCCAGGGGGATCGGGCGCTGCCAGATGATCTTCCCGCCGTCGGTGATGATGAGGTTGGAGGCGTCGGTGCCGACGTCCATCACGACCGTGCAGCGCTTCTTGCCCCGCGGGGTCGGGTTGGGGTCCTCTTCCTCGATCGGGTTGCCGTTCTCGTCGACCTTCGGCGGCTCGTTGAGGCGGAGCAGCTCGAAGGTGGCGAAGTTGACCAGCGCCAGCGGCGACATCTGGACGAGGTGGACCTCGGCCTTGGTGCCGCTGAAGTAGCCGAGGTAGCGGGAGATCACGTCCCGCTTCATGGCGAACAGGCCGATCTCGGTTTCGAGGGCGAAGCCGTCGACGGCGCCGCCGCCGGCGATCTTCTGAAAGTCCCATACCACTTCGTCGAGCGGGAAGGGGATCTGTTGCTTGGCCTCGAACTTGACGATCTCGGCGATCTTCTTTTCCTCGACCGGCGGCAGCTTGACGAACCGCGCCAGGCCGGACTGTCCGGCGATGCCGATGGCGATCTCGTCGTTCTTGACGTCGTTGCGGGAGAGGAACTTGTCCAGCGCCTCGCGGATGAGCGTGTCCGGGTCGGCGTCGGGCTGGGAGAGGATCTTGGCGTGCTCGACGTAATCGAACGCGGTGGCGGTCGGCTTGCCGTCGATCATTTCGAGCCGCAGCGCCTTGAGGGCCGACTGGCCGATGTCGAGGCCCCAAACGCCTTTCTGAACTGGCATGAGTCGCTCCGGTCGGGGTAAGAACCGACTCCAGGTAAGCGGAAAACCGTGCGGGACGTGTTCGTGACTCCCGTCCGGGCCGCGGCCCCGACTCTCCGAGTCGGCCGCGGGGGGGCGAACGAGGACCCGGCCGCCGGCCGCCCGCGGCGGTGGCGCCAAGTTTTTGAGGGTGCGAGAACCCGCGAGATTCACGGTATCATCCGCGCACCATTGCTGTCAACGAACTGAACGGGCTCGTTTGTGAAATGTTGGCGCAAGAGCGCGAGTTGGCCGCGTCCCCTGATTTGGCGCCCGACGATCGGCCCTTCGTGCTCCGGTCGGAGGGTCGCTCCCGGTAGCAAAATCCCGCATCCTAAACGCAAAGCGCCGAACGCGAAACGCCAACCTGGAAAACCGATACGACCGCATCGACAGTGCGCCGGCGAACATCCATAATGCCGGTTATGGAACCGGGACACGAGGTTGACGCGCCCGCGACCGACGACCAGACCCCGTTGCCGCTGCGGGTCGATTCGCTCGGCGACGCGATGTCGTCGGCGCCGCCCCCCGCGCCCGAAGCCGAGCCCGATCCGACCCCGACGCCCGGCTCCGTGTTGCTCGCCGTCGCACGGGCCGACGGCCCGTGGTTCCCCTCGAAGTACGCGGCCGAAGCCCGCGTCGCGCGCGACCTCCTCGACGAGCCGCTCGCCGAGTTGCGCCTCGCCGGGCTGGTGCGGGTCGCGGAGTGGGTGCGCGGGGCGGGGCAAGGGTACGCCCTCACGCCCGAGGGCAAGGCCGCCGCGACCGACCCCGCGGCGCTGGAACGGCTGAAGCGCCCCGCGGCGGCCGGCCCGGCCGTGGTGCAGACCGGGGACGCCCTCACGACGAAAGGGACGGACGACGCGGCCGGAGCGGCCGGAAGGGCGGACGGCGAGGAACTCGTTCTCAACCCGCCGATCGTGGTGCCCGCGCTGCTCATGGCGAACGTCCTGTGGTTCTTCGTCTGCGCGGTGTACAGCATCCGGTGGGGCCTGACGCCGTCGCGGGCCTTGAGCGAAGGGCACCACGAGGTGCTGCACCGGTTCGGCGCGGTCCACGGTGCCGACCTGCTCAACGGCGAGTGGTGGCGGCTGCTGACGTGCTGTTTCGTCCACATCGGCGCGCTGCACCTCGTCGTCAACATGCTCGCGCTGGCGATGATGGGTCCCCTCGCGGAGCTGCTCTGGGGCCGCGCCCGGCTGCTGCTGATTTACCTCGTCTCCGGGCTGGCCGGCAGCGCGCTGGCGATGGCGCTGCGCCCGGACACGATCCTGGCCGGCGCGTCGGGCGCGATCTGGGGCATCCAGATGTCGCTGTTCGCGTGGCTGTTCGCGTTCCGCCGGCACCTGCCGCCCGATCTGGCCAACGACTGGTTCCGGCGGCTGTTCGTGGTGTTCGTCCTGAACGCCGGCGGGAGCTTCTTGCCGAACGTCAGTTGGGAGGGGCACCTGGGGGGCGGCGCGGCCGGGTTCCTGGTGGCCGGGTTGCTGAACGTGGCCCGGTTCGGCGACCGGCGGCGGCGGCTGGGCGCGTGGCTGCTCCTGACGCTGTTGCCGGTCCTCTGTGTCGCCGGACTGGCGGGCGCGATGGACGCGAAGGGGATGGCCGGGTGGCAGCGGCTCCGGCAGCGGCTCTCCGGCGATCAGGAGGCCCGCGAGAGCGTGGAGCGGCGGCAGAGGGTTCGCGACGCGGAGGTCGCGTACCGAACACAGGTGCTCCCGCGGCTGGCCGAACTGGCCCCGGACGCGATCCGGAAAACGGAACTGGAGGCGGTCGAGTTGGCGCAGCGGACGAAGCGCCCCGCGGAGCGCGTGGAGGACGTGAAGAAGAAGCTCCGGCCGCTCAGGGCGGCCGCCGGAGCGGTTCTGAAGTACGCGCCCGCGGAGCCGGTGGGGTCGGAGCCGTTCGACCGGGTCTGTGCTCGGTCTCGGGCGTTCGCCGCGGCGCGGACCCGGGCGCTCGACGCGCTCCTGGCGATGCTCGACACGCCGACCGTACCCGCGGAGGCGTGGGCGACCTGGCAGGCCGCCCACCGCGAGGCCGAGAGCCTGTGGCTCGACTGGCCGGGGAAGTGAGCGATTCGCCCGGTGGGGCGCCCTCGACAAGAAGCCCGCGGTCCGACGGCCCCCCCCCGGACCCGCCGTCGGCGCCGCGACCCGTGACGCTCGAAATCCGTTGACCGGAACGGCGCTCGCGCCATCGCGCCGTCACTTCTTCTCGGGCACGCGCTTCTCCAGTTGGAGTTCGCCCGGCTTCATTCCGGCGCGGTGCGTCGCGGCGATTTCCTTCAGTCGCTTGACCACCTCCGGGTTGTCGCGCGCCACGTCGGTCTTCTCGCCGGGGTCGCGGCCGAGGTGGTAGAGCAACGGCGGGTCGTGTTCGGTCGGGCCGTCCTTGCCGTAGGCCGGCTGCGTGATGAAGTGCGCCTTCCACGGCCCGTGCCGCACCGCGAACAGCTTCGTCCCGCGGTAGAAGTACATCGTGTCCCGCGGCGACTTTCCCTTCCCGGTCAGGAGCGGCGTGATGTCGTGGCCGTCGATCGGCCGGTCGTCGGGGACCGCGCCGCCGGCGAGCCTGACCGCGGTGACGTACAGGTCCATTGTGGACGCCATTTCCTGTGTCGTGACGCCCGCGGGAACCGTCCCCGGCCACCACGCGATGCCGGGCTCGCGCATCCCGCCCTCCCAGGTGCTCCCCTTCCCGTCCCGCAGCGGCCCGGCCGAGCCGCCGTGCTCGCCGAACTGCAGCCACGGGCCGTTGTCGCTGGTGAAGAACACGAGCGTGTTCGCGTCGAGTTTCTCCTCGCGGAGCGCCCGGAGCACCTCGCCCGCGCTCCAGTCGACCTCCTCCACCGCGTCGCCGTAGATCCCGCGCGGGCTCTTGCCGGCGAAGTCCTTCGACGCGAACAGCGGCACGTGAACCATCGTGTGGGCCAGGTACAGGAAGAAGGGTTTCGATTTGTTCTCCCTGATGAACTTCACCCCCTCCTCGGTGTAGCGCTTCGTGAGCGTGTTCTGGTCGGCCGGGCGCTCGACGACCTTGTCGCCGCGGACGAGCGGCACGTTCCAGTACTCGGACTTCGGGTCGAAGGTCGCGGCGCGCCCCTTCGGCCCCTTCGTCGGGACGCGGTCCATGTCGTTCGAGTAGGGGATGCCGAAGTACGAGTCGAACCCGTGCCTCGTCGGCAGGTACTCCGGCCGGTGGCCGAGGTGCCACTTGCCGACGCACGCGGTGGCGTAGCCCTTCGCCTTGAGCGCCTTGGCGAGCGTGACCTCGGTCGTTTGCAGCCCGCCGACCGAGTCGGGGAACAGCACGCGCTGGGTATCGGAACACATGCCGGTGCGGAGCGGCAGCCGGCCGGTGAGGAGGGCCGCACGGCTGGGCGTGCAGACCTCCGCGGCCGAGTAGAAGCTGGTGAACTTCATCCCCTCGGCGGCCATCTTGTCGAGGTTCGGGGTGCGGACGGTCGGGTGCCCGTAGCACCCGAGGTCGCCGTACCCCAGGTCGTCGGCGAAGATGATTACGACGTTCGGCGCTCTCGCGGGCTCGGCCGATTGCGCAGTAGAATTAAGACATATCGCGAGCAACAGGGACGCTGACCGTACTCCCTGTGTAGCTATTCTGTGTAGCAATTGAAGCCCGAATTCCCTGCCCCTGTAGGGCAGCGACGATCGGAGAAAGCTCATGGCCAAGACCCCCAAACGGACTGACCCGCAATCGCCCCCGGCCGGCAGCACTTCCTCGCCCGGTCGGTCCGCGCGAGCCGGGCGCATTGTCCCCACCCCATCACACCCGGTCAAACCGGAAACGCCTGTCATGGCTGACCCGCCCAAGCGCGGCCGGCGATCGGGTCGACCCAAGACGCGGCGCCAGTCCCACGGTTCGGCGTGGCACTGGCGGCAGACCGACTGCTGGTACTACACGCTCCCCGGCACCAATAAGCGGATCCCTCTGCTCGACGAGGAGGGTGCCCGCATCCGCGGCAAGGACAACAAGGAGCAGGCTCGGCTGGCCCTCGCGCGGGTCAAGCTCGTCGAGCAGGGCGAACTCCCCGCTGCGCCGACGGCCGGCGGCGAGTGGCTGGTGGCCCGGGTGTGCTCGGAGTACATCCAGTACTGCGACCGCGGGGTGGCCAACCGGACCATCAGCGCCGACCACCGGGCGACCGCGACGTCCCACCTCAACGACCTGTGCAAGTTCTGCGGGGCGCTGCCGGTCGCGCAGTTGAAGAAGACCCACATCCGCACGTGGGTGGAGTCGCACACGGGGTGGAAGTCGCCGGCCACCGAGCGGTCGGTGCTGGCCATCGTGATCGCGGCGTTCAACTACTGCCAGGACAACCACGACGTCCCCAGCCCGCTCAAGGGGCTCAAGAAGCCCGCCTCCAAGCCCCGGCTACACTCGCTCTCGAAGGAGGACGAGGAGGCGCTGTTGAAAGCGGCGGACCCGCCGTTCCGGGACTTCCTGTTCGCGGCGATCCACACCGGGCTGCGCCCGTTCTGCGAATTGGCGCGGCTGAAGACCGAGGACGTGGAGGAGTCGCCGCGGGGGATGCTGTGGCGGGTGTACGCGTCGAAGACCGGCAAGACCCGCAAGATCCCGGTCCGCCCCGAGGTGGCCGAGCTGACCCGGCGGCTCTTGGAGACGGCCCCGAAGGGGTCGGGGAAGCCGCTGTTCCGGACGGTCACGGGTAAGGCGTGGAGCAAGGTCCACGGGGTGGTCCGGTTCTGCGCGCTGCGGAAGAAGCTGGGGTGGGACCAGGATCCGGTGCGGAAGCGGTACTCGTGCTACTCGTGTCGGCACACGTTCGCGCACCGGATGCTCAGCGGGTACTGGAACGGGGGCGCGGGGTGCTCGGTGGAGACGCTGGCGGAACTGATCGGGGACACGCCGAAGGTGGCGTTCGACCACTACGGGCGCGAGTGGGGGCAGCACTACCGGGAACCCCTCTGGAACGCCATCGGGGTCAAGGCACCGGCCGGGAACGCCTGACACCGGCGCGCACCTTCCGAAGGACGACGGGCCGGCTGTGATCAGAACACGGCGAGCCGGGCATCGGCGTCGCCACCCAAGAGAACCGGCGGGCGGCCCCGGCCAGCACACTCGGGCCGTTGTACTCGTTCCAGCCGGAGGCAGTTGGTAGTTCCAGTCTTCGGGTCGATGACGTGGTGGTAGGCGATCCAGTTGGCGTACTCCTCGACGAAGGACATCAGCACTCGGATCACGCCCCCCCAGCAAGAACGTCGGCTCCTCCGACCTTACACTTCGTCGGCACGCGCCGATTCGCTGTTCGGTCGTTCCGGCCGTGACGGATTGACACTTTGACACTTTGCGGCGACTGTCACGTGGCTTCTTCGAGCCGTCGGTAGAAGGCCCGCGAGGACTTGTGCGTCTGCCGGGTCCACTCTTTCAGTTGCTCCTCTCTGGAGTCGGGGTAGAGCTTCAGCAGGTCGCGGACGATCGCCACCTCGCTTGCCTTCTTCTGGTCGCGCGACAACTGCTCGTCCTTGTGGCGCATCTCGACGAGGTGTTCCGCGATGGTCGCGGTGACGAGGTCCTTCCAGTGGCTCTCCGTTTGGTCATCGCACCACTGGAGGTAGTTGGGGATCCCCTTCGCGAAATACAGGCAGAGGTCGAACCGCGCGCCGAGCCGGGCCATCTCGCCGATGACGTGTCGAGCCAGTTGCTTGGTCCCGTCCGGCGGAATGGCCGGCTTCTCCGCGCCGAGCGGCCAGCCGAGTTCGGCCGCCGCGAGCAGATGGGCGCCGATCTGTTCGCCGGAGGGGGAGTAGTTGAGGACGTTGGCCCGGCTCTTGAACGCGGCGAGCAGGTCACCGTTGTGGAGCTCCCGGTTGCCGATGCAGATAATCCCGCCGCGGAAGGCGATCTGTTTCTTCTTGCCCTGTCGCTGGTGTTACACCACCCGAGTGCGATCGGGAGTGGTGGGCTGCTCCAGGGCCGAGAGCAGGATCTGTAAGGCGACGTCGCTCTTGAAGATCTCGGCGAGGTCGTCGAGGAGGATGAGCGACTCCGAGTACTCCTCGAGCAGTTCGAACAGGCCGCCGGGCGTGAGGTGCCCGCAGCGGTACTGGTACGGCTCGCGGAGTCGGCGGTCGAGGACGTCGCGTACGGTGTGCGTCTTCGCCGTGCCCGGTCGGCCGTAAATGTAGGGGCCGGTGGAGTAGTGCAAGGCCACCCCGCGCACGTAATCGCGGAGGATGGCCTGGCGGGATTTGAGTTCATCGAGCAGTGCGGTGCGGTTGTCGATGATGCGCCGGACCGCCGGCGATTCCTGGATGTCGTCCATGACCACCCCCGTGTTGAGGACGACGTGCGCCCTCGAACGCCGTGGACAAGGCGCGTAAGTGTCAAAGCGTCAATCCGTCACCGCGGCTGTTTGCGCGACGCCGAATGCAGGTGAGGCACGGCCGAGTCCCGCTTGTGGATCGCCCAGTGGCGTCCGGCAACGGCTCGGTTCCGCCCCTGCCTGTGCGCGATCCAGTTCCGAGGAAGGAACCGCGGGTACCGTGCCCGGTGCATCAACGGTGCAGCCGGGCGGGACTGCGGTTCCGATCAATCCGGCCGCCCGAGCGGGACGGTGATACCGGGGAACCGGTCCCGGCGAACCGGCGGGCGGCGGGTGCGGACCGGCTCGACCGGCACGCGCATCAGTTCCTTGAGTCGCTCGACCTCGCGCGCCGGGATCCGGATCCGCCCCTGTCCCTTGGCTCCGGTCTGGAAGAACTCCACCGTCACCGACTGGCCGCGGAGGACGAACAGGCCCCGCCGCGACTGGCCGAGCCAGTCGTAGAGGGTGGTCGCCGTAATCCCCAACAGGCCGACCGCCTGCTTGGGGGTCAGCATCTCCTCGTCCGTCTTCACCGCCGCGCCCGCACGCCACACCGCACCGCGCGCACGGCTGGTGGCGAGCGGATTGTCCCCGCCCGGCGGTCGCACTCCGGTCCCCTGACGCGACCTCGTGAAATGGCGCCGCGGACGGGGCACCGGTGCCCGCGGCGAGAAAAATCTGGGAAAGTTCACGCGCCGAACCACAAGCACTCGAACCATTTGCGTCGAGTGGTGGCCCGTGTGTTCGGTTCCTGCCCCTTTACGCGCAAACGGGAACGGTGTTCAGTATCGCCTCGCCTTACACGCTCAATCGGAGGACGACGATGGCGACGGCGACGACTCAGTTCACGACGGAACAGTGGGAGGCGCTCACGGACCATGTCAAGGAAGGCTGGCACACGGCGTACCTGCGCGTGAGGGGGGCGCCGCCCGCGGTGCGGTTGTGGGACTGGGTGCTGACCGAGGAGGAAAAGCAACGGCTCGGCGGCGAACTGGATACGGCGTACGCCCGGCACCGCGGGGCGGTCGGGATGTGGATGCACCTGCACGGGGTGTCGCTTCCACAAGCGGTGGTCGCGGTGGCCCTCGCGATCGGCTTCCTCGACGCGGCCACCGGGCGGAAGCTGTTAGGCATGTGCGGGGAGTTAATCTCCCGACTTCTTGGGTTGGATGGTGACGCTCCACTTGGGCAAGGTGGGTGAGCGGGCGAGTCGTTCGGCGATGGGGCGGAACGCCGCCGTGGTCAACCGCACTCCCCGCTCGTACGCCGTGGCCGTCTCCCGGATGATCGGCCTCAACCCCCGCCACGTCATCGTTCCCGCCCACCGCAAGACATCGGCCACCGACGACAGCAATGCCCCGTTCCAGTGCCGCTCCAGCCCC
>JAFKJJ010000134.1 GCA_017306025.1 Planctomycetota bacterium
GGGGGGGGGGGGGGGGGGGGGCGTGTCCGAGTCCGCGATCCAGAGCGCGCCGACCCCGTGGGAGACCGAACTGCTCACGGGCTTCGACCAGTTTTGTGCGACCCGCCAAGTTGCCGCACGGCTAGCACACGCACCGCGCTTTCCGCCGGAAATATCGACCTCTGCTCGGCTCATCCGCCGACTCGTCGATGTGCCGTTCGGGCGCCCGCGCCTGCGGGGGTTGCTCGTCCGCTGCGCCGCGTTCGCGGCCGGTTTGGGGATGACGGTGCTGCTCGTCTACTTGGCCGTGTCGCACGAAGGGTGGGCGGCCTGTCTGGCCGTCATCTTCGGTACCCTCTGGTACATCTGTTTCTACGCCTTTGCGCAGAACGAGTACCATAACTTGTTCCGCACTTACGGCCTTCTGCGCGCGGCGCGGGCCGAAACATACCGTCGTGCAGAGCAATACGCCGCCCTCGCACCCGAACAGGCCGCCCCGCGTCTCGACGACCCCGTCGTGCGCAAGTACACCGCCGACGTACTCGCCGCGGGGTTCGTTCACGTCGGCGACGTCTCACCGGTGCCGTTCGAAGAGGCCGACGGGACGTATCGCATCTTCCGCGCTCCGACCCGCGGTACCTACCTCGTTCTCAACTGCTGGGCGCGAACGCGCAGCGGTGACGAGACGTACCCGTACTGGCCCATGCTGGTCGATTTCGAGTGTCAGACGTTCTTCTCGGATGGCGGGCGCGTGGACAGCCTCAACCAGCGAACCCACGACAGCAACATTTCGGATCGCCCCGCGAGTACGCGGTTGCTCACGTTTCCGAAGGTCGCTGACCCGCTCGCACTCTACCAGGCGCACATGGAAGCGGTCGAAACGGTCCTCGACGAAACGACCGCGATGACGGTTCGACACGAACCACTCGACTTGTACATCCGGCGTCAGGAGCAGATCAGTGAAGAGGAGCACCGCGCGTCCGCCCGGCGCGGGTACTCCTGGCGCGACCACATCCGCTGGTACTTCCAACTCGATGCGAAGTCTTCCGACAACAGCAAGTAATCTCACCGCGCCCACTTTGCCGATGTTACCGGTTGGGCAACCGTGCTTGCTGCCACCGCGCGCCGTCCGCTAGACTGGGCGCATGAACACTTCGACGCCATACGCCCCGGAGCGACTGGCCATGACGGCCCCCAACACCTTGTTCGAAGTCGAAGACGACCGTGTCATCCCCAAACCGGCGCCCGCGACTCTCTTCGCCGACATCGTCTTCGACCGGCCGCTCGACCACGCGTACACCTACGCCGTCCCCGATCAACTCACCGCCAAGATCGGCGTCGGGAAGCGCGTCGAGGTACCGTTCGGCAAGGGGGGCAAGCCCACCGCGGGGTTCTGCGTCCGCGTCACCGACGTTCAACCCACCTCCGGCTACGAAATCAAGACGATCACGCGCGTCCTCGACGACGACGCCATCGTCGACGACCACCTCATGAAGCTCACACGGTGGATGGCGGACTACTACCTGTGCGGCTGGGGCCAAGTGTTGCACGCGGTCGTGCCCGCGGGCGTCCGTGATAACGCCGGCACGCGGGTCGCGTCGTTCGTCGAGCCGATCCCCAAAGAGAAGCTGCCCAACCCGTTGCCGACTGTCACGCCGCAACAGAAGGCGGCGCTCGACAAGCTCAAGAAGGAGAACCGGCCGCTTGAGATCCTTCAACTCGCCCGGCTCGCGAAGTGTACGGCCGGTGTCATCGCGGGGCTGGTGAAGAAGGGCCTCGTGCGGAAGTTCTCCGAGCGCATCGAAACGGACGCGGCGGCGCCCGGCCCCGAAACCGAGGATGCGCCGGCCAAACCCATGAAGGAGCTCGCGCTCAACGCCGACCAGACGCGCGCGTGGGAGACGCTCAAGGCGGCACTCACGACCGGCGGGTATCACCCGTTCCTGCTCCACGGCGTCACCGGCAGCGGCAAGACGGAAGTGTATCTGCGTGCGATCGAGGAGGTCGTGCGGCAGGGCAAGGAAGTCATCGTGCTCGTGCCGGAAATCTCGCTGACCCCGCAGACACTCGCGCGGTTCAAGGGACGGTGCGGGAACCTCGCGGTGCTGCACAGCCACCTCACCGACGCCGAGCGCGGCGGGTACTGGCGCCGCGTCGCGACGGGGCACATTCAGGTCGTGGTCGGCGCGCGCAGCGCCGTGTTCGCGCCGACGCGGAAGCTCGGGCTCATCGTCATCGACGAGGAACACGAGAGCAGCTTCAAGCAGGAATCAACCCCGCGGTACCACGCGCGTGACGTTGCAGTGATGCGGGCGCGGCTCGAAGGCATTCCGATCCTGATGGGTTCCGCGACGCCGAGCCTGGAGAGTTGGGCGAACGCCGAAAAGGGCAACTACACCGTTTTGAACATGCCCAACCGCGTGGAAAGTCGACCGATGCCCGCGGTGCGGGTGATCGACCTCCGACACGAACCGAAATCGGCCGGGCGGCACGGCGCGATCGGGCCGACGCTCGAAGGCGAGATGCGGCGGACGCTCAAGGAGAAGGGGCAGATCATCCTGCTCCTCAACCGCCGCGGGTTCAGCACGCACGTCCATTGCGAGGCGTGCGGGCACGTCGCGCAGTGCGCGCACTGCGACCTTGCGCTCACGTTCCACCGCACGAAGAACGCGCTCGTCTGCCACTACTGTGGCTTCGAGACCGCCCCGTTCGTGAAGTGTCCCGGGTGCGCCCAGCCGTCCATGCGCTACCAGGGGCTGGGCACGGAGAAGCTCCAAACGGAGATCGAGGAGAAGTTCCCCGGCCACGTGTGCCAGCGAATGGACTCGGACACGATGGCGAAGCCGGGCAGTCACCAGCGCGTGCTCGATGCGTTCCGCGATGGGCTGATTCACATCCTCGTCGGCACGCAGATGATCGCGAAGGGACTCGACTTCCCGAACGTGACGCTCGTCGGCGTCGTGAACGCGGACGTCGGGCTCCACCTGCCGGACTTCCGCAGCGCCGAGCGGACGTTCCAGTTGCTCGCGCAGGTTGCGGGTCGGGCGGGGCGCGGGGAGAAGGGCGGGCAGGTGCTCGTGCAGACGTTCACGCCCGATCACCCGTGCATCACGCTCGCGTCACACCACAACTACGGCGAGTTCGCGAAGCTGGAGCTGGTCCACCGCAAGCAGCACGGTTATCCGCCGTTCGAGCGGATGGCGCGTCTCATCGTGCGCAGCGAAAAGGAAGACGCCGCGGCCGCGTTCGCCGACACGCTGGCCGGCGCGTTCAAGGAGGCGCTGAAGCGCGTCCCGGCGCCGTCGGGGTTCGTGAGCCTGCCCGCGGCTTCGCCGAACGGGTCCGCACCGAGCACCGGAGCGCCGCGGTTACTCGGGCCGGCCGAGTGCCCGGTGTTCAAGCTGAACAACTTCTACCGGTTCCATTTCCAGATCCAGTCCGAGAGCAGCGCGGTGCTCCACGACGTACTGCGCACGGTGCTGACGGTCGCCAAGCCGCCCAGCGGCGTCGAGTTCCAGGTGGACATCGACCCGTACAGCATGTTGTGACGGCCCGCGGCGCGTTACGATCGGTTCAGTCTGGCGAGGGCTGAACCGATTCTGCGCTTCGAGGTGCCCGCCGTGTTCCGAACGACGAGTTGGGTGGGGGCCGCGATCCTTTGTGCCGGCGCCGTTGGTGTAGGCGGCCCGAACCCAAATCCGGTTCTCGCGCCACCGCCACGGGAGAAGCCGACCGACGAGGCGTGGCTCCCAAAGCCGGGCACGGACCCGAACGCCGAGAATTTCAGAGTCAAGGACACGGCCCCCACTCCACCGAGCGCGTTCCCCGATATTATCCCCCCAGACATGCCGATCGGGGACCGGAAAGGCCCGGAGAAACGACAAGCAGCCTTCGAGTCGTTATGTATGCGACTCTACGGGGTGATCGCTCTAAAAATCGAGCCAACCGACGACACGCTTCGGAAACTTCTTAAGGCACGATTACACCAGTGCGCACTTGAATTCCAAATATTTCAACGCCTCATCTGGGCGTCAAGAGGTCCAGGGCCAAACAACGATCGGTATCGCGAGTGCATGTTGGACATACAGTCGGCGGCGACCGAATTGTGGGCAAAGCAGCCGAAGGAACTCGTTCCGTGGCTCGGAGAACTGCTCATTGCCGCGAAGGAGCACGAGCGGTTTACGCACGTCCGGGTATTGAATGGCTCGGCAGCGCCGTCCGAGCTGACCGCCGCATCACGACTCCGGCTCAAGATCGAGGCAGAGTTGTGGAAGGCGAAGCACGCGGAGTGACGCGACCGATTTTCCACTTTCGTGTATGAAGCGGTTCGGCCCGCGGATCAGGATGGGTGACTGTCACCGTTACCCGTTCCAGGTCCCGCGATGTCGCGCCGGTTCCTCCTCCGACTGCTCGCCGCCGCGCCCGCGACCGACCACGTATCGGACGCGGAACTGCTCCGCCGGTTCGTCGTGTCCAATGACCCCGCGGCGTTCGAGTTGATCGTCCGCCGTCACGCGGACGCCGTGTGGGCCGCGTGCCGACGCCTGCTCCGCTCCGACACCGACGCGGAAGACGCCTTTCAGGCGACCTTCCTCGCCCTCATTCGCAAGGCCTGCGACGTCCGAACGCCCTGCGCCGGCGGGTGGCTCTACCGCGTCGCGGTGAACGCCGCGCTCAAACTCCGCGAGCGCAACGCACGCACGCCCACCACCGAACCGAACCAACTCGACGCCACCCCCGTACCGCACACCGAACCGCCCGACGCCGAAGCGCTCGCGGCCGTCCACGAGGAACTCGCGCGCCTCTCCGAGCGCGAGCGCCTGCCGGTCGTGTTGTGCGACCTGGAGGGGCTCTCGCACGCCGACGCGGCCAAGGCGCTCGGCTGGCCGGTCGGGACCGTGTCCGGACGGCTGAGCCGCGCCCGCGCCAAGCTCCGCGAGCGCCTGGAGCGACGCGGGATGGCCCCGTCGGGCGTGCTGATCCCGGCGGCCGTCGCGCCGCCGCACCTGATTCCGAATGCGCGGTCTCTGACCGCGGGCGCCCCGCCCGCGATCGTCTCTCTCACCGAAGGAGCTCTTGCGATGACCACAAAGACGACGTGGAAATGGGTCGCGTCGGTTGTGATGTGCGTCGGGTTGATCGGAACCGGTGCCGCGATCGGACTGACCCAGCCGGCGCCCTCGCCGGCACCACGATTACCGGGAACCCCACCGCCCGCGCCGGAGCCCGCGCCGGAGCCCGCCCCGTCGCCCGCAAAAGAGAAAGCCGCGGGCGACGAGTGGGTCGCCGATCCGAAATCGAACGCCGCGAGGCGCGACAAGGCAATCAAATCCCCGCCGAGCGCGTTCCCCCGGCTCGTTCCGCCCGAGCCGGACCCGAACGACAAGAATCCGGAGCAGCGGTGGGAGCGGTTCGGCAAGCTCTGCCCGCGGCTCCTCGGAGGAGCCGCTGTCGCGGTCACCCCCGCCGACGATTTACTGCGGAAAGTGCTCAAGGCGCGACTCCACCAGGGCACGCTCGAACTCCGGGAGATTCTCGAAGTGACGCGTATCACGGGCGATTTGCCTCAACCGCCCGCAATGTACGAACTCCTCACCGACATTCGAATCGCCGCGATAGAACTGTGGGCGAAGGAACCGAAAGAGCTCGTCCCCTGGCTCGAGGAACTGGTGGTGATGGCCAAGGAGTTCGAACGCGTACAGTACCACCGCATCGTTACGGGCGTCGTTACACCCCGGATGCTCAACGCGGCGGCGCGGCACCGGCTGACGGTGGAGGCGGAACTGCTCAAGGCCAAGGGCCGGCCGTGACGTCGGCGAAAACACAATCTGCCCCCTGGCGACAACCCTATGTCAGCGAGTACCTTGACGTTGCCGCGCGGTGTGGTATTACTCACCCAAACGCACCGCCCGTCCCGATGTGAAAGGGGTCGCCTCTCATGGCCCACGTCGTCGCCGCGCCCTGTAACGACTGTAAGTACACCGACTGCTGCGTCGTCTGCCCGGTAGAGTGTTTCTACCAGGACGAGATGATGCTCTACATCGACCCGGAAGACTGCATCGACTGCGAAGCGTGCGTCCCGGAGTGCCCGGTCGAAGCCATCTACTCCGAGCCCAACGTGCCGGGCCAGTGGTCGAGCTTCATCCAGCTCAACGCGGAGCGCGCCACCGCGCTGAAGGCCGCCGGTGGTACCGCCCACATCACCGAGAAGCAGCCGGCCAAGGAAGGGCCGGACTGCAAGAAGAAGTAACCCGGCGGGTCACAGGTCGGAACGTCATAAAGTCGTAAAGTCGGAACCACCGGGCCGCGGTTGCCGTTCGTGGCCGCTTCCGGTTGGTATCCTGACTTTACGACTTTCGACCTTCCGACGTGCGACCCAAACGATGACCGGCCTCCTCCTTATCCAGCTCGGCACCCCGGACAACCCAACCGCGGGCGCGCTCAAGCCCTATCTTCGCCAGTTCCTCTCCGACCCCCGGGTGATCGAAAACCAGGGGTGGAAGTGGAAGCTCATCCTGAACGCGCTCATCCTCCGCAAGCGCCCGGCCGAGTCCGCGGCCAAATACGCTCGCATCTGGGACCCGAAGACCGGCTCGCCGCTCCTGCACTACACGAAGCGGCAAACCGAGTTGCTGAAGGAGCGGTTTCCCGACAGGCCGGTGAAGTTCGGAATGATCGTCGGCAATCCGCCGGTGCGGGCCGTAATCCGCGAGATGGTCGACAACGGCGTCACAAAGCTCGTCGCGCTGCCGATGTTCCCGCAGTACTCCGCGACCTCCTTCGCCAGCGCCACCGATTCGCTGTTCACGGCGCTGAAGGAATTGCGTCGCGTGCCGGCGGTGCGGGTTGTTCCGCCGTATTACGACCACCCCGCGTACCTCGACGCGATGGCCGCGACCATCCGCGACGACCTCGCCAAACTCCCGTGGGAACCCGAACACTTCGTCATCAGCTTCCACGGCATCCCGCAAAAGTACGCGCAGGCCGGCGACCCTTACGCGACGCAGGTCGTGCGCACGACGGCCGGGCTGATTAAGCGGTTGGGCTGGCCGCGCGAGAAGTGGACGCAAACCTATCAGTCGCGGTTCGGGCGCAGCGCGTGGCTCAGGCCGTACACGGACGACGTGCTGACGAATCTCGCGAAGAAGGGCGTGAAGCGCGTGTACGTGGCGCTTCCGGGATTCACCGCGGACTGCCTCGAAACGCTCGACGAGATCGGCAACGAGAGCCGCGAGGTGTTCGAGCACGCTGGAGGCGAGCGCCTCAAGAGCGGCACCTGCCTGAACGACCACCCGAAGTGGATCGACGCGATGGAGCGCATCCTGCGCGAAGAAGGGCAGGGGTGGCTGTGAGCACCGACCCGTTCGTGCGTATCATGGGGTAGCCACTCTCCGCCTCGCTTGAGGTCGTCACATGGACGCATTCATCCTGTCCGCGGTGCGAACACCGATCGGCAAGTTTCTCGGCGGGCTGTCCGAACTGTCGGCCCCGAAACTCGGCGCGGTCGCCATCGCGGAAGCTCTCAAACGCGCGAACGTAAAGCCGGAGCGGGTCGAAGACGTCATCATGGGCAACGTGGTGCAGGCCGGGGTCGGTCAGGCGCCGGCCCGGCAAGCGGCCCTCCTCGCCGGGGTGCCCGACACGGTCCCGGCACACACCACGAACATGGTCTGCGGGTCCGGGCTGAAGGCCGTCATGCTGGCGGCACAGTCGATCCGCGCCGGCGACGCGAATCTGATCGTCGCGGGCGGTATGGAAAGCATGAGCCGCGCCCCGTTCTTGCTCCCGGGCGCGCGGACGGGCTTCAAATACGGCAACCAGACGGCCGTCGATGCCCTCATCAACGACGGGCTGTTCTGCCCCTTCGAGAACTGGCCGATGGGTGAGGCAGCGGAGCACATCGCGGTGAAGTGTGAGGTCTCGCGGGCGGAGCAGGATCGGTTCGCGGCGCAAAGTCACCAGCGCGCCGCGGCCGCGTGGGCCAGCGGAGCGTTCGCAGAAGAAGTCGTTCCAGTCACGTTCCCCGCGAGCGGCAAAAAGCCGGTTCCGCCGGTCGAGCGCGACGAGGGCATCCGCCCCGACACGACGGCCGAAGGTCTGGCGAAGCTGCGCCCGGCGTTCCGCTCCGATGGCACGGTAACCGCGGGCAACGCGTCGCAGCTCTCCGACGGCGGCGCGGCGGTGGTGGTCGCATCGTCGCGATTCGTGGAACAAAGTGGCGCAAAACCGCTGGCGCGCGTCCTGAGTTACTCGATGAGCGGTGTTCACCCGAAGGACATCTTCATCGCCCCCATTCCCGCGGTGAGGGCCGCGTTGGAGAAGGCGAAGCTCGCGGTCTCCGACATCGACTTGTGGGAGCTGAACGAGGCGTTCGCGGCGCAGATGCTCGCGTGCGGGAAGGGCCTCAACCTCGACGAGGCAAAAGTGAATGTCCACGGCGGCGCGGTGGCGCTGGGCCACCCGATCGGCGCGAGTGGCGCCCGGGTGCTGGTGACGCTGCTTCACGCGCTAAAGCGGCACGGCAAGCGGTACGGGCTGGCGTCGCTGTGCCTCGGCGGCGGAAACGCGGTCGCGATGGTTGTCGAGCGGGTGTAGTCATGGCGATCCGAAAGACCGGCTCACGCCGGATCGTGGTAGACGGGGTCGCGTACCGATGGCGGGTCCGTCGGAAGCCAACCTATATGCAGGCCACGTTCGCCTGCTCTTTCGTCGTGTCGATTCAAAGGTCCGGGGCCACGGGTCAGGTTCTCCTGGCAACCGCAGACCCGCGGCCAGACAACTGGATACAAGCGCCCGGTACGACGGCCACACCGGCGCGAATCGCGGCGACGATCCGCGCCGCCCTCGCCGGCGGCTGGAACCCGGGGGAGAACGGTTCGGCCTTTTACTGCACCCTTGCCGGTTCCGAGCAGTGACCGCCCCCACCATCCTGATGCTCGAAGACGACGCCGAGCGACTCGAACGCTTCTGGGCGGTCACCGATCGCCTCGGCGTCGAACTTCTCACCTGGGCGGACGCGCGCAAGATGATCGTCGCGTTGCCTGCGCACCTCGCGTCGGCCGCGCTCATCTCACTCGATCACGACTTGGTGCCAATCCACGACATCGAACCCGGCGACGGGTTGGACGTGGCGAAGCACCTCGCGACGTTCCCGCCTGCGTGTCCCGTCATCGTTCACACGAGCAACGGTCTTCGCGGCGACGCGATGGTCGGCGAACTCGAACTCGCGGGCTGGGCGCACCATCGCGTTTCGCCACTCGGCGACGATTGGATCGAGGCGGATTGGTTCCGCGTCGTGAAGCGCCTGTTGCGGAAGCGAAGCCGACCCGAGTAGGATTCACTCAGCGGGCACACCGACCGAAAGGAACACGATGGGAACGATTCACGCGATCTACGAGAACGGCGTGTTCAAGCCCAAGGGGCCTGTATCCGTGCCGGAGGGATGCGAGGTCGAGTTCGAGCCGCGCGTGGTGGAGGCTCCGGACATCTTGAAACGGGAACTCGCGTGGGTGGAAAGCCTGAAGAACCGCACCGACGCAGAAATCGAGGAGGCCCGGCGCCGGCTGTTCGCCCTCTCACGACCACCAGCGCCCATCCCAGAGGGAAAGACGCTGTCCGATATGGTCGAAGGTAAATGGCCGGGAGACGAGACCGACGAACAAATTAACGAGGCACTCAAGAGATTGTCGTAGTGTCCTCGCCACTCTACCTCCTCGACACCAATATTCTGGTGCATTACGTCCGCGCATCCGCGGTTTGGGAACGAGTGCGTGGCACCCACCGACCACTCACGGCAGAACCCCGGCCGATCATTTCGGCCGCGACCGCAGGCGAACTCCGATCGCTTGCGATTCAGTGGGCGTGGGGCCAACAGAAACTCGATCAGGTGGAGTTCGTACTCGCCTACTTCCAATCGGTGATGATCGGCAATGCCGACCTGATTCGGATGTATGCCACAATTGATGCGTTTTGCGAAGGCACGGGCCAATCACTCGGTAAGAACGATCTCTGGATCGCGGCGACCGCAGCGGTCACCGGTGCCACGCTCCTCACGACCGACCGCGACTTCGACCGCCTCACCCCGCGCTTCATTACCCGCGATTGGATCGACCCGGACATCCCGACTCCGACCGCGTGAGCGACTTCCCATCCCTGCCAAAGCGTCAGCCGCCTTCCACTTCCTCCCCGCAATCCTGACAGGAACGCCCCCGCCCACTTCCACAATCGTCGCCACAACTCACGTCCGATTCGGCACTTCGCACGCGGCCAGACGCCGGGCACGCTTCTTGCATAGCACGCGGCGTCTACCGGAGATTACGCCCCATTCGGAGCCTGCAATGGGCCTGAAACCGATCGCCGACCGCATCGTCGTTCGTCGCGAAGCCGCCGAGGAGAAGACGGCCGGCGGAATCCTCCTACCCGACGCCGCCAAGAACAAGCCGCAGCGCGGGACCGTCGTCGCGGTTGGTCCCGGCAAACTGAAGCCCGACGGCACCCGCGCCGAGATGCAACTGAAGGCCGGCGACAAGGTGCTGTTCACCTCCTGGGCCGGCGACGAGTTCAAGGACCGCGCCGCCGACGGCGACATCCTCCTCATGCGCGAAGGCGACGTGATGTGCGTCATCGGCTGATCGGGACGGCGAACCGGGACGGACCGAAACACTAAACCACCGAACACGAAACACCAACCGACGAGGGTGAAGAATGAGCGCCAAGCAGATCGCGTTCGACCAGGAAGCCCGCGAGGCCATGAAGCGGGGCATCACCAAGCTCGCGAAGGCCGTTAAGGTCACGCTCGGGCCGAAGGGCCGTAACGTCATCATCCAGAAGTCGTTCGGCAGCCCGACCGTCACCAAGGACGGCGTGACCGTGGCCAAGGAAATCCAGCTCCCCGACCACTACGAGAACATGGGCGCCGCGATGGTCAAGGAGGTCGCGTCGAAGACCTCCGACGTCGCCGGCGACGGCACCACCACCGCAACCGTGCTGGCCGAGGCCATCTTCAACGAGGGGCTCCGGGCGGTCGTCTCCGGCACCAACCCGATGCTGATGAAGCGCGGCATGGAGAAGGCCGTCGACGACATCGTCGGCAAGCTCAAGGCGCTGAGCACGCCGGTCAAGGCGGACGCGAAGAACTACAAGGACCTCCAGGACGTCGCGACGGTCGCGGCCAACGGCGACGCCGACATCGGCAAGAAGCTGGCCGAGGCGATGGCGAAGGTCGGCAAGGACGGCGTCATCACCGTCGAAGAGGCCAAGACGATCGAGACGAACTACGAGTTCGTTGAGGGCATGCAGTTCGACCGCGGGTACCTCTCGCCGTACTTCATCACCAACTCCGAAACGATGGAGTGCGAGCTCGACGACGCCTACGTCCTCGTCTACGAGAAGAAGATCTCGGCCGCCCGCGACATGCTCCCGATCCTGGAGAAGGTCGTCCAGCAGGGCAAGCCACTGCTCATCATCGCCGAGGACGTCGACGGCGAGGCGCTGGCCACGCTGGTGGTGAACGTCATCAAGACGCACGGGCAGTTCAAGGTGTGCGCGGTGAAGGCCCCCGGCTACGGCGACCGCCGCAAGGCCATGCTGCAAGACATCGCCGTGCTGACCGGCGGCGAGGCCATCTTCGAGGACCTGGGCCTCAAGCTCGAAACGGTCACGCTCAACCAGCTCGGCAAGGCCAAGAAGCTCAAGGTCGACAAGGACAACACCACGATCATCGAGGGCGCCGGCAAGAAGGACGCGATCAAGGCCCGCATCGCCAGCATCCAGAAGGAACTGGAGAAGAGCACGAGCGACTACGACAAGGAGAAGCTCAGCGAGCGGATCGCGAAGTTGTCGGGCGGGGTCGCGAAGATCAACGTCGGCGGCGCGACCGAGAGCGAGGTGAAGGAGAAGAAGATGCGGGTCGAGGACGCGATGCACGCGACCAAGGCCGCGCACCAGGAGGGCATCCTGCCGGGCGGCGGCACGGCGCTGCTCCGCTCCAGCAACGGGCTGAAGCCCGGGGCCGACCTGACCGACGACGAAAAGGTGGGCTACGGGATCATCGTGAAGGCGTGCCGCGCCCCGATCCGGCAGATCGTCGAGAACGCGGGCAG
>JAFKJJ010000523.1 GCA_017306025.1 Planctomycetota bacterium
GCCCGGCCGGCAGCCCCGGCCCGGTGTCCGCGATCCGGACCACGACCGCGCCGCCCTCGACCGCCGCGCCGACGCGGATCGTGCCGCCGGTCGCCAGCACGTCGAGCGCGTTGAACATCAGGTTGTAGAAGACCTGCTGGAGCTGCCCGGGGTCCGCGTCGAGCGTCGGCAGCTCGCCCGGCGCGTCCAGCCGCACCGCGACGCCCTGCAGCTCGGCCCGCGCCGCGACGCCCGCCAGGCACTCGTCGATCAGGTCGCGCGCCGGGACCGGCTTCTTGGCCGGCCGGGGCGGGCGTGCGAAGTCGAGGAACGTGCTGATGATCTGTTCGAGCCGCAGGATCTCGCCCTCCAGCACCCGGAGGTCGCGCGGGCGGAACCCCGCGGCGCGGCGCGGGTCGGTCGCCGCCTGGACCAGCAGCTTGATGACCGTCAGCGGGTTGCGCACCTCGTGGGCGATGCCCGCGGCCATCTGCCCGACCCACGCGAGCTGTTCGGCCCGCAGGGCGTCGCGCTCGGTCTGCTTGAGCCGCTGGAGCACCGCGGCCGCCGCCGCGGTGACCTGCTGGAGCGTCGTGTTGGTCGCGGCGGCCGGGAGCGAGAGGGTGACGTGCGCCGCCTCCCCGAGCTGGGCCGCGGTGTCGCGCAGGACCCGGTCGGTGTCCAGCAGCGAGCGCCGGAGCGAGACCGCGATCACCCACCCGCCGAGCAGCCCGCCGACCGACCCGCACACGCCCAGCCCGACCAGCCCGAGGGTGAGCCGCTCGGACTGCTCGCGGTTCGCCTCGGTCGCGCGGGTCAGCATCCCCTCGTTGACCCGCAGGTACTCGCGGGCCGGCTCCAGGATCTCGCGCGTCAGGACCGTGTCGATGAGTTCGAGCACCTTCGCGTAGACGCCCTGCGGGGGCGGGGTCCGTTCGAGCCGGTCGTACTCCTCGAAGAAGTGCCGGTACCCCTTCTTCACCCGGCGCATCAGCACCTGTTCCTGTTCGGTCGTGGCCAGCTTCTCGGACTCGTCGAGCGCCTCCGCGGCCCGCTGCCGCAACCGCGGCACCGACTCCAAGTGCCGGCGCTCGCCGGTGATGAGGTAGCGGTCGAACTGGACGTGGATCTCGCGCAGGCTGATCTCCAGCTCCTGCGCCGCTCGGACGCTGGCGACGTGGCTGTCCATCATCACCGAGACGCTGCGCTGCGAGGCGCGGGCGTACCACGCCGCGCCCAGCGCGACGACGATCAGGAACCCGCTGACCGCGATCACCGGGGCCGTCATCCGCGCCACGATGCGGTTCTGCATTTCGCCTCCCGTTCGCGCACACTTTCTGAACACGGCGACCAGAAGCTGGACACGAGGTGCCGGCCCCGCCCGGTCCAGTTTCGACTCACACGACCAGCCGTTGTTCGCCCGATCGGGCGGCTCGGGCGGCTCGGAGCCGACCGTTATCCGCAAGAATTCTCGATTCGGTCGGCCCCGGCATCGGCAGCAAAAAGGCCCTTTTTCACGGCGGCGGGAGCGGTTCGGTCGGAAGAAAACCGGCCGGCCGAACCGCTCGCGAGGGCACGACTGCCGCTCCTTTACTCATTCTGGCACTGCGGTTGCCATTGGTGCAACCGCAGTGCCCCGGTTCTCTGGTTCGTCGAGTTTGGTGTTCGTTATGGGGCCCTCTTCCCGTCACCCAGGGGTTCCACATGGCGTGGGATAAGGAACGCTTGGTCGAAGTCGCGCGTACCCGTTTGGGTGGCGCGAAGTTGATCGTGGTCGCGAACCGCGAGCCGTACATCCACCGTTACAAGGACGGTGAGGTGGAGTGGATCCGCCCGGCCGGCGGGCTGACGACGGCGCTGGACCCGGTGATGCAGGCGTGCGG
>JAFKJJ010000135.1 GCA_017306025.1 Planctomycetota bacterium
TCCGCAAGCGCGGCGCCCCGGCCGAACCGCTCCTGAAGGCGATCAAGCACAAGAACCCGGTCACGTAGTTCCTCGCGGCCGAGGGGCTCGCCCGCGGCGGCCGCTCCGAGGGGATGCAGGTGCTGTTGTCGGGCATCGAGTACCTGGAGGACCACGCCCACCGCGTCCGGGCCGTGCAGGCGCTCGGCGAACTCGGCGACCCGCGCTCGGTCGACAAACTGCTCGCGCTCGCCAGCGAGGACGGCAACCCGCTCCAGAACGCTGCGACGGAGGCCATCGGGCACCTGAAGAAGTCGCCGCAGGCGGACGCGGTGTTCCGGCTGCTGGAGAAGCACGCGAAGGGGACGAACGAGATCGCGAATCGCGCGCTCGTGGGGCTGCGGTGGTTCGACACCCCGAGCGGCTGGGACATCGTTCGTGCGAAGGCGACCGCCAAAGGGGGCGGCTGGTACCTCGACCAGATCCGCACCACGGCCGTCGAACAGCTCGGTTACAACGACGACCCCGCGACCCGCGACCTGTTGCTGAAGCTGCTCCGCACGAACACCGACTACCGGCTTCTTGAAGCCGCGTATCGCAGCGCGCGGCGACTGTGGGGAAAAGCGTCGCTCGAACCGAACTACCACTTCGTGCAGAACCCGGGCGGGTACAACGTCGCTGCTCCGGGTGAGGAGCAACCGCTCGAAGCGGTTGTGAAGCGCGGCGACGCGCTCCGGATCATGGAGGTTTTCCCCAACTGCCGACCGCAGATGCAGGAGGAACTGGAGTCGGCACTCCTCACGCGGCCGAACCTGCCGGTGAAGGAAGCGGTCGCGTCGCTCGGCCACGCCGACGAGGGCACCGTTCGGCTCGCAACGCGCTTGCTCGGCCGTGTTTCAGAACCCGATGTCGAGGTGAAGAAGGCGATCGGCGCGGCGCTGGCGAAGTGGTGGGCGACGTGGCAGGAGCGCCGCGGGAAGTCCGGGGCCGCGGTGCTCGGTTCGGACGACGACGATTACTACGACGATGACGACTACGGGGCTGCGAAGAAGGTGTCGCCCGCGGAGGCGCTGAAGAAGGCCGGCGAGGTGGTCGAGAGCCTCCTGTTCACGGCCGGGCGCGTCGGGGTGCCGACGGAGGCCATCGCGACCGTCGCGAAGTCGCGGCCGGACGACCCGCTGGCCCGCGGCATCCGGCTCGAAGCGGTCCGGTGCCTGTCGCTCGGGAAGACGACGCCCGCGGTGCTCGACACGCTGGAAACGCTCGCGGTCGGTCCCGACGCCGACGTGCGGGTGCTGGCGTCGGAGATCCTGGCGCGGTTCGACCCGAAGCGGGCCGCGAAACTCGCCACGCCCGAGAAGATGCTCTCCGACCGGCCGAGCTTCAACCGCGTGGTGATCGCCGGCGCGGTGAGGGCCGCCGACGTGAAAGCGGCCGCGGCGAGCGCGCACGTTCAGCCGGTGGCGCTGTCGGTGTTCGTCGCGGAGAAGGACGTTCCGACGCTCGCGTCGGTCGCGAAGGACCGCAAGGCGCCCGAGGCCGCGCGGTTCGGCGCGGTGGAGGGGTTGGGCGTGATGGCCGCGGTGAACGCCGAGGCGGTGTTGGTGGAGATCGGCACCGCGAAGGACGACGACAAGGAGCTGCGGAAGGCCGCGTGGCGCGCGTTGCGGCGGTCGAAACGCGCCCGGCAGCGCGGCGCACCGAACACGCTCTCCACAACTCCCAAGGCGCCGAAGGCCGCGAAGCCGACCGGCGGTGGGAAGGGCGGGGGGCCGAAGGACGACGAGGAATGAGCCCGCCGCTGCCCGCAGGACCGTCGCGCCAGGCGTCGCTGGTCGATTGTCTGTCCTGCTTGTCGGTGGTCGTCGGCGCGTCGGCCGGCGCCACCTGGGGCGGGTTGAAGTACGGGTGGCTCGGCGGGGTGCTCGGTTTGCCGGCGGGTGCGGTGCTCGGCGTGTTCGCAATGATCGCGGTGGTGGTCGCGAGCGCCCTGGTCCTCCTTCCGCTGGTGATCCTGTTCACGGAAGGGCCGCGCGGATTGTGGGAGTTCGTCCGCGGGCGGTGGGAACCACCGGGCGCCCAACCCGGAGGACACCCGGCGCCCGATGACGCGGACGAAGACGACGAAGGTGAGGACGAGAGCGGGGACGAGGACGGCGGCGATGACCGTTCTTGAAGTACTGGCCGGGCTGAGTATCGCCGGCGGCGCGGTGGGCGGTGCGGTGCTCGGGTTCGCGGAGTACGGCGCCGCGGGCGCGGCCCTCGGGCTCCCGGCCGGGGCGGTTCTCGGGTGGGTGGTGTTCGTCGCGCTGCCGGTTCTGGCGGTGGTCGGTGTGGTGGCGATCTTCGTGCGGATCAAACACGGTCCGCGGGCGGCTCGGCGCTTCGTGTGGGGCCGGTGCGACGATCCGCCCGGCGCGACTTCTCCTGGTGGGTGACCGATGGCTCTGACCGAACTCATCGAAGAACCGACGGGCGACGGGGCACCGCCCCCGCCGTCGAGCGGGGCGCACCTGTCCTACGCGGGCGCCAGCCGCGTCGTCACCGCCGGCAACGCCGCGACGGTCGAACTGTACGGCAACGTCCTCCGCCCGCCGGTGCGGTTCGACGCGACCGTCAAGAACCCGCTGCGGTTCCGCGAGGCGCTCTCGGCGCTCTACGGGGTCATCGGCAGCGACTACCGTTACGCGCCGAAGGACCGCACGCAGTACATCGCGTACCTGCGGCTGAAGCGCGACGTCGCCCCGCTCGGGGTGTGGCGCGCCCAACAGGCGTACTTCGACTGGATGCTCCGCAACGACCCGACGGCGCTGGCCATCCTCGACCCGGTCGTGTCGGTCCACCCGGATCAAATCACGTTCGAGGTGTTCGGGAAGGACGAGAGCACATACGCGTGCCTGGCGATCAAGACGGACGCGTTCTCCGACCCCGGCAAGACCGAGCACGGCACGACCAACATCGACTTCAGCGACGCGCTGTACGCGAGCGCGCAGCAGATCCGCGGCTACCGCTCGACGCGGCTCGCGCTGGGGCACGACGCCGGGCGGCCGCCGGAGTCGCGCAAGGAGGTGCTCGAAAAGAAGATCCAGGTGCCGGACTCGTGGCTCCGCGGCTTCTTGCAGGTGCAGTCGGCCGCGACGCTGCCGTTCGACCACGTCCAGCTCGCGCCGATGGACCTTTACAACGTCCTGCGCCACCTGCGCATGAACGGCGACCGCAAGGGCAAGAAACGCGGACTGCGGTTCGAGCTGGTGCCGGCACAGCAGCCGCGGATCGTGCTGGAGCCGTGGGAGACGGTGTTCACGACGACGGGCGACGTGTTCCGCGGCAAGGCCGCACGGCTGATCCGCGTGTGGGGCCGCCGGCGCCTCATGACGATGAAGCGGCTCCTGCCGTTCGTGCAGAGCGTGGACGTCTACCTCTTGGGCAGCGGGCTGCCGAGCTTCTGGGTGTTCCGCTGCGGCGACATCACGCTGACGCTCGGGATGACCGGGTTCACCTCCGCGAACTGGTCGAGCGCTCTGGGGTTCGACCTGCTGCTGCCGCGCAAGACGCAGGACGGCGAGCCGACGAGGAAGATCGTCGCGTACCTCGGGGACCGGTGGAAGGCCGACGCGAAGGAACTCGCGGCGCAAACCGGGATCAAGGGCGCGGCGCTCGTCGAGGCGGTGCAGGTCGGGTGCCAGAACGGCGAGCTGATGTACGACATCGCCAACGGCGTCTACCGGCACCGCCCGTTGACCGAAAAGCCGATCGACCTGGCGCGGTTGCAGTTCCGCAACCCGCGCGAGAAGGTCGCCCACGACCTGCTGACGCGCGGCAAGGCCGTGCGGATCACCGGCGAGAACCGGATCGCCGGGATCGGGCTGGAGCTGACCGGCACCGTGACGGTGACCGAGGAGAAGCGCGACTACCGGCCGCAGATGGTGCTGGCGGACGAGGGACAGGTGCGGAAGGTGACCTGCACGTGCGCGCCGTTCCGCAAGCAGGGGATCAAGGGCGGGCCGTGCGTTCACCTCATCGCGCTGCGGCTCGCGTTCGCGGAAAAAGAGGCGAAGAAGGCCAAGAGTGACGACGCGGTGAAGTTCGAGACGCGCGCGTTCGCCAAGCGCGAGGGCGACGTGGAGAACGTCGTGCAGATCTCGCTGGAGCGCGACAAGGTCAAATACCGCTGGGGGCTGTCGGGCCAGCCGATGCGGCTCCAGACGCTGCGGTTCAACACCGAGACCGATGCGCGGCACGCGTACTTCGCCAAGCTCGCCGACCTCGACGCCAAGGGCTACCTCGACGCGATCGCGGAATAACTCAACCCAGAAATCAATTAACCACAGAGGCACAGAGGACACAGAGAAAGCCGAACACAGAGAGAAGAAGGAACCGACTTCCGGTGATCTTCTTTCGGGCTTCTTCTTTCTATGTGCTCTCTGTGTCTCTGTGGTTACTCTCCTTCCGGCCCAGTTATGAGCACCCCGACCACCCCGCCGGACCACGCGACCCTCTGGCGCCTGATCGTGCAGGCGGGGGGGATGAAGGCGTACATCGACGGGCAGCTGCGCGAGCGCTGGTTCCTCGTCACCCGGCGCGACGCGGACGCGATGTCCGACCGCGAGAAGGACGCCTACAAGAAGGCGCTCAAGCAGGAAGCAGAGGAGCGCCGCAAGTTGCGCCGCGAGACGTGGGGCGCGTACAAGGCGAACCACATCGTCCATTTGGGTGAGGGCGTCTTCTGGACTGACGAACTGAAGGAAGACAAGTGGGACACGCCCAACAGCGAGGAGCGGGCGGCCGAGAACGAACTGCCCGCGATCGACAAGCCGGAGCAACTCGCGGAACTGCTCGGCGTAACGATTCCGCAACTCAAGGGCATGGCCTACCATCGCGACGCGGCCACGAGTCTGCATTACGTGCGGTTCACGATCCCGAAGCGCGACGGTACCGAGCGGCCGATCTGGGCGCCGAAGAAGCGCCTGAAGGCGGCGCAGCGGTGGATTCTGCACAACATTGTCGAGCGGCTGCCCGTCCACGGGGCGGCACAGGGGTTTCTGGTCGGGCGGTCGATCCTCTCGAACGCGCAGGTTCACGAGAACCCGAAGATCCTCCTGAAGATGGACATTAAGGAGTTCTTCCCGACGGTGACGTGGAAGCGGGTGAAGGGCGTGTTCCGCCGCGCCGGCTACCGCGACGGCATCAGTACGCTGCTGGCGCTCATTTGCACCGAGGCGCCGCGCGAGATCGTGACGGTGGAGGGGAAGACGTATTACGTCTCGCTCGGGCCGCGGTGTCTGCCGCAGGGCGCGCCGACCAGCCCCTCGATCACCAACGCGCTGTGCCTGCGGCTCGACCGACGACTCGCGGGGCTGGCAAAGCGGTACGGGTGGCGGTACACGCGGTACGCGGACGACCTCACGTTCAGCCTGCCGCAGGACCACAAGGGGCCACCGAAGACCGGGGCGATGATGGGCTGCGTGAAACGGATCGTGGAGGCGGAGGGGTTCGAGGTCAAGGAGGAGAAGACCCGCATCCACCGCACCGGCGGCCGGCAGAGCGTGACGGGCCTGGTGGTCAACGGCGAGGCGGCCCCGCGCACGCCGCGCAAGCTCCGGCGCCAGTTGCGCTCCGCGATCCACAAACTGAAGACGGGCAAGCCGTTGCAGGAGGGCGAGTCGCTGGCGCGGCTGACGGGCTACGCGGCGTTCGTCCACATGACAAACCCCGAACTGGGCCGCAAGATGCTGGCGGACCTGAACGGCTTCGAGGACAAGCCGAAGGAGAACGGCGAGGCGAAGTGAAGCTATTCGGCCGCGGCGAGGGCTTCACGCAGGAGGCGAACGACATCGTCCCGCCGGCCGGCGTTCCAGTACTGCCGTGTTTCACAAACCAGGCGGACAAGTCGGTCGGTGTAGGGGACGGCCGCTCCGGGTGGACATTCGGGGATGAGGTAATCGACAACGGTCCGCACCAACTCTCCGATGCCCTCCCCGGTCGCGGCCGAAACCGGGAGAGCGCCCTGTCGGTTTTCGGAGCCGCGTATCAATTTCGGATCCCACTTCCACTCCCGGTCACGCTTGTTCGCGACCGTATGTATCAGACACCACTCCGGGAGGGCGTTCCGAAGGTCCCGCAGGTCCGGTTGAACGGGGGCCGGGTCCGAAAGGTCGAGAACCCACAGCAGCAGATCCGCTTCCGCGTGTGTCCTCACGCCCAGTTCGATGCCTTCCGCTTCAAGTCCTTGAGCCGTGCGCAAGCCGGCCGTGTCGATCAACTCGAACGGCCAGCCGTCGAACGCGACGCGCACCCGGACCGCGTCCCGCGTCGTGCCGGGGGTTTCGGACACAACGGACCGCTGGTAGCCCGCGAGCGCGTTCAGTAACGCGCTCTTCCCGACGTTCGGCGGACCCGCGATTATCACCTTCCACGGCTCGACAAGGTGCCACCCGACGGAGTAGCTGAGTCGCACGAGCCTTTGGAGCAGTTCTCCGGCAGACGCGAAATCGGCGCCGAGTAGTAAGGAGAGGGCACGGCGAACTTCGTTCGCGAACGCGCCGTTGAGTTGGTCGAGCAGAATCGACGCGGTACGGAGCGTGGGAGCACGTTGGAGCAACTCGAACGCCCGCGCACCCTCCGGGTCTGGGGTTCGCTCTTCGGCCCCGCGTGAGGTGAACTGTTCGATCACCCACCGCACGACCCGGCGCCCGCCGTGGCAGTGGACCTCGACCGCGTCCGCGTCCGTGGCCGCGAGTACCACCTCATCGGCCCCGAGCGTGCCGAAATAGAAGCGGCTGACCTCGGGCGCTTCGGGGAGCGGCTTCCCGGCCGGCCGGAACAGCTCGCGGGCCAGCGGGTACGCCCGCGGGCCGCGAACTTCGACCGTGGCGATGGCCCCGGTGCCGGGCGCGGTCAGCAGTGACACCGCGGTGTCACTCACGGCCGCGCCTCCGCCGCGATGCGGATGCCTTCGAGGGTCAGTGCCTCGACCGCAGTCGTCCCCGCGATCCATGACCAGTTGAGGACGTCAAGGAGGTGTGCACCGCCCCCTGTCACAAACAGCCACGGAGGAGTTGCGCACCGTTCCGCCAGTACGGCGGTGAGTTCAACCACCCCGCCGCTCAGTGCCGCCAGAATGCCGGTACGGAGGGCCGCGGCAGTGTTTTTCGCGGGCGCCCGGAAGTCCGCGTAGTTGTTGGTCGGTTCGCTGAGCGGCAGTTTCGCGGTGAACTCGTGGAGCGCGCGCGCCATCAGCCGCGGACCGGGGAAGATCGCGCCGCCCTGGAACACGCCGTCGGCGTCGATCAGGTTTACCGTCACCGCCGTGCCCACGTCGACCGTGATCGCGGGCACGCCCGCGGGGGTCATGGCCCGCGCGGCGACGGCCCCGACGAGTCGGTCCAGCCCGACCTTCTCCGGCTCGTCCACGTTTAACCGGATCGGGAGGTCCGTGTACCGCTCGAACACGGCCGTGCCGCCGCGGTCGTGCGCCCACGCGACGAAACGGTGGAGGGCGGGCGGGTTGACGCTCGCCGCCGCCCACTTGCGGGCAAAGGATTGAGGCGGCGGGAGCTTGGCTAATTCCGCGTCCCACACCGCCGCGTCGTCGAGCGGGAGCCGCAGAACCTCCGCCACCCGGTCGCCGCGACACAGCCCCCACTTCATGCGGGTGTTGCCGATGTCGACCACCACGTCGGGCGTCACGACGTGGCCCCGTCGGGCGGGGTGATGTTCGCCACCGGCGCCGTCCGGAAGTCGTCGGTGCGAACCGCGGCCTCCGTGGGGAACTCGGTCGGCTTCTTGCGTGCGGCCTCTTCGGCTTCCGCGCGCTTGAGGTCGCCAATCATCTGCGCCACGCGGCCCACGAGCAACTGAAGCCCATCGCCGGTCACGGCGGAGATGAGCAGCACCTCGCGCCCGATGTCAGTGGCGAGTTTGGCGCGAACCTCCTCGGCGCCGGTCAGTTCCGCCTTGCTCACGCAAACGACCTCCGGCCGGCCGTCGAGCGGCACGACGTAGTTGCGGAGCTCCTTGCGGATCGCGTGGTAGTTGTGGACCGGGTCGCTCCCGTCGGACGGGAACGGCTCCACGAGGTGGATCAGCACGCGGGTGCGCTCGACATGCCGCAGGAACTCGTGGCCGAGCCCGACGCCCTGCGCGGCGCCCTCGATGAGCCCCGGCAGGTCGGCCAGCACGAACCCGCCGTCACCGACCGTGACGATGCCCAGGTTCGGGTGCTTGGTCGTGAAGGGGTAGGGCGCGATTTCCGGCGTGGCGCGGCTCAGGCGCGACAACAGCGTCGACTTGCCCGCGTTGGGGAACCCGACGAGTCCCGCGTCGGCGATGACCTTCAGTTCGAGCGACACCCAGCGCTCCTCGCCCTCCTCGCCCGGCTCGAACTGGCGCGGGGCGCGGTTGGTCGCGCTCTTGAAGTGGACGTTGCCCCGTCCACCTTTGCCGCCCTTCGCGACGACCACCTCGGCGCCCGGCTCCACGAGGTCCTTGAGCACGTTCCCGCGGTCGCGGTCGCGGACGATGGTGCCCGGCGGGACGAGGAGGACGACGTCCTCGGCGTCCTTCCCGGCGCACTTCGCCCCCTGGCCGGGTTCGCCGCTCTTGGCCTTCCAGTGTTTTTTCGTGGTGAGGCCGGCGAGGTTGTCGGCGTTTGGGTCGGCGCGGACGATGACCGACCCGCCGTCGCCGCCGTCGCCGCCGTCCGGGCCGCCCTTGGGGACGTACTTTTCGCGCCGGAAGGTCGCGGCACCGCGCCCCCCGTCCCCGCCCTTCACGTACAGTTCCACGCGATCGACGAACATGGGTTCTCTTGAGTGTGGTCCGCTCGCTCCGCGAACGGTTGCTTCGCGGCGGAGTGACGCAATAGGATCGTTCGTATCGGCGTTCCGCGCGTGTCGCACCGCTCGCGGAGCGAGCGGACCACACTGAAAGACATTCTACATCCGCTCGACGACCCGAATGCCGAGCAGGTCGAGCGCCTGCTTGATGACGCGGCCCACCAGATCGACGAGCAGCAGGCGGCTGTCCTTCAATTCCGGCGTTTCGGCCTTGAGGACCGGGCAGTTCTCGAAGAACACGCTGTAGCTCTTCGCCAGGTCCCAGAGATACGCGGTAATAAGGTGCGGCAGGTACTCCGCCGCGGCGTTCTCGACCGCCTCCGGGAAGCGGAGGAGTTGCAGCGCCAGCGCCCGCTCGGCCGCGTGCGTAACGAGCACCGGCGGCGGGCTCGCGCGGAACCGTGCCTCGTCGATTTCGCCCTTGCGGAAGATCGCGCGGCAGCGGGCGTAGGCATACTGCATGTACGTCGCCGTGTTGCCGACCGTGGACGTCATCTTTTCGACGTCAAAGACGTAGTCCGTCGTGCGGTTCTGGCACAGGTCGGCGTACTTCACCGCGCCCACGCCGATCGCCTCCACGATGCGAGAGACTTCGGTGGTGTCGAGGTCGGAAACCTCGTGCCCGTGCGCGCGGCGCTCGGCGACGCTTTCTTCGAACCGCTGGCGGCCGAGGCGCGCCGCGTCGTTGAGTAACGTATCCAGTTCGGGAGCACCGCCACCGCTGGTCGAATACTTCTTCTTGGTGACCGGTTCGAGCATCGAGCCGAACTGCAAATGCTGGAACTCGACGGCCGCGTATCCCCAGCGACGGGCCTGCGCGAACAGCGTCTTGAAGTGGAGCGCTTGTGGCGCGCCCACCACGTAGAGCATCGCGTCGGGCTTCCACGTGTCCATGCGGTACTTGATCGTTGCGAGGTCGGTCGTCGTGTACGTGAAGGCCCCGTCGCGCTTGCGGATGATCGCCGGCGGCTCCTCTTTCTTCTGCTCCTCCTCGGTGCGCGGTACAACGCCCTTCGCGTTGGGGATGACGATCGCGCCCTTGCTCTCGGACGCGATCCCCCTGGCGAGCATGTCCTCGACAACACCCGGCAGCATCGGGTTGTAGAAGCTCTCGCCGAGCGCGTGGTCGATCTTCACGTCGAGGCGCTCGTAGATCGGGCGCAACATCTCCAGGCACGCCGGCATGAACAGCTTCCAGAGCGCGACGTTCTCCGGGTCGCCCGCGTGGAGCTTTGCGGTTTCCTCCTGGCACGCCTTCTTGATCGGGTCGTCGGTCGGGCCGTCTTCCTCGTCGTCTTCCTTCTTGAACTGCTTCTTGATCGTGACGTACAGGCGCGCGAGTTCGCGCACCGGGTCCGCCTTGAACGCCGCGTCGTCGCGGTGGTTCTTGTAGCCGTACAGAAGGATGCCGAACTGAGTCCCCCAGTCGCCCAGGTGGTTGTCCCCTTCGACGCGGTGGCCGAGGAAGCGCAGGATGCGGACCAGCGCGTCGCCGATGATCGTGCTGCGTAGGTGCCCGACGTGCAGCGGTTTTGCCACGTTCGGCCCGCTCAGGTCGATCACGAACGTGCGCGGCTTCGCGGCCGGCGGCACGCCGAGTTTCGGGTCGGTGGCGACCGCCTGCAGCGCTTTCGCGAGGAAATCGGACTTCAGGCGCAGGTTGATGAACCCCGGGCCGGCGACCGTCGGCGGTTCGAGCATCTCGTTTGCCGGAAGCGCGGCGACGATCTCCTTCGCGACCTGTTGGGCTTCCTTCGGGCGGTTCAGCGCCTTCGCCAAAGCCATCGCCATGTTCGCCTGGTAGTCGCCGTGTTCGGCGTTCGCGGCCGGTTTGATCGCGGCGAGGTAGTCCGGCACCTTCGCCTTGTCCGGCGCGAGGGCCGTTAGCGCCGGCTCGAATAGCGAACGGATTTGCGTCAACAGGTTCATGGAGCCACAGGGGGCTTACGCCCCCCGCTCAGGTGGTCCCGCAAAAGCGACTGTCGGCCGGAACCGACACCATCAAGAGGGGCGGTTCGGCCGACAGGTTCGTTATAGCAACCCGCCGAGCGTGTCGGCGGGGTCGGTGGTGGGGTTACACTTCGCGCTCCCAGTCGACCTTCTTGGCGTCGGCCCAGAGCTCTTCGAGCTTGTAGTAGTCGCGCGTGTCCGGGTCGAACACGTGAATCATGATGTCCCCGTAGTCCTGTACGATCCACTTACTCGCTTCGTATCCCTCGATTCCGATCCGGTGGTCGCCCTCGGCGCGCAGGGCGGCGTCCGTTTCTTCCGCGAGGGTGTGGATCTGGCGCCGGCTCGTGCCGGTGCTGATCACGAAGAAGTCGAACAGGGGGGTGCAGGACCGCATGTCCAGCACCAGGATGTCGCGACCCTTGTTGTCCGCGGCGGTCTTCGCCGCGACACACGCCCGGTGGAGGGCGCTGGCGATGGGGGTCGGCTGCGGGGCGGGCACCGTGCTCACCGTGCTCAACGTGGCGGTGTTCAAGTGGCCTCCTTCAGGGCATGGGTACTGCCTCCGGAGGCTCAGGGTGCCGCGGCCGAACAGGTGTGGAAATCACCGGTGTCGTGGGGCTGCCTCCGGGGTCGTTTAAACGACCGTGCCATGCCGGCTGATGCGGTGCGGAACATCCGCACCTACTAGGGGTATCATCAGCCGGGTTGTGTCATGCGTCAAGCAACATGACCTCGATTCCCCAAATGCGGCGCCCTTCCGGCGCGCCCCAGCCACTACTTTTGTTTCCCTATTCGACACGGACCGCACCGTTCGGCCCCGCGAAGCTCACAAATCCTTCGCAACGGGGCTTGGCGGGACGGACACGGCACATAGCGTCCGGGTTCGTTCCGCCGGCGGCCGGGTCGCACCAGTTAGAGGGGCGCGGCCGCCCCGGGGTGCGGCGGAAATCTCTCACGGCCGTTCGTCACCGTTCGTTCACAACCGGGACGCCGATCCGTATTCTTATCGCTGACCCTTCTCCCCGCCTTCCGGATTCGTACCGATGAGCCGCCGCGTCCTGGTCGCACCCGCACACCTTCGCGCGATCGAACACGTGTACGCCCCGATCCTCCGCGACGCCGGCTACACTATTGAATTCTCCCCGCACAACACCCCCGGCACCGAGCAGCAGATGAGCGAGCAGGACCTGCTCGCCCAC
>JAFKJJ010000136.1 GCA_017306025.1 Planctomycetota bacterium
TGTTCGACACCTTGGCCGACCTGAAGGCGTCGCTCCGGTCCAGCCTGAGCTACTTCCAGACGGTCCGGCACAAGGTCAAGAGCATCATCGAGGGACGGCCCAAACGGAAGAGCCGCAAATGAGACACCCTTGGTGGGTTCATGTATCAGACATGGCCCCCTCACTTCAGTTTCAGTCCCTTGAACTGCTTCACGCAACCCGTGATCGCGATTTCGGTGGGGAGGCGCTCGATGCTCGACGCGCCGAAGAACCCGACGATGCCTTCGTGTTCGCGGACGCCGCGCGTGCGGGCGGAGCTACCCCGGTTGGTCGAATCCGGAATCCCTTACGTGCCCGGAGGCCGCTACCATTTCTTCGGTCCCTCGGGGTCTGGCACGACCGACCCGATCGTGACCGACTCCTTTCCCCCGGCCGTCACATCGACTATGAATTCCAGCTTGTAATACTCGTAGCCCTTCGCCACTTTCCGCCGCGTGCGCAAGGCGATCTTGTGACGGCCGGCGGAAACCGAAAGGCCGACCTCCGACGCCGTTGCGGGCCAATCTTTTTCTCGTTTGCCGTCCACCTCAAGGTACGCTTCGACGCCCGCGGCCAAAGTCGTTCCCTTCACGAGCACCTGTCCCGTCTCGCTCGCTCCGACCGGGGGAACCGGGTCCGGAGCGCTTCGGCCCCCGAGTGGCACCTTGTGGAATTTCACAGCGACCTCGAACGACTTCGGATAAGCCGAAGCCACCTTGACCTGCAAAGCGGGGATCGTTTTGACTGTCGGGACGACGGAGTCGAATTCCAGGGCGAAGCGGGTTGGTACGTCGTAAGGAATCAAGAAACTATCGATCCCCCCGCGCCCGCGGTTACCGCCCTGAACTCCGAAGGCGGAGTTATGGCTCTCGCCCGTGTCGTCGACGAGGGATGCCCCAGGGATGCGTATCTTGCGGTCGGCCTTGTGATTCGTAGCGGTGAATCGGAACACCAATTTGTTCGCCTCCCACCCCTTCTCGATGAGTTTGAATGTGATGTCTTCCATGTCAACCGTGTCCGAGAAGACTTGCGGCGCGCCACCGTCCTTGCCGTCGCCCTTCCCGCCCGAGTTTTTGCCTTTGCCTTTTTCGTCCTCGATTTTGTTTATCGGCGCCACCACCGGATCGACCTTCAGCCCGCACCCCCGCATGATCGCGAGGACGATACCGCCGCACACCACCAGCAGCGCGAGAATCGGGATCAGGACCGCTGCGCCGAGAATCGTTCCGCAGCCGGGTTCCCCGTCGTCCACCTCGTAGACTCGTTTTACCATGACAATTCTCCAAAGTCGGTCTGAACGCACGCTCGTCGGGGCGGGCATGAGCCGAGCGTACAGAGCGCGAGCGCTCGGGCCGATGGTCTCGGTCCGCTCTCGTCTGTGCCGATGGCGGTTGGTCCAGGGTTTGAATGCTAATTGCCCGCCGTTTGGCTCGCAACTTCATTCGGTGAAATGAACCGGCGGTTTTCGGCGAGCGTTTGCGTGACGTTCGGCTCGCGCGGCACCATCGGCCGGGCTGCGTACCGTCACCTTTCGCGACGCCACACACCCATCGCCTCACTTCAGCCCCAGCCCCTTGAACTGCTTTACGCAGCTGGTGATCGCGATTTCGGTGGGAAGTCGTTCGATACTCGACGCGCCGAAGAATCCGACGATGCCCTTCGTGTTCGCGAGGACGTACTTCACGTCCTCCGGTTCGGAAATCGGTCCGCCGTGACACAGTACCAGAATCTCCGGGTTCACCGCCTTTGCCGCGGCAGCCAGCTCTTGCACCCGCCGCGCCGATTCTTCGAGCGAAAGGGCCGTCTTCGCGCCGATCGCGCCCTTCGTGGTCAGTCCCATGTGCGGGATGAGTACGTCCGCGCCCGCTTTCGCCATCGCGGTAGCTTCTTCGGGCGTGAACACGTAGGGGCACGTCAGCAGGTCGAGGTCGCGGGCCGCCTTGATCATGTCCACTTCGAGCGCGTAGCCCATCCCGGTCTCCTCCAGACCGACGCGCAGGGTGCCGTCGAACAGCCCGACCGTGGGGAAGTTCTGCACGCCGCTGAAGCCGGCGTCTTTCACGTCGAGGAGGAACCGCTTCATCACGCGGAACGGGTCGGTGCCGCACACGCCGGCCAGAACGGGCGTCTTCTGGACGACCGGCAGGACCTCGCGGGCCATGTCCATGACGATCTGGTTGGCGTCGCCGTAGGGCAGCAACCCCGCGAGCGACCCGCGGCCCGCCATGCGGAACCGGCCGGAGTTGTAAATGATGATGAGGTCGATTCCGCCCATCTCGGCACACTTGGCCGAGAGGCCGGTACCGGCCCCGCCGCCGACGATGGGAACACCGGCCGCGACCTGCGCGCGGAGCCGCGCGAGGATGTCTGAACGTGATTGCATGTGAACCGGAGGACAGGGGACGGAGATCAGAGGACGGGCGGACCGGACCGGTCGCCCCCTCCGGCGTCTGCCTTATGACCGGCTTGCCGCTCCTGTCCACTACCTTCCGATTTCGATTCGCTGCTTTCGGTCGGCTGATCGGCGGCCACGGCCTTCTGCGTTTCCGCTTCGAGCGCCATCTTGGATTCCGCCTGCGCGAGCAGTTCGTTGAGCAACTTTTCCGCGTCGTCCGGTTGGGGCTCCACGGGTCCGGCGTTGGACTTTTTGCGGCCGCGAACGCCCAGCGCGACCAGTTCGCCCACCGCAACGAACAGGAACCCGCCCCCGGCCAGCGTGAGCGGGACGCGGTACCGGAGCGAGTCGGACAGCGGCGGGTTGAGGTCCGCGGAACCGGGTTTCCCCGCCTGTCCCGCTATCCAGATACCGGCCATCTCCGCGAACAGTACCCCGACGAGCGCGAGAACCCCCGCGGTCAACCCGCCCTGAACGAGGATGCGCTTGACGACCGGCTGCATGGCGGCTCTCGGACTCGCTTCGGGTTCGATACCCGTAACATATAACGCGAATCGACCCAAACCCGTCCGTCCTTCCCCGGAGCCGGCCATGTCGGTGTTACTTGTCGGCACTTTGGACACCAAGGGCACGGAGTTCGCCTATGTTCGTGACCGGCTGAAAAATGCGAACGTGCCGGTGCTGGTCGCGGACGCCGGGGTGATGGGGCCGGCCGCGTTCGAGCCCGACATTTCGCGCGACGCAATATACTCTGCGGCCGGCGCAAACTACGAGCGGGTGAAGGCCGCGGGCGACCGCGGCAAGGCGATCGAACTCGCGGCGGCTGGGATCGCGAAGATCGCGGCCGAGCTTTACAAGCAGGGGAAGCTGTCGGGCGTAATGGGTCTGGGCGGTTCCGCGGGGACGACGATCGGCACGGCCGCGATGCGCGCGCTTCCCGTGGGTTTGCCGAAGCTGATGGTCAGCACACTCGCGAGCGGGCAGGTCCAGCACTACGTCGGCACGCGCGACGTCATGATGATGTACTCGGTGGTGGACATCGCCGGGCTGAACCGGATCAGCCGCACGATACTCGACAACGCCGCCGCGGCAATGGTCGCGATGTCGTCTCGCGTGTACGGCCAGTCGCTTCTCATTCTCGGTCGCGGGGCGCTCGACGGCATGGAACCGCGGTATCGTCATCCGGACGATCGGGCCGCGTCGGAGCCGGCGAACGAACCGGCCGACAAGCCGGTCGTGGCCGCGACGATGTTCGGTGTGACGACGCCATGTGTCGAGGCGGCGCGGAAGGTTCTGGAAGCCGCGGGTTACGAGGTGCTCGTGTTCCACGCGACCGGCACCGGTGGCCGCACGATGGAGGGGTTAATTCGCGATGGCCTGATCGCCGGCGTACTCGACATCACGACAACCGAACTTGCCGACGAACTCGCGGGCGGCGTTCTGAGCGCCGGTTCCGATCGGCTCACCGCGGCGGGGCTCATGGGCGTGCCGCAGGTGGTTTCACTCGGCGCGCTGGACATGGTGAACTTCGGCCCTCGCGACACCGTTCCCGACTGGTACAAACACCGGCTGTTCTACCAGCACAACCCGACCGTTACGCTGATGCGAACGACGCCCGAGGAGATGGACCGGCTCGGGAAGGTGATCGCGGAGAGGACCAGCGCCGCGAGCGGCCCGACGTGCGTGCTGATGCCGCTCAAAGGCGTGTCGGCAATCGACGCGGAGGGCAAGCCGTTCTGGTGGCCCGAGGCGGACGCCGCCCTGTTCCAGAGCGTTCGGAACTGGGTCGCACCGAACGTCGAACTGGTGGAACTCGACCGGCACATCAACGACCCGGCCTTCGCCGAAGCGTGTGCGAACAAGCTGTTGGAACTCATGCGGGGCGCAGGGCGGGGGGTACGGGGCGCGGAGTGAAAGACGGGAAGCAAGATGCTTCGGCGGCCTTTCACTCCGCCCCGCGCTTTCCTACGGCTTCGGCAGTTCCTTCCCCTGGAACTTCGTGATGCCGTCGCGCTTCAGCGACACGACGCGGTAGCGGAACCCCGGTTCCGCGGTCTTGTCGCCGACCAGTTCGACGGTCAGATCGCCGTTCTTGACGTCCGAGAGGAACTTGAAGTTCGGCCCGCGCCACGTTCCGACGAGCAGGATCTCCTTTGTGAAATCGACCTTCGGCACCTCCTTGATGCCCCAGTCGGCCGCGAGCCGCTCCCACTCCTTCTGGCCGTAGATGACGCCGGTGCCCGGCAGCGCCTTTTCCTTCTCCGCGTCGGCCACGGAACTGAAGATGTCAACGGTATTGGTCTTCTTCGGCTCCTCGGCGCGGACGTGCCCGGGCTGCGAACTGAGGGCGAACGTGAGCGCCGCGAGCGCGGCGAACGAGACGCAACGTGTCATGGTGCGGTTCTCGGTGGACGAAACCGGGCGACGACACCCTGACGTCTGCACAATTCGTGCCTTCTGACCGGCGTGAGAGGGGCATTCAGGAGAGCACGTCCGAATCGCTGAACGAATCGGCGGTCTGGTAGCCGTACGGGGCGCGGTACACGAAGTAAACGGCCATCGTCAGGGCGCCTCCGTCGGCAAGCGGAGTTGGCGGAACGTGTCCTCGTAGGTCGATTCGAGGGGAACCGGTACGCACGGCCCGTACAGCAACCACAGCGGCGCCGTGGGCAGCGGCGAACCGAGTACGAGCGGTTCCTGCCAGACGGTGAGTTGCGCGCTGCCGTTCTTGCCTCGCGGGCTGTAAGCGGTAGCGTACAGCCGTTCGCCCCAAACCGGTGCGGTCGGAGAGACGCGCGCGAGCAACCCGTCGTGAAGGTTCGCGGCGCGAGTGGTCACTAAATCGATAATCACGACCCCCACGCCCTTCTGAAGGTACGTTTCGCACTTCGCGATGAACGCCTCTCGCGCCTCCGGTCGGTCCTTGTTGCCTTCGCTCACCAGTTCGATTGCCGCTGCGAGATAGCGCCCGTCGCGGTAACCGTGAACTAACACTTCGGCCGCTTGTTCCGCCATCTCAAACGGCAGCGTCATCGTCCCACTCGACGGTTGCCACGCTTCGCCCGGTCCGGCTGGCGGTTCCGAGGTACTGCGAACGTTGCCGAACGTGGCGACATCAATCTCGATTGACGTCTGCACGTTCGGCGTCGCCCGGAACCCTTCCGGGAGGTGAGGATTGAGGGCATACGCGATAGTCGTCGCCCAGGCCTGATGGAACGAGTGCCATTCCATCTCCTGACGGAGCCAACCGCGGAAGTGATCACGAAGCGGCATTGGCCGTCTCCCGAGAAATTGCGCGGTTCAGTATAGCCGTTTTGACTGTTGCCGCCCGCGTCTCGGTGCGTGACAATGCCGCAACCCACTCTAACGGGAGACTCTCCATGAAGATCGGGATGAACCTGCTGCTGTGGACCGGCGGCGTTACCTCCGAACACTTCCCGCTGCTCGCCAAGCTCAAGGCCGTTGGCTTCGACGGGGTCGAGTTGCCCGTCTTCGGCGGGACCGCCGCGGACTACAAACCGATCCGCGCCGAACTCGACAAGCAGGGGCTGAAGTGTACCACCGTCACCATTCTGACGAAGGAGACCAACGCCATCAGCCCGGACGCGGCCACGCGGCAGAAGGCGCTCGACTGGCTGAAGACGGTGATCGAGATCAACCACACCCTCGGCGCCGAGACCGTGGTCGGGCCGTACCACTCCGCGATCGGCGAATTTTCTGGCGCCGGCCCCACGGCCGACGAGAAGAAGCGCTCCGCGGACGTGCTCCGTCAGGCCGCGGAGTTCGCGAAGTCCGCGAACCTCATGATGGCGATCGAGTACCTCAACCGCTTCGAGTGCTACCTGCTCACCACCGCCGCGCAGGCCGTGGAGTTGGTGAAGATGGTCGACCACCCGAACTTCCGCACGATGTACGACACGTTCCACGCGCACATCGAGGAGAAGAGTCAGGCCGCGACGGTCCGCACGCTGGCGCCGGTGCTGGCGCACGTCCACATCAGCGAGAACGACCGCGGCACCCCGGGCACCGGGCAGGTGGACTGGGACGCCGCGTTCTCCACGCTCGCGGAGGTGAAGTACGACGGCTGGATGACGATCGAGGCGTTCGGCCGGGCGCTGCCCGACCTCGCGGCCGCGACGAAAGTCTGGCGCGACCTGTTCCCTACGCCGGACGAGGTTTACACGAAAGGCATCAAGTTCATCAAGGAACAGTTGAGCGGTACCGGCACGTGCTGCGGGTGAGTCCGCTCGCGCCGCTCGTAGCGGACCCATCGAATGCTCAAGAACGGAGCCCGCCGGCGGTGCCGTGCGGGCTCCGTTCTTCGAATCACGGGCCGCTTGCCGACCGATCTACCATACAGTGGCCGTCCCCGACAGACGGCCCAGGAGGTTGGCGGTATGCGGCAGGCACGTCGTTTGGTGGCGATTGCGGTGGCGGGGCTGACTTTAACGGTCGCGACGGCCGCGGACCCGCCCGCTCCTCCGGCCCCGCAGCCGGCTCAGACCGTGCCGTGGGCCAACAAGTTCTTCCTGCCGGACATCGGCACCAACCGCGAGCAGGCAGCGCCCGCGGTCATCACCCACAATTTCGGTGAGGTGCCGCACGGCACCCTCTGCGTTCACAAGTTCACCGTCACGAACATCTACGACACCCCGATGCAGATCATCGAGGTGAAGAAGGGCTGCACCTGTCTCGACTACGTCCCGATGACGAAGGTACTCCAGCCCAACGACACGGCCGAGTTCACGGTCACGATGAACAGCGCGAAGTTCGTCGGGGCCAACGCGCAGAACTTCTACGTCACGTTCGGGCCGAAGTTCGTCTCCACCGCGGTGCTGCGGGTGTCGGCCAACAGCCGCACCGACGTGAGCGTCAGCCCCGGTGCGGTGGCGCTCGGCACGGTCCCGCAGGGCACGCGGGTGAACCAGTCGGTGCAGATCAAGTACTCCGGCCGCACCCGCGACTGGAAGATCACCGAGGTCGTGCCGGGCAACTACCCGCTGGACGTGAAGCTCTCGGAAGTCGGCCGTGGCGGGCCGCTGCGGGGCGGGGCCGAGTACCAGATCGACGTGACGCTGCAGGCCAACGCCGCACCGGGCACGATCTCGGAGCAGATCACGCTGAAGACGAACGACCCGACCAACCCGCTGATCCACGTCGGCGTGACGGGGACGGTCGCGGCGCCGCTGGAGGTGCTGCCCAACAAGGTGCGTCTGGAGGCGAAGGTCGGCGAGTCCGCCACGCAGCGGGTGCTGGTGCGGGCCGCGAAGCCGTTCAAGGTGGTGGGCGTGGACGGCGCGGCCGACGGGATCACCGTCGAGCTACCCACGGGGGGCGCGGCGCGACCGGTGCAGGGCATCACGCTGAAGTTCGAGCCGAAGCAACCCGGTACCGCGGCCCGACAGCTCCGCATCCGCACCGACCTGGAGGGCGGCTCCGCGGTGCTCGCGGTGGAGGTCGAAGGGACGAAGTAGTGGGCAGTGGGCAGTGAGCAGTGGGCAGAAGGCCAGAGCCTATCACGGTTCTGGCCTTCTGCCCACTGCTCACTGCCCACTGTCTGCTTCTGGTAACGGTTCCGCCCCCGGTGGCGGGGTGCCGTGCCCGGCCTTCACGTACTCCGCACGAAGCGCCGAGTACTCCTCCGGCGTGAGGTCGTCGAGCGCGTTCTCCGGGGCGGACGCGCACGCGGCGCCGCACCCGCCCCCTTCACCTGTCGTCTGACGAAAGATCTGCTTCAGGAACGGGATGCACCACCCGCAGCCGGTCCCGGCCCCGCCGCACATCGAGAGCTGACTCGGCACCTTCGGCGCGTTGTGACGCGCCCAGTTCACCAGCTTCCGCCGCGACACGTGGAAGCAGTAACACACCTTATCGTCCAAGTTCATCCCGGTTCGTCCGAATAGCTTGGTGGAAGGGCGCCAGCGGCTTTATTATCCGCTGTCGGCGCCCTGCGCCGCAACCCGTGAGCCGCAACCGCGAGGGACGACCGCATGGAACGCCCGGTGGTGCTGTGCGGGCTGGGCCGGGTGGGCTGGCGCGTTCTCGCGTCGCTCCGGGCCGCCGGGCTGCCCGCGGTCGTGCTCGACATCAACACGTCCCCGGACGACCCACGGCTGAACGGCATCACCGCCTTCAAGGGCGACTGCCGCCGGACCGAGTTGCTCGAACTGGCCGGCGTGAAGCAGGCGCAAGCGGTCGTCATCGTCACGTCCGACGACCTCGTGAACATCTCTACCGCGCTCCTGGTGCGCCGGCTCAATCCGGACGCGCGCGTCGTGGTCCGGATGTTCAACCAGAACCTCGTCGCACGGTTCACGGGGGCGGTGAAGAACACCATCGCGCTGAGCGTCTCGGCACTGATCGCGCCGATGCTGGCCCTCACCGCGGTTACGGGCGACGCGCTGGGGGCGTTCAAGCTCGACGACGGCCCGCGGCAGATTTCCGAACTGGTCGTAACGGAAGATTCGGAGCTGGTCGGGCGGCGGGTCGCGGACCTGATGCGGGAACACGGCCTCATCGCCCTGGTACACTCTCCGGCGATCGGCACATCCCGGTTGCTCCGCGCCATTGACACCGATGCGGCTCTCGCCCCCGGCGACCGGCTCGTCGTGTGCGGCACGCCACAGGCGCTGCGGAAGCTGCTCGGCCAGCTCCGCGGCGACCTCCTTCCCGGCGTGCAGTGGGCGGGTGCCCTCCGGCGGTGGCTCCGCACCGCCCGGCGCACGCTCCTGGAAGTCGATCTCGCGGTGAAGATCATCACGCCGGTGCTGTTCGTCACGCTCTTCGCCAGCACGCTCATCTTCCGCTACGGGATCGGGACCGAGTGGGGCGACGGGCTGTACCAGACGGTGAGCATCATCGCCACGGGCGGCGAACTGCACGGCGAGAACAAGCCGGAATGGGTGAAGGTGTTCCTCAGCGTGTTAAAACTGGCCGGCGCGGCGCTGGTGGCCGGATTCACGGCCATCCTGACGAACTACCTGATCCGCGCGCGGCTGGGCGGCGCGCTGGAGGTGCGCCGGGTGCCCGACGGCGGGCACGTCGTCATCTGCGGGCTCGGCAACATCGGCTACCGGCTGGTGCTCGAACTGACCGCGATGGGCGAGCGGGTGGTCGCAATCGACAAGGAGAACGACGGCCCGTTCCTCGACATCGTCCGCGGCAAGGGCGTGCCCACCTTCGTGGGCGACGCGACCGTGCCGGAAATTCTGCGCCAGGCGCGGGCCGAGACGGCGAAGGTGGTGATCGCGTCCACGTCGAGCGAGCTGGCGAACCTCGAAATCGCGCTCCTCGTGCGCGAGAAGAACCCGAACCAGCGCGTGATCGTGCGGCTGAGCGACCCGCAGTTCGCCGAGGCCGTCCGCGAGTCGGCCGACATCCGCCACGCGATCTCGGTCCCGGCGCTGGCGGCCCCGGCGTTCGCGGCCGCGATCTACGGCGATCGCGTGCAGACGCTCGTGACGGTCGCGGGGCACACGCTGGTCGTCATCGACCTCGTGGTGGACGACGCGGAGGACTACTTGAACGGTCGGTCGCTGCGGGCGTTCGCGCTGGACTACTCGCTGCTGCCGGTCGCGCTCGCGGGACACGACCTGGGGGCTCTCCGCGGGTACCGGCTCAAGGTGGGCGACAAGTTGACCGTGGTGGCCGCGCTGGCGGATTTCGAGCGGCTGTTGCGGTTCGAGAAGCCACCCGCGGCCCATCGCGTGGAGGTGGATTCGTACCCCGCGACGGCGCGGGACGAACTCCTGACGCTGGTGCAAGCGCTGCGGCACGTGTCGCGCGAGGAGGCCGCGGCACTGCTGAACGGCGAGCCGTTCGCGCTGGCCGAGGGGATGACGTTCGGCGAGGCGCGGGAGCTACTCGACCAACTGGAGCGCGAGAAGGTGACGGCGCGGGTTCTATAGTTCTTGTAGAGTGGTCCGCTCGCTCCGCGAGCGGTTTGCTACGCGTGAGTTGATGGGAAGATCATCACCCCGTAGCCGCACTCCACGTATCGCACCGCTCGCGGAGCGAGCGGACCACTCTACAAGAACTTCCGCGCCACGGCCCCCAAGAGCAACTTCCCCTTCTCCCACTTGCTCACTTCGGGCCGACGCGCCCACACGCCGTAGTCGATCTTCTCAATCGCGCGCAGAATCGCCTGGCCGCCGCGGATGAACAACTCCACGTCGACGCGGGCCTCCCGCGGCAGCAGCGAGAGCAACTTCTCACCGCGGTCGAAGAACCCGCGGGCGCGATCGACCTCGAATTGCATCAGGGCGCGGAACTGTGGCGTGAACCGCTTCGCTTCGAGGTCCTCGTCCGAATAGCCGAACCGCCTTCGGTCTTCCGCGGGGAGGTACACGCGGCCGATGGCGAGGTCGCGGGCCACGTCCTGCCAGAAGTTCGCCAGTTGCAACCCCGTGCAGACTTCGTCCGAGAGGCGGGCGCGTTCGTCGTCGAAGCACTCGAACAGGTACAACACGAGCCGGCCGACCGGGTTCGCGGAGTTGCGGCAGTAGCCGAGGAGCTGCTCGAACGTGTCGTACCGCTTCACGCGCTGGTCCTGCTCGAAGGCCACGAGCAGGTCGAGGAACGGCTGAGGCGGAATGTCGAACCGGCGAACCGTCTCGCGCAGTGCGATCATCACGGGGTGCCGCGGTTCTGTGGTCCGGTCACTCCGTGACCGGATCGGCGTTCCGGTCACGGAGTGACCGGACCACAGGGTGAGCAGCTCGCCCCGCCACCACGCGATGAGGTCGAGCGCCTCCTGCCCGCCGGCCGTCTCGTCCGCGAGGTCGTCCGACCACCGACAGTACGCGTAGACCGCGTGAAAGTGCCGCACGAGCCGCCGCGGCAGCAAGAGCGATACGACGGTGAAGTTCTCGTAGTGTGTCTTCGCAACGTGCGCGCAATACGCGCGGGCCGCGGCGAGACTCACGGCGCAGGGGGCGTGCCCCCACCGTGTGTCGCGCGTCCCGTGCGGGCCGCCCGGCGCGGGGGGCATGAGCCCCCCGCGCCGGGCGGAGGACGGCCCCCACATCGCGAGTTCGTGCGCGAAATCCCAGCGGCTCACTTCTTCTTCGCGTCCAGAATGCGGATCTGCGTGCAGAGGGTGAACTTCAGCCCGTCCATGTCGTACTCGGTCTCCGCGTAGAACGCCCGGAAGCCCTTCTCCGGCGCGGTCACCTCCGCGGGCAGCTTCGCGCCCGTGTCCTCGACCCACCGGGCCTTGCGGAAGTCGCGCGTCTCGGCCTCCGCCTTCCAGACGCGCACCGCCGTCGGCTTCGCGGCCGTCGGCGTCACGCTCAGGCGGCAGATGCCTTCCTTTTCGTCGCACACCCAGGTCATCCCCGGCATCGGCTTGTCGAAGACCTGGCACCGAGCGAACGCCGACAGCGTGTTGATCGCGCGCAGCGGCAGCAGTTCCTTCTCGCCCTTGCCGTTGAGCTCGCGGAGGTCGTGGCCGGCGTTGGGCACGTACAGCACCCACTTGTCGCCCGTCAGGTCGTCCCAG
>JAFKJJ010000137.1 GCA_017306025.1 Planctomycetota bacterium
TTTTGGCCAGCCCGGCCGCAGCCCGCGGGTATCGGACCGCCAGGAAGACGCCGCCCGCGGAGCCCAGGAGGGCGAGGGTGGTCGCCGCCTGCAGGAGCCAAGAAAAGGCCTTCGCCGTCTCCTGGACCACCGGCCTGACCGCGTTCTCCGCCACGGTGCCGGCCAGCCGGTTCGTCCCGTCGATGAACGCTTCCGGGTTGGCCAGGAAGGCGGTGAGGGTGGTCCCCACCGCCAGCGGCCCCTTATTCCGCCAGATGAAATCCATGGCCGGGTCGCCGTGGCGGGCGATCACCTGCATCAGCTCGGGACCGCGGCCGATCGCAGCCAACTCCCCGCCCTGCGCCATCATGGCCAGGCGCCGACCGCCTTGCGGGCCGACGGCGCCAAGCGCCCCGACTGCGGGTCCGCCCACGCGTTCGAGCAGGGGTTCGGCCAGGCCCTTGTGCTTGATCAGGACCTCCGCCGCGTCGTCGCCGAATCGGGAGAGCAGCTCCATCCCGCCGGGGCGGCGGACGACCCACACGGCCGCGTCCTCCCCGTGCTTCGATAGAAGCCGCAGGACCTTCGGGGCCTGTTCTCCGGCGTCGTCGGCCAAGGAAAGGGCCTTGGGGCCGACCTTTCTCACGGCCGCGATCGCGTCATCGCCGTGGCGTGCCGCCGCGACGGCGATGCGCTCGGCGAGGGTCTCGGTCCCCTCGCGCACGGCCGTCACGCCGAATTTCTTCAGGACGTATTCCGCCGCCTCGCGTGCCGCCTTGCTCCGAAGATCGGCCCGCGCCTCGGCCGCCAGGAACGCGGCGAGGAGTGCGGCCACGGACAGGCTGCGTAGGGTCCTCATCGCACACCCCCTTCCAGGATCAGGCGCCTGAGCGCCGATTCGCGCAGCTTCGAGCGGCCCTCGTCCAGGCGTCGCAGTTGGTTGCGCAGGCCGAGGGTCCCCGGCTTTTCGTGGGCGGCGCGGGCGAGCTCCAGCCGCGCCTGCAGGGAGCGGAATTCCAGGAAGAGCGCATTCAGCGTCGCGTCGTCGGGGATGGGCTCGCCGCGGGGCAGCATGAGCACCCTGAACTTCGGGTCGGCGAGCGGGTGGGCGGCGGGGTCGTAATCGGGGAAGTCGTCGGCGGTGGGCCCGTCGAGGATGAGCGATTCGAGGCGGGCGAGCGACGCCTCGACCTGCGCGGCGATCTCGCCCTCTGGGTCGTAGCCCGCCTCGCGCATGATCCAGTCGAGGGCCATGTCGACGAGGATGCCGGCGACCAGACCGAGGCCCAGCGTCACCGTGCCCGAGTAGGCGCCCGTCCCCAAAATGCCGCCCGACAGGCCGAGCCGGACCGCCAACGACGTCCCGATCTCCGCGACGATCTGCGCGGCGATCTCGGATCCCACGAAGGAGACTACCTCCCGGCCGACCGTCGCCCCGACGTCCCGGCCGACGACCGGCAGGATTTCCTCCAGCATCGCCTGGAACCGCAGGCGGAACTCCTCCTCGCTGTGGAGGGCGGGGAGGTAGTCCTGGCCGGCCAGCTCGCCGTCGGCCAGGTCGGCCCTGATGTCGACCAGGAGCCGGTTCTCGCGGCCCTGCGCCTCGCTCACGAAGCGTGCGACGGCCGACTCGATGACCGCCTTCAGCTCGTCGGGGCGGAACAGGCGGCGCTCGAAGCATTCCTCGATATATCGCTCGTGGCTGCCCGTCTCGAACTTGCCGCGCACGAACTCCCACTTCCCGCCCAGGGAAAGGACGTCGGCGGCGAAGGCGCGGGCCCCCTTCCGCCGCTCCGCGAAGAACTCCCCGACCTGGCCGATCGACGCCTCGGCCTCCGCCCGCGTGTCCGCGGCGGCTTGCTCGATGCGCGGCGTCACCCGTTTCCAGGCACGCAGGCGAACCGGGCCGTAGCGATACCACGGGCAGTAGCTCGTCATGGCGAGCGCCAGCCCGGCCGCGAGGCCGAACGTAACGCAGAAGATCGGAAGTCGCCGACCGGCGGGCCCGGCCCTCAACAGTGTGAACATCGATTAGACTCCTCAAGGCTTTGAAGAAGGAAGGAAACGCAGGGCGTCCGTGCCAGTGTCTGCATCCTGGGAAATGACGCGTGGTCAGCCGCGTTCGACACCCTTTCCCGCGTCGGCCCTGGCTGCACGGGCCTCGGCCTGGCGTGCGCGGGCCTCGAGGGCCGAGTCCTTGGACTGCACGCTCCCGTCCTCGGGGTCGCGTGCGTCGCTCCGGCGATCCTGGGCGACCTCGCCGGGCGTCTTCGTGCCGTAGACGCCGTATTCGGGCGGCTGCGACACGTTGGATTCGGGATACACGGCCGACCGCAGCTCGCGGAGGCCCTGGCGCCACATCGCCGAGGCGTGCTCGGCGCCGATCTTGGGTTTCGCTTCGTTCCCGCTCGACATCATCCACCTCCGGGTTCAAGGCTGGTCATCACGCATGGCGCGGAACTGCTCCGCGCGCTCCTGCTGCTCGATCATCAGGTCGTTGATGTCGAGGACGAGCTGGCGGTCGACGGCCGTCGAGGCCAGCACTGATACGAACAGTCCGGCGGCCGCCAGCATCAGGTACACGCCGAGCGACTCCGACAGCGGGCAGAGCGCCCCGCCGAGGACGAAGACCACGACCGGCTCGACATGCTGCTTCACGTACACCTCGCCGCGGCCGGGGCACTGCCCCATCAGCCGGGGAAGGCCCGTGTAGCGGGAGTGACAGACGGGCGGCTTGCCGCGCCGGAGGATGCACTCGATCCGGTTGCGCACGCACATCGCCACGTAGAGCGCCAGGAAGACGAACAGCGGCGTCGGATCGCGCCCCTCCCAGAGGGCGGCATAGAGCGGGACCAGGAGCAGCACGGCCGCCGCCTGCACGTCCGAGTAGCGATCGCCCATCTTGGTGTGGAGGAACACCTCGACCGAGAACGCGAGCGACCGTGGGATGAAGAGGAGCTGCGAGAAGGTCAGCCTCGCGTTGCCGTTCTGGGCCTGGCCTGTCTGGTCGTTCAAGGAAACACCTCCGATCGCTAGGGCCTCGGCGTGCGCGCAGCGTCCCCGCGGAGCCGCGCGAACGGCCGATGAGAATTTGATCAACAGAGGCGAGGGGGCTAGTCGCGCTGTCGGAACGTCCGACGGATCCAGGATCGGCCGTTGGCCCGGAACCGCCTCCCGCCCTGGAAGACGATCCCGTCCACCTCGCCATGGTTGGCGAAGCCGCCCCTGCGCAGCGCGGTGAAGACGCTCGGCTGGAGCTCGAACTCGAACGACTCGGAGATGCCGGCGTTGATCGACGGCAAGGAACGCATCCAGGGGAAGCCCAGCATGTCGACGGTCTGGTAGCTGTTGCCACCGTTGACGAAGAACTGCCGCGTGCGGCCGACGAGCGTCGACGCCCACTCGTTCGTCACCGGGTCGCCGTTGGCGTGGAAGATCTTGGTGTTGAGGTTGGCCAGGAGCGAGTCCGCCTCCGCCTTGCCCCGCTCGCCGCCGCCGAGGGCGGCGTAGAAGTTCGAGAGGTTCTGGCTGAGCAGGACCGTCGCCACGCGGGAACTACGGGCGGTCGTCTGGAACTGCATGTCGTAGGAGGTCACGAAATTCTGGGCCTCGTCCGCCCAGAAGAAGACCGGCCGGGGGTTGGCGGCCGTGTCCCGCCGCTCGACGGAGCGCTGGAACACGTATTTCCAGAGCACCTGGGCGAAGAGCCCGACCTCGGAGAACTCCTTGACGGGCAGGTCGATCACCAGGACCTTGCCCGACTCGACCACCTCCGGGGCCACGTTGGTCTCGCCGCAGAAGAGGTCGCGCAGGATGCCCCGGTTGAGGACGTCGATCATGCTGGTGAAGGTCGAGACGATCACCGACCGGGTCTTCTCGGAAAGCGCCGGGAATTCCAGCATGAGGTAGTCGGCGACGATCTCGTAGTCCTTCCGCTGACGCGGCGACTTGTCCCGCTCGTCGGCCAGCTTCAGGCATTCGTAGCAGAATGAGTCTCGCTTCCACTCCGGCGACCTGGCCTCCTCGGTCGACGTCGGCGCCGAGACGACCGAGCGCATGCGCGCCCGGTTCAAGCACTTCGACATCAACTACTAACGGCCGCAGAGCGAAATCCGATTTCGTTCCGATTCCGCGAGAACTTTTTTCGTACCCGTTGCGTCAGAGTGTTCGGGCGGTCGGCCTCGTCGTCGTGATGCCGCCAACCGGCGCTTTTCACATCCGCGCCGGGTTGCTTCCTTCTTGGGGGTTGTCCATGTCCTGCCTCCTGGTGCGGGGGCGGCGGCTATTTGCCGTCGGCGCCCCGGTGTTCCTGTTTGCGGTGCTGGTCGGTTGCGGTCGACAGGAGAAAGCCACACAACCAGACGTGCCGCCGGACAAAAACACCTCCAACGGAGATCCCGGCTTGGAATGGACCGAAGCGGCACTGCCGGAGATCGCGCGCCGCGACAAGCAGACGACCGAGAGCGCCATCACCGCGGACAACATCGGCCGTCCGAACGTCCCCGACACAGACACCACGGCACTCGCTGCACCCGGTCTGAGTACACCGGGCGTGGCCGGTGATTCGGGAGCGATGCTCGCCGGCGCGGGCGGAAACAGCGGTACGTTCCACGGTCGCAGCGGCGCGACGAAGACGAGGCTGCTGCGAGAAGGCGGTGCCGCCGGGTCGCGCCCGGCACCGACGGGCTACAACGCCGCGAACGCGGAGGCCTACGGCGTTTACCAGGAAAACGAGTTCCGCTCGCCGCTGGTCGCGGCTCTCTCGACGTTTTCCGCCGACGTCAACACCGCGTCCTATTCCAACGTCCGCCGGACGCTGGCCGACGGCAAACCGCCGCCCGCCAGTGCCGTGTTCCTCGCGGAGTTCGTCAACTACTTCCCCTACAGCTATGCGCAGCCAAAGGGCGACGACCCGGTCGCGTTCCACGTCGAGTTGGGGGCCTGCCCCTGGAACAGAAAGCACCACCTCGTCCGGATCGGCGTGCAGGTGCACCAGATCCCGGCCGACAAGATGCCCCCGCGCAACCTCGTGTTCCTGATCGACACGTCCGGCTCCATGCACCAAGAGAACCGGCTCCCGCTCGTACAGAAGTCGCTCGGCCTGCTCGTGGACCAACTCGGCGAGAAGGACCGCGTCAGCGTCGTGACCTATGCGGGCGACTCGCGGGTCGCGCTCGCGCCGACAAGGGGTACCGACAAGAAAACCATCACGGACGTCGTCAACGGCCTCGCGGCCGGCGGCGGGACCAACGGCGAGGGCGGCATCCGAAGGGCGTACGAACTGGCGCGGGCGACGTTCATTGACGGCGGCGTGAACCGCGTCATCCTCTGCACCGACGGTGACTTCAACGTCGGCGTCACCGACAACGGCGAACTGGTGAAGCTGATCGAGGAGCAGCGCCGCAGCAAGGTGTTCCTGACGATCCTCGGCTTCGGGATGGGCAACTACAAGGACGACCGACTGAAAGAACTTGCCAATCACGGCAACGGGCACCACGCGTACATCGACACGCTGGACGAGGCGAAGAAGGTGTTCGTGGAGCAAGGCGCGGCGCTCGTGTGCGTCGCCAAGGACGTGAAGTTCCAGGTCGACTTCAATCCGGCGCGGGTGACCGCCTACCGGCTCGTCGGCTACGAGAACCGATTGCTCAAAGACGAGGACTTCAAGAACGACGCCAAAGACGCCGGCGACCTGGGCAGCGGCCATCAGGTCACCGTCTTCTACGAGATCGTGCCCAAGGGCGTGAACATCGACCTGCCGGGCGTCGACCCGAGCAAGTACCAGAAGAAGGACGTGCCCGAGAACACCGCGGACGAGTGGCTGACCGTGAAGATGCGGTACAAGCACCCCGAGGCCGAGATCAGTAAGGAACTCGCGCAGCCGCTGAAGGGTGACGTGGCGAAGGAACTGAGCGACGACTTCCGGTTCGCCGCGGCCGTGGCGTCGTTCGGGATGATCCTCCGCGACTCGAAGTTCCGCGGCGCGATGACCTACTCCGGCGTGCTCGAAGAGGCGCAGGGGTGCGTCGGGGCCGATCCGAACGGCCACCGCCGGCAGTTTCTGGAACTGGTGAGGACCGCAAAGCGACTGAGCGAGGCCGCGAAGGACGTGGGACCTAACGAGTTCGCGAAGAGCGCGGGAATCGACGAGAAGACGCTCCGCGAACTGGCCGAGGCGTGGAGCGGCAAGGGGCCGGACCCGGAGCGGGCGAAGAAGATCGCCGAAGCACTCGCCAAGCTCCCGCCGCAGCAGCAGGCGCTGGCGAAGGAGTATTTTGCGCGGCTCGAACGGGCGCAGGATCGCAAATAGTCTTATATGTTTCTGAAGTCGCAAGTCGTAAGGTCGCAGGTCATAAAGTCGGAGACCTCAGCCGTGATGGTCTCCGACTTTATGACCTGCGACCTTGCGACTTCAAAACGTCAGTTCGCGTTGAACTCGCCCTTCCGTTTGGCGAGGTGGGCCTGCAACCGCGCCACGATGCTCGAGTGCATCTGGCTCACGCGCGACTCGCTCAGGTTGAGTGTCGCCCCGATCTCCTTCATCGTCATCTCCTCGTAGTAATAGAGGATGACGATGAGGCGCTCGTTACGGTTCAGCCCGCGGGTGACGAGCTTCATCAGGTCGCGGTTCTGGAGGCGGCCGGTCGGGTCCTCGGCCTTCTTGTCTTCGAGGATGTCGATCTCGCGCACGTCCTTGTAGCTGTCCGTCTCGTACCACTTCTTGTTCAGGCTGACCAGGTTCACCGCGGTGGCGTCGCCGACGTACTGGTCGAGCTGGTCGAGCGGGATGCCGAGCTTCTCGGCCAGCTCTTCCGGTTTGGGCGGGCGCCCGAGCGCGGCTTCCAATTCCTTGCGGGACGCTTCCATCCGGCTGGCCTTGCTGCGGACGAGCCGCGGCACCCAGTCCATCGTGCGCAGCTCGTCGAGCATCGCACCGCGGATGCGGGGCACGCAATAGGTCTCGAACTTGACGCCGCGGGTGAGGTCGAACGCCTCAATGGCGTCGAGGAGGCCGAAGACGCCGGCGCTGATGAGGTCGTCGAGTTCGACGCCGTCGGGGAGGCGCGCCCAGATGCGCTCGGCGTTGTACTTCACGAGCGGCAGGTACCGTTCGACGAGCCGGTTGCGCAGCTCGACGGTGGGCCGCTCGCGGTACTCCGTCCAGACCGCCTGGATGTCGGTTTCGGTTTGGGTCACGAGCTAATCCTCCCTGATGAACGGCAAGTCGGTTGTCGCAAGGCCCGTCCGCCGGTCCCGCGGGCGCTTTCGCCCCCGCGTTTCCGGCGCCCCCTCCACGGGCCGTTTCGTTCGACGGTCGCGTCGATCACCCGGTTCACCCCCGACCCCGGATCGCGCCGGCTTCCCCTGCCGGTGCGGTCGAGTCGTGCCGAAGGTTCCCGGTGCGCGGCCGCCGGAACGTGCGATCGGTCGCCGGCTTGCCCATCCCCCGAAGCGCCGCAGCGGGAAGACTCCAGCGCTTGCAAGTAACTATCGACCACGTTTCCGTCGTCGGTGTAACCAAACCGCCGAATCCCGCGGTCGGCGTGAACCCCGCGCCCTGCCGGACCCGCCGAATCGACGACACCGGCAACGGCGGCGCGAGCCGCGCCGCCGTTGCGATCCGTTCGTCCCGCGTACCGCGCCTCGCGCTCGACCGTCGCCCGCTTCCGCGGTCTCGGCCTCACTGACGGCGCAATCTCGACCGTATGTGGGGAGCGGTGCGACCCGCTTCCCCAACGGTCGCGGCTGCCGTGCGGGTGGTTGTGCGGGCGGGTCTATGCCCGAGTAAGAAGGGGATGGGAAGTGGAACTTTTACAATCCGCCGGTCGGCCGCCGGTCCGGCTCGCGGAGGCCCCGCGTGATCGGTAAGATGTGCAAAACGGGCGGCCCCGGTGTGGCCGGCTCCGCGAGCAGTTGCTCTGCGAGGGGCGGAGCGGACCGAACACATCTCGCTCGCTCGTCCGGGCTCGTCACGGCGCGAGGGGACCGCACCGAAGCAAGGCGGGCCGCCGTCTCAGGAGGACGTCATGAGTCACGCGATGGGCTGGACGGTCGGGGCGGTTCTGGCGATCGCGGGGGTCGGGGTGCCCGTCTGGTGGCTCACCAGTTCGCCCCCCGTCCCGGAGCCGGAGAAGCCCCAACTGCCCGCGATGGATGCCCCCGACGACAAGGCGCCGCCGAAGAAGACCGAATTCGCCGCCGGCGACGACAAGGTGCCCGAGATCAAGTTCGACGGCGCACGGTCGGTGAAGTACGTCAAGGAGCTGTGCGACATCGGCCCGCGGATCAGCGGTACGGAGGGGATGAAGAAGCAACAGGAGCTGATCGAGGCGCACTTCAAGAAGCTCGGTGCGACCGTCACCCGACAGGAGTTCAAGGCCCGTCAGCGGAGCCGCAAGGGCGAGACGGACTTCGTCAACCTCATCGTCTCGTGGCACCCGGACAAGGAACGGCGCGTGGTCCTGTGCTCGCACTACGACACGCGGCCGATCGCCGACCAGGAGGCCAACCCGGCGAACTGGAACAAGCCGTTCGTCAGCGCCAACGACGGCGCGAGCGGGGTCGCGTTCATGATGGAGCTGGGCAACCACATGAAGGACCTGAAGAGCGAGTTCGGCGTCGACTTCGTGCTGTTCGACGGCGAGGAGTACGTGTTCGAAACCGACCGCGTCGGGGGCGGCGACCGGTACTTCATCGGCTCGGATCACTTCGCCGACGAGTACCTGAAGGCGAAGGGCAAGCGGAAGCACCGCTACGACGCGGGCGTGCTGTTCGACCTCAGCATGGCCAAGGGCGCGTCGCTGCCGGTCGAACAGCACTCGTGGGAGGCGGCGCGGCCGCTGGTGGATCAGATCTGGGGCGTGGCGCGGGCCGTCGGAGCGAAGTCGTTCAAGTACAAGGCCGGCCAACCGGTGCAGGACGACCACCTCGCCCTCAACCGCGTCGGCATCCCGACGGTGGACGTGATCGACTTCGACTACCCGCACTGGCACAAGCTGAGCGACACCGCCGACAAGGTGGACGCGGGTCAAATGGAGGAGGTGGCGAAGGTCATCACGACGTGGCTGCAGAAGATCAAGTGAGTCGAGCACGTCCGGTACCAACCTCAGCCGCCGATTGACGAACAGCAACAGCGGTTTCCCGATCCCGTAGAACCGCTCCACCTCGGCTCCGTTCAACTGCGTCGTCGGGCCTCCCCTGGGGAGTTGTAGCCTCCGAGCGGTGGGATCGGCACCTCGGCGGACCTCGCCCGGGTGGTGAAGATCCTCAAGGACGCGAACTTCTGCGGCCACGTCGCGCTGGAGTATGAAGCGAAGGAGGACCCGAAGGTGGCCGTGCCGCGGTACGTCAAGGAACTGCGGGGACTCATTTCGGGTTGACCGCGGCGACGGCGGCGAAGCGGTGCGCCCCCCGCGCCGGACGCGGCCGCACGACCGGACCCACCGGTTCGAACGCGCCGGCCGGCAGCAGGGCCGGCGCGCGCGGCGCGTCCCGCACTTCGATGACGACAGTGGGACACGGGCGGCGCGGGTCGATGACGAGTGGCGGGTTGGCTCGCTTGTCGCCTCTGGCGTGGAACATCGTCAGACCGTAGCCCGAAGTCTTGCTCGGGAACGGCTCGATCGTGTGGACGAGCGGCGAATAGCCGTACAGTTGCCCGGGGGGAACCGGGCCGCCGGCCCAGGGGGGCGGCTGGGCCGGCGCGGCCTCCCACGGTAGAGCGACCGCTACAACCACCAATGCGAGCCTGACAGCGGGCATATCCGCCCCTCCCACGACGAGGTTCCGTCCTCTGCCGTGTCATCGAACGGCCCGTGGCTCAGCCCGCAGCGTTTCTCCGCTCCGAGCGGTCGGCGGGGTTCTGCCGGGTTGGGCCGGCGACCGGTCGAGCCGGTCGTAGCGGCGCGGGCTTTCCCCGACAACGGCTCCTCCGACCCTCGATCCAGTGCAGCAAGGAGCAGTTCCTGCACGCCGGCCGCGAACGCTCGCGCCGGGATTCGGATCGACCGGGCGCGCCGGTTGCAACTCCATCTCTCGACCGCGGCGCGTCCGACGTGCCGCGGCCCGCTCAACCGGCTCACGGGCCGGTTTTCTGTGGCAGAGAGCGCCCCACCTCGCCACGAACGGCCTCTCCGGGCACGCCGGAAAGCGGCCGAACTCTCTCAACCACCTGGACGGATCGTCGGCGGCGCCGTCCGGTTCACCATAGCGCGTGTTCCTGCCCGCTGCCGACGGCGAGGGGAACGGAGGACGATCACGTGTTTGAGAACCTGGATTCGCTATCCGTGTCGGGCGGTGGTCGCGTCGCGGGGTTCCGCCTCGAATCGCTCGAAGACCGGACGACGCCCGCGGTGGTGTCGACGCTGGCCACACCGGCCGGGTCGTTCGCGTTCGACACGTCCACCCTGAACGGGCTCACGTTCACGTCCGCCACCGGCGTCGACCAGGCGTTCCTGTCCGAGGCGGCACGGATCAGCGTGATGCAGTGGTTCCTCGGTACGACGGAGGCCAACCAGGGGTCCGATCCGCAGATTCGGGCGTTCGGGCAGCAACTGGCCAACAGCGAGATCGCCCTCTTCAACCAGTTGTCGTCGGTACTCTCCGGGTCCGGCATCCCCCTCCAACTGACGCCGATCGACCAGGCACTGATCAGTGCCGTCCCGGGCCTGGCGCCCACGACCCTCGATTCGCAGTTTCTGTCCCTCAGCAGCCTCTACGGGATGCAAGCGGCCGGGTTGGCCCAGACCGAATCGCTGCTCGGCACCAACGCAAACGCCCTGGCGTTCGCGCAGTCGCTGTTCTCTCCGCTCCAGAGCCAGTTACAGACCGGCTTCGGGTTCCTCGGCCCGACCGCCACGGCGTCGACGTTCAACATGTTCTCGACGCTCGGGGGGTTCGGGGGCGTCGGTCCGTTCAGCACCAACGTGGGCGTGGGCACGACCGCGTTCGGGCTCACGCCGTTCGGCGCCAACGTGGGCGTGGGCACGACCGCGTTCTTTACACCGGTGACGGGGTTCGGCACGTTCGGGGCGGCCCCGGTCGGCGGGTTCGGCCCGGGGGCGACCTTCGGCACAAGTACCGGCTTCGGACCGTCGAACACGACCACCGGGTTCAACAACGCGGGGTTCGGACCGGCCAACGCGACCACCGGGGTCGACACGACGGGGTTCGGCCCGGCCAACACGACCACCGGGATCAACAACACGGGGTTCGGCCCCAACTCCACGTTCGCGACGCCCGGCTCGGTCGGCACGACGAGCATGGGCACCCCCATCTTCTGATCGCGAGCGCCCGGCGCGAGGCCCCGCGCCGGGCGGCCCCCTTCAGTCGGCCAATCCCAGAGCTTCCAACAGCAGTTGCTTCACACGGATCATGGGCACACTCGCGCCGGGGCTTGCGCCGTGACCGATGAGGATCGGCCGGTCGCGCGGGTCGGCCGCGGTCAGGCCGTGGCTGCCGCGAACGATCGACGCGTCCAGCGGCACGACGTCCAGCGTCATGCGGAAGCCGAGCTTCTTCTGGAGCACGCGGCGCGCGGCGTGGAGCTTCGGAAAGCGCAAGCGCGGGTCGAAGGTCCACATGGCGGTCGACACGCTGGGACACTTGCTGGCTCTGCACGTGACGCCGGCTGATGTCGGCGATCATTCCGATCTGCATGGGCTTCCATCCCAGCCATTGCTGCGTCCATGTGCTGGACGCCGCGCCATCCCGCCCGGCGAACATCGCCATCAAGCCGAAATGCGCGGACAGCTGATCCTCGGGGATGGAGGCGGCTGGCAGATTCAAATGGCGGCCGACAATCTCGGCAATGTCGCGCGCGGTCACGCCTTCATCCGCCACGGCGTGATAGCTGGCACCCGCCATGCCTTTTTCCAGTGCCAGCCGGTAAAGGCGCGCGACATCCAGGCGATCGAGC
>JAFKJJ010000212.1 GCA_017306025.1 Planctomycetota bacterium
GGGCACAGGGCGCGTTGATGTCCGTGTTCGAGACGTGTCCCCGGCAGGCACTATCGGTGGTGGATCACGTCAGCCGAACGTTGCGCTGGTTCGGCAACCGGATACTGCCTCGACCCGTGCTGCTGCCGGGGCGCTAAACAAGTACCTTCTCCACGAATCGCCCCATCACCGCACCGGCCTTCTCCTCAATGTGCTTCCAGGCGTCCAGTCCGATGTGAGCGGTGCCGCCGTACTGCCGATATTCGGCTGACAAATCATCGAGCCGCACAGATGGTGTCGGATCAAGTACAAGCAACACAGGCGTATAACCCGATGACTCGCAGTCCTTTGCGAAGTCAAGCTCTTCCTTGAACCTTCCTTGTCCGCTGGCTGCAATGGTTACCCGCATCTTGAACTCGTAGGCAGTCTTTTCTTCAACGCAGTCTACTTGTCTGCCCTTCGTCGCGTCTGAGGCACGCTTGATCGGCGATTTCTTATGGCTATAAGATGTGCCACCCAACGCCGCTGTCAGGATCGGCTCGAAGAGATAACCTGTTTCCTGTGCCGAACGGTTGTCGATGTCGTACAGCCATTTCCGCCAGACCAGCCACGACGCCAACGTCTCGTTCGGACGCAGCCCGTATTCGAGCAGGCAGCGCGGAACGATCGTCTCCATCTTCGGGATCGCCTGTACCTCCAAGATGCGTTCGTATTTCCTGCGGCGCTTGTGAAGCTCACAAAGACACTTGAAGTACGTTGCGAAATCCTCGATCTGCGCCCGCAGGTTCAAGAACAACTCCACGAACTTGGTGGCGGCCGGAACCGGCTTTGTGAACCAGTCCAGGGCAGTGCCGTAGTATCCCCTCGACAACTCATCTGGAGCCGCGACTACCTTGATGAGATCCGCTTTTCCGAGATCGGTAGCAACCACGGCACAAAGTCGCATCAACTCTTCATCTTCGAGGTAGATGGGTATGCCCTTGCCGCCCAGCTTCCGAGCTGCGTTTACCAGTTGTTTGGTTTCTTTATCGAAGGTAGGCACTCGTCTTCTCCCGAAGCCCCTCAAGGGTGCGTTCCAATGCTGGGCTCATCGCACTTGCTTTCGTTGCTTCGATGCCGAACCACCGGCCCATTGATGCCTTCCTGGATTTCCACTTTGCCATGCTCGCGATGTGTTCCGCCAGCACTTTCATGAACGCTGGCGGGATCGCGTTGCCGATTTGAGTGGCCACAGAAGACCACGAACCCGTAAAGGCGAACGAATCAGGGAAACTCTGAATCCGGGCGCACTCCCGCAAGGTCAGCAGACGGTCTTCGATAGGGTGGACGAACTCGATGGGCGATGCCGACGTAATTGTCAACGATGGGGTCGCTCCGACAAGCCGCTTCATCCCAGACGGGGCACCGCCACGCTTCTCGGTCGGAGTACCGTCCATCACTCGGCGGAACGCCCGGCGGGTGAAGCTCGCGTGTTGAAGCTCTTCGGGCAAATCCTTCATCGTCTTCCCCTGTCCCAGATGCCGTATCCGTGTCGCGGTCGTAGCGTTCACCTTCTTGATGGTGTGAAGTGTAACCGGGCCGTCGTCGCTTCGCCGCATCGCGCGTTGGAAATCGGTCCTGGGTGACGTTGTCAGGGTCACTTCGCCACTTTCGACCGGGCTCCCCATGTCATCAATAGCGTCGAGAATAGACAAGAGAGGGGCAGCCGTGCCGAAGAGTGAGTCTGTATTGGGCTCATCGTGTGTCTCCTCTGGAAAGTCAAACTCACAGCCTTCGAGGTTACCCACGACGATCACCCGCTTTCGCCTCTGCGGTAGCCCATACTTTTCCATGTAGATCTTCTTCGCCCTTACCCAGTATCCGGCCTTTAAGAATTGAGTGACGGCCTCCGTGATGAAGAAACCATCGTTCGATGTAAGCAACCCCTCCACGTTTTCCATCACGAACCAGACCGGGCGTATTCCAGCAACGAGATCCACGAACTTCTTCAGGAGCGAATTGCGTGGATCGGTCCAGTCTTTCGCACCGGCCGACGAGAACCCCTGACACGGCGGTCCACCGGCCATCAGAGGAATTTCCCCAACGCCAGCCCCTACCCGCTGCAAGATGTCTCCGGGGCTGACGGTCCCCAAGTCGGTTTGCCAGAGCGTGGCCTCACCGACGTTCGCCCGGTACGTCTTGCAGGCGTCTTCGTTCAACTCCGCAGCCAGCGAAACGGAAAAGCCGGCCCGAACCAGCCCCAAGCTGCACCCGCCGCACCCAGAGAAGAGGGTAACCGCCTGCGACATCCGCACACCTCGAAGTCTGCCTTCTTCAGCGTTTTCTACCTGATTTTCGGCCGACTACCCATCTTCGGCAGTGCGACCCTGCTGCGTAATTTGTTTTCCGCTCTCACCGGCTTGTCGTTATCGCGCAAGGGTTGTGCGGGTCCGGTGAGCTTGCTCGCTCAACCCGAACCAACAAAGCCCCGGCCGGAGCCGGGGCTTCGCGTTTTCGCCTCACCTCGCGCGGCTCACCCGCAGCCGGTGGTCTGGCCGCAGTTGTCGCACCGCAGACACGCGCCGCTGCGAACGAGCATCAGCGCGCCGCAGTTGGAACACGGGTCGCCCTCGTAGCCGCGCTGACGCGCCTGACGGATCTTCTCCGCCTGCGTCCCGACCACCGGCGCGTAACTGCCGCGCGGCGGGAGCACCGCCGTACCGTTACCGTTGCCGTTGGCCTTCGCGTGACTGCCGTTACCGTTCGTGTCACGCGGCGCGGGCGCCGGGATCACGTCGCTGCCCGGCTTGTGGCCGTTGCCGCCCCCCGGCTTCGCGTGCGACGAGCGCGGGTGGTCGATCGCCCCCTTCGGCGCCGCCTTCGGGTCGACCGTCCGCGTGCTCACCACCTCCTCGGCGTCGAAGTCCGGGCCGTCCTCGTCGTCGTGCATCGCGTCGCCGCGCAGGTCCTCCGGCAGCACGTGCGCGAGGTCCTTGCGGTCGAGGTACGTGATCGCCAGCTCCCGGAAGATGTAGTCAATAATCGACGTACTCATCTTGATGTACGGGTTGCCCTGGACGATCCCGTTGGGCTCGAAGCGCGTGAACAGGAACGCGTCCACGTACTCTTCGAGCGGCACCCCGTGTTGCAGACCGAGCGACACCGCGATCGCGAAACAGTTCGTCATGCTCCGGAAGGCCGCCCCCTCCTTGTGCATGTCGATGAAGATCTCGCCGAGCGTGCCGTCCTCGTACTCGCCGGTGCGGATGTACATCTTGTGGCTGCCGATGCGGGCCTTCTGCGTGTAGCCCGCGCGCCGGTCGGGCAGCCGGCGGCGCTTCGCGATGTACCGGTGAACGATCCGCTCCGTGATCCTCTCGGCCACCTGCACCTGCGGCGCCTTGGGCTCCTCCGCCTTCTCGGGCTCGGGCACGATCGCCGCCAGCGCCGCGGCCTCCGACGAGTCCGCGACCGAGTTCAGGGGCTGGCTGAGCTTCGAGCCGTCGCGGTAGAGCGCGTTGGCCTTCGTCATCAGTTGCCACGACAGCAGGTAGGCCCGCTTCACGTCCTCGACGGTCGCGTCGTGGGGCATGTTGATGGTCTTCGAGATGGCCCCGCTGATGAACGGCTGGGCGGCCGCCATCGTGCGGATGTGCGACTCCCACGACAGGAACCGCTTGCCGGTCTTGCCGCACTTGTTGGCGCAGTCGAACACCGGGTAGTGTTCGAGCTTCAGGTGCGGCGCGCCCTCGACGGTCATCGTGCCGCAGACGTAGGCGTTGGCCTCCGCGACCTGCTGCCTGGTGAAGCCCAGGTGCGTGAGCAGGTCGAACGTCGGGCTCGCGAGCGCCTCGGCGGGCACCTTCAGCGTGTTCTTGACGAAGTCCTCGCCGAGGGTCCACGTGTTGAACACGAACGGCAGCTCGAACGCGCCGGGCAGTTGTAGCTCGACCTTCTTCAGCACGTCGTCGGTGAACCCCTTGGCCTTGAGGGCGGCGGGGTTGACGTGCGGGCACCCGTGGAGCGTGGCGGCGCCGCGGCTGTAGCGGACGATGTCCTCGATCTGCCACTGCGTGTAGCCGAGCTTCGCCAGCGCCGGCGGCACCGACTGGTTGATGATCTTGAAGTACCCGCCGCCGGCGAGCTTCTTGAACTTCACCAACGCGAAGTCCGGCTCGATGCCGGTGGTGTCGCAGTCCATCACCAGCCCGATGGTGCCGGTCGGCGCGATCACCGTGACCTGGGCGTTCCGGTACCCGTGGCGCTCGCCGAGTTCGAGCATCCGGTCGGACTCGCGCCGCGCCGCGGCCAGGAGGTCCGGCGGGCAGTACCGCGCGTCGATGCCGACCGGGAAGACGGTCAGCCCCTCGTACTCCGCGGGCGCGGCGTTGTAGGCCGCGCGGCGGTGGTTGCGGATGACGCGCAGCATGTGGTCGCGGTTGGCGTGGTACCGCGAGAACGGCCCGACCTCCGCGGCCATCTCGGCGCTGGCGGCGTAGGCCCCGGCGTGCATGATCGCGGTGAGCGCCCCGCACTGCGCCCGCCCCTCGACCGAGTCGTAGGGGATGCCCTGCACCATGAGCAGCGCGCCGAGGTTGGCGTAGCCCAGGCCGAGCGTGCGGAAGTCGTAGGACTTCTGCGCGACCGGCTGGCTGGGGAACTGCGCCATGTAGACGCTGACCTCCAGGATCACCGTCCAGATGCGGACCGCGTGCCGGTACGCCTCGACGTCGAACTTCGACGACTTGGTATCGAAGAACGTAATTAAATTCAAACTAGCGAGATTGCATGCCGTATCGTCGAGGAAGGCGTACTCGCTGTTGTGGATGAAGCAGCCGGAGTAGTCGAAGTCCTTCGGCGCGACCGGCGACGCGGTCTTGCTGGTGACGATGGCGAAGTTGTGGTGCGAGTCCACGGTGCCGTCGTACACGTCCTCGACGCCGTCGAACTCGACCGACACGACCTTGTGGTTGTAAAGCGCCGCGTGCTCTTGCAACTCGGCGTCGGAGCCGAAGAACCGGGCCACGGACTCGCGCTTCGGGACGTGCGCGGCGCCGAGTTCGTGCGCGGTGTCGCGCAACCCCTCCCACCCGTCGAGCGTCGGTTCGTGGCCCGCGTCCAGGAGCAGGCGCGCGGCCTTCAGGCACCGGGCGCGGAGGCCGTCGAGCGCGGCGCGGCGCTTGTCGGCCGGGACCGCTGCGGCGCGGCCGGACGCGCTGAGTTTCGCCCGGTGTTCCGCCGAGAGGGCACGGCCGAGCTTCTTCGGGCCGCCCTTCGCGCCGACCATCGCGAGCGCCGTCGGGCTGTATCGGCACGCCTTCGAGCAGAACAGTTGCCCCTCGCGCGGGGTCATGAAGTTCTGCCGGCACACCGCGCAGCACCGCTGCACGCGCTCCTTCGGCGGCCGCCCGATGCGGTGGCCGGCGGCGCGGGCGCCGTCCGTCGCGCGCTTCGCCGCGTCGGCCGCTTTCGCGCGTTCGGCCGGGTCGGCCCAGCGCTTCGCGGAGGCCGCGCGCATCTTCGCCCGCGCGGCCGCGCTCTGCGGGACGCCGTAGTGCGGGTTCTTCTCGCCGGACACGGCCGCCGAGATGTTCGCACGCCACGCGTCGGTCATGCACCGCCGTGCCGGGTTGTTGTCGCCGAGCATCTGGTCGCGGTGCAGCGCCTCGTGCTCTTCTTCGGGCATCAACTGAAGGTTGTCGAACGTGTCGTTGAGGCTGTCGAAGTCGCGGTGGTGAATGTGGAACCCGTCCGGCTGGGCACCGAACTCGGCCCCCCAGATCCACCGGTACTGAACCCTCCACCCGCGCCCGGTGAACACGAACCGGCGCTTGGTGCGCACCTTCTTCGGCCGCCGGACCTTCGAGTGGAACGGGTTCAGAGAGTCGCCCGCCCGGAGGTCCTTCACCTGCCGGTACGAGCCGTCGCGGAGCATGATGAGGTGGTCGTCGGTCGCGCGGAACGACGAACCGTCGTCGAGCGTGACCCTGAACACCCGCGCGTCGCGGCGCTTGACGCCGATGTTCCACATCCGGCCGATCGTGGTCCGCTTGGCGGCGTGGTCCCAGGCGTAAACCGGCACCTCCTGCCCGACGAGGTCCTTGATGGGAACCGCGTTGCGCCCGTCCGCGACGGCGACCAGCGTATCGCCGGTGACACAGCACGGGTTTGTTGCATTGATCCGCCCATCAACAGGGCACGTGTGCCATTCGTTGAAGGTGGTGTCGAACTGTATGCCGGGGTCGGCGCAGCTCCAGGCCGCGTAGCTGATCTGGTCCCACAGGTCACGGGCCGCGAGCGTCTTCTTCGCCTTGGGCGCGCGGCCCTCCTTCTTCGCCCGCTCCAACTCCGTGCGCCAGTACAGGTGCCACGGGCCGTTGGTCTCCACGGCCCGCATGAACTCGTTGGGCACGCGCACCGAGTTGTTGCTGTTCTGGCCGCTGACCGTGTAGTACGCTTTCGAATTCCAGTCGGTGTCGTACTCGTCGATCTCGATGCTCTTCCAACCCTGCTTGGCCAGTTGCAACACGCGCGCGATGTAGTTCTCGGGGATCAGCGCGGCGCGGGCGTCGAGCACGGCCTTGCGCATCTTCGCGTTCTTCGTCGGGTCGTACCGCTCCTCCACGACCGCGTGCCCGTGAACGGCCCGCATGATCTCGTTGAGGTACTTGTTCAACAGCCGCGACCCGGTGACCAGGTCCGCAACCTTCTGTTCCTCGGTCACCTTCCAGTTGACGAACTCCTCGATGTCCGGGTGGTCCAAATCTAGAACGACCATCTTAGCGGCCCTACGTGTGGTCCCACCGCTCTTGATGGCCCCGGCCGCCCGGTCGCCGATTTTTAGGAAGCTCATCAGCCCGGACGACTTCCCGCCGCCCGACAGCGGCTCGCCCTCGCCGCGCAGCGCGGAGAAGTTCGAACCCGTGCCCGAGCCGTATTTAAAAATGCGGGCCTCGCGGACCCACAGGTCCATGATGCCGCCGTCATTCACCAAGTCATCTGATACTTGTTGAATAAAACAAGCGTGCGGCGCTGGGCGCTCGTAAGCCGATGTGGAGCGTTCGAGCTGCTGCGTCAGCGGGTTGACGAAGTAGTGCCCCTGCGGCGGCCCCTCGATCCCGTAGGCCCAGTGCAGCCCCGTGTTGAACCACTGCGGACTGTTCGGCGCCGCCATCTGCATGGCGAGCATGTAGCAGACTTCGTCGTAGAACGCCCGCGCGTCGCGCTCCGTCGAGAAGTATCCGCCCTTCCAGCCCCAGTACGTCCAGCACCCGGCCAGCCGGTGGAACACCTGCCGCGAGTCCGTCTCGCCGCCGGTCGGGGTCTCGTCCGCCTCCGGCGCGCTGCGCTGCACCCACGTCGGGACGTCCTCCTCGTGGACGCGGGCCAGGCGCGCGGGCACGCCGGCGCGGCGGAAGTACTTCTGCGCGAGGATGTCGACCGCGACCTGGCTCCACTTCGCGGGCACCATGACGTCGGTCATCTCGAACACGACCGACCCGTTGGGATTGCGGATCGTGGAACTACGGGGTGCGAACTCGATGCCGGCGAACGGGTCTTGCCCTTCACGGGTGAATCGCCGAGTAATTTGCATAACGGGTGGTCCGGCTGAGAATGAGGCGACGAAGAACGGCCGTCCGTGAACCGATCTTCATGATGCCTCAGCCTGCTTTGGATCGGCAGACGAGGCGGGTCAGTCGCGAGCAAGATTCGGTCCCGCCGCGCGTGCGCCGAAGCGCCTCGGGCGCCTCCGCTACAACCGGAAAAACCCGCCGGGTCTCGCCAGCCGCATCAGAACAAGTGTCCACTATTTTCTATCCCGGTGTCAAGTACGGAGTTGCGCCCGCGGCCCTCATAACGCGAACGGCGGCGCGTCCCCGACGCGCCGCCGTTCATGAGGAAATACGCCCGCGAGCGGGACCGGCTTACTCGCCCGATCCGGGCACGAACGGGAGCGTGAGCCCGGGCTGGTCCTGGTACTTCCCCTTCTTGTCCGCGTAGCTCGTCTGGCACACCGCCTCGCCCTTGTAGAAGAGGATCTGCGCGATCCCCTCGCCCGCGTAGATCTTCGCGGGCAGCGGCGTCGTGTTGCTGCTCTCGATCGTGATGCGCCCGCGCCACTCCGGCTCCAAAGGCGTCACGTTCACGATGATACCACAACGCGCGTACGTCGATTTGCCCAAACAAACGGCCAGGATATCGCGCGGGATCTCGAAGTACTCGACCGTCTCGGCCAGCGCGAAGCTGTTGGGCGGGATGATGCAGAACTCGGCCTCGATGTCGACGAACGACTTCGGGTCGAAGTTCTTCGGGTCGACGGTGCGGCCCCAGACGTTCGTGAACACCTTGAACCGCCGGTCCACCCGCACGTCGTAGCCGTAGCTCGTCACGCCGTAGGAGATGACCCCCGGCCGGTGCTGCTGCGCGGCGAAGGGCACGATCTTCACGTCGCGCTCGATCATCCAGTCCGGAAGAACGCCCATTCGCTAGCCTCCTGCGCGACGGTTCAACCGTCATCATCGGCCGCGCGGGCCGTGCCCCATTACCGAAACGCGCGAACCGCACTGGCGGCGCGGCCGATACTTTCGGTAAGAAGCGGTCGCCCAGGCACCGGACGTGAGGCCCGCCATGCTCGTCAGTTTAGTCGCCGCGGCGCTGTGCGCCGCCCCCGGCCCCTGCCCCCCGGAGGTCGCCACCGAGTTGTGGCAGGTGGCGCCGGACGCGGGCGGCAAGCCGTGGGCCGCCCCCGAGGCGCCGAGCGACAAGGCCCGCGCCGTCGTGCTCGTCCCCGGACTGTTCGTTCATCCGGCCCGCCCGGTGAAGGCCACGCAGCCCGACCGCCGGCCGTGGCAGAACCCGAAAAGCGAACTGGTGACGGCCCTCGCCCCGGACGCCGACGTGTTCGCCTTCGGGTACGCGCAGACCGTCGCGGTCGACGAGGTGGCGCAGTCGCCGGGGCTGCGCGACGCGGTCGCGCGGCTCCGCAGGGCCGGCTACAAGGAAGTCGTCCTCATCGGACACTCCGCGGGCGGGGTGATCGTGCGGCAGTTCGCCGAGCGCTACCCCGACGCGGGGGTCACGAAGGTGATCGCGGTCGCGGCGCCGTTCGCGGGGGTCGAGCTGGCGACGGTGAAGGTGGGGTACCCGAAGGTTCAGGCCCCGTTCATCCACTCGCTCGCGCCCGAGGCCCGCACCGCGGCCACGAGGGCCAACCCGCCCGGCCGGGACGTACCGCTCGCGTGCGTCGTGTGCAAGCTGAAGCTGCTCGCGACCGACGGCCTGGTGCCGGCGCGGAGCCAGTGGCCCGACGACCTTCAGCAAGCAGGGGTGCCGGCCGCCCACGCGCCGGTCAGTCACTTCGACGTGATGAAGAACGCGGACGCCGTGAAGGCGATCGCCAAACTGACGCGCGAGAAGCTCACCCGCTGGTCGCCGGAGGAAACCGAGCAGGCGCGAAAGGTTCTGTTCGGCGAAGCAAAGAAGTGAGAAGAGCCACGGATGAACACGGAAGACACGGATCAGAAAAAAGGACTTGTTTCTTCTTCTGATCGGTGTCTTCCGTGTTCATCCGTGGCTCTTCTCCGAGACCGAGGATGAGGACATCTAGCGCGGCGCGAATCGCGGCCCCTTTTTCAGTAGCTGGGCTTTCGGAGTGGTCCGCTCGCGGACCAGGACCACTCTGCAACAAGTGACGCGACCCCGGCGCTCACACGGTGCGAAACACATAGAGGCGGACCGCCGGGGCCACGCCGCCCAATTCTACGCAGCGCGAACGGCACCGGATTCATCCCGGAGAAAAAACGCATGGCGAACTGGCTCTTCAAAGAGGAACCCGAAACGTACAGCTTCGCGGACCTCGAACGCGACGGCTCGACCACCTGGAGCGGCGTCGCGAACGCGCTGGCCCAAAAGCACCTGCGCGCGGCGAAGAAGGGCGACCGCGTGTTCCTGTACGCGACCGGCAAAGAAAAAGCGGTGGTGGGGGTGATGGAAGTGTTAGCCGACCCGACCCCCGACCCGACCGACGAGGCCGGAAAGCGCGTGGTCGTGGCCGTCAAGCCGGTGCGGCGGCTCGCGGCCCCGGTGACGCTGGCCGCGATCAAGGCGGACAAGGCGTTCGCGTCGTGGGAGCTGGTGAAACAGGCGCGGCTGTCGGTGATGCCGGTGCCGGACGACCTGTGGGCGCGGATCGAGAAGATGGCGAAGGGCGCGACGTGAGGCGGTCGGCGCAACCGGCGGCGCCGGGTTCCGATCTTAACGCGCTTCCCCCGCCCCCGCGGCCCCCGTCGGCGCGCCGGCGGTCTTCATTTTTCACGCGGCCCCCGTTATCAATCACATCGAACCCGCACTGTACAGGTTAACACCGCCCGCGCGACCAGCCGGAGTGACTCGCCATGTCGGACCCGCTCACGGACCGTCTCCCGCCACAGAACCGCGAGGCCGAGCGCGGCGTCCTCGGCGGCATCTTGCGCGACCCGGACGTGCTCTCCGACGTCCAGCAGGTCATCACCGCCAGCCACTTCTACTTCGACGCGCACCAGAAGATCTACCAGGCGCTGTGCGACCTCCAGAACGAGAGCCAGCCCATCGACCTCGTGCTGCTCCACGACAAGCTGCGCAAGAACAAGCAGCTCGACGACGTCGGCGGGGCGGACTACCTGGCCGAGCTGTGGGAGGCGGTGCCGACCGGGGCCAACGCCGAGTACCACGCGAAGCTGGTCCGCGACACGTCGATGGTGCGCGGGCTGATCCACGCGAGCAACGAGATCCTGCGCGACTCCTACGACCGCGCGCAGTCGGCCGACGAGCTGGTGTCGCAGGCCGAGCGAAAAATCATGGAGGTGGCCAAGTCGAGCATCCAGGGCGACACGATCCCGCTGGCCGAGACCATCAAGGACGCGTTCGAGCGACTCGACTCGCGCATCGGCAAGGACAACCTGGCGCTCAGCGGCCTGCCGACCAACTACGTCGACCTCGACAACATCACCGCGGGCCTACAGAACTCGGAACTCGTCATCATCGCCGCGCGGCCGTCGGTCGGAAAAACGGCGTTCGCGCTGAACGTGGTCCGCAACATCATCACCGAGGCCGACGGGAACGGGAACTCGCCCGTCGTGCTGTTCTTCAGCCTCGAAATGGCCCGCATCGAACTGGCCGAGCGTCTGTTGTGCTGCCAGTCGCGGGTGGACAGCCACAAGGTTCGTAAGGGGCACCTCAACTCCGACGACATCCAGAAGCTGATGGACGCCGGCGACATCCTCCGCCGCGCCCGGCTGTACATCGACGACACCCCGAGCCGCACCATGATCCAGATCGCGGCCACCGCGCGGCGGCTCCAGAAGAAGCACGAGCGCGAGGGCGGGCTGAAGCTCATCGTGATCGACTACCTCCAGCTCATCGAGCCGGAGAACCGCCGCGACCCGCGCCAGGAGCAGGTCGCGCAGATCAGCCGCCGGCTGAAGTTCCTCGCGCGCGAGCTGCTCATCCCGGTGATCGCGCTCGCCCAGGTGAACCGCGCCTCCGAGGACCGCCAGGACCACAAGCCGCGGCTCTCCGACCTCCGCGAGTCGGGCTCGATCGAGCAGGACGCCGACACGTGCATGATGCTGCACCGGCCCGGGAAGTTCGACGGCCAGACCGAAGACAACATCCTCGAAGTCATCATCGCCAAGCAGCGCAACGGCCCGACCGGCGAGATCACGCTCACGTGGCGGAAGGAGTACAACCGCTACGAGAACTACATCCCCGACGTCGGCATGGGCGACGGCGTCTGATACCGGTCCGGGTGGAGGGTAACGGCCGGGAGTGGCCCTTATTTGTGGGGCCGGCCGCCGGGCCTGCCTTCGCTATGGCAGGCCCGGCGACCGGCCCCACGACAAAGCCACGCGCTCGAACCGCGACCGCTACCCGTCACCGGGCTCGCGC
>JAFKJJ010000213.1 GCA_017306025.1 Planctomycetota bacterium
CTGGTCATCGGCACCTCGCTCTTGCTGTGGGCGCTGTGCTGGGACGGGCACCTCGGCCGCACCGACGGCACGGTCCTGCTGGTGGGGTTCGCCGGGCTGATCGCGTACATGTACCACTCGGCCCGAGCCGAGCCGCCGGAGGTGAAAGAGGAGCTCGGCTCGGCCGTTGCGGACAAGATGCGGGTGTGGGTGGCCGCTCTACTGGTCGTGGTCGGGCTGTGCGGGCTGGTGGGCGGCGCGCATCTGATGGTGACGGCCGCGGTCGAACTGGCGCGGAGTTTGGGCGTGAGCGAGTGGCTGATCGGGCTGACGGTGGTGGCCGTCGGGACGTCGCTGCCGGAAATGGCCGCGGCGGTCGCCGGGGCCGTCCGGGGCGAGGCGGACATCGTGCTGGGCAACGTCGCCGGGTCGAACCTGTTCAACGTCCTGCTCATCCTCGGGGCCACCGTCGTGGTGCGGCCGATGGACGTTCCCGTCACGGCGCGAACCGTCGAGCTGCCCGCGATGACCGGGTTCGCGGTGCTGCTGATGCTCGTCGTCGCCAACGGGTTGCGCGTCCGCCGGTGGGAGGGCGCGCTGCTGCTCGCGGCCTACGCCGGGTTCATCGGTTGGCAGGTGACGGGAACGTAGGGCGGGACGTCCATCGGCTGGCCGATGGGTCATTCGGCCGCCCGCCGCGGCAGGAAGCGCAGAAGGAGCGCCGAGCCGAGCGCGGCGCTGACGGTCGAGCCGGCGAGGATACCGACCTTGGCCTCGTCGAGCGCCGGCCCGTTGAGGGCCAGCCCGGCGATGAAGATCGACATCGTGAACCCGATTCCCGCCAGGCAGCCGGCCCCGACGAGAACCTTGCCGTTCACCCCGCTCGGGAGCTGAGTCAGCCCGATCTTCAACGTCAGCCAACTGGCGAGCACGATCCCGATCGGCTTGCCGAGGACCAGCCCCGCGGCCACGGCGAGGGCGACCGGCTGTCCGAGGGAGCCCATTTTGAGTTCGACGCCCGCGTTGGCGAGCGCGAACACGGGCATGATCGCGAAGGCCACCCAGGGGTGGAGGGCGTGCTCCAGCCGTTCGACGGGGGCGACCCGCTCCACCAGGGGGGGAGGCGGTTCGTCGTCGGAACCGCGGAGCCGTTTGAACAGGTCGGCCGCGACGTCCAGCGGCACCCGGTCCCCGAGCCACGGCCGGGCGGGGGTCAGCAGGCCGAGGATCACCCCCGCTACGGTCGGGTGGACCCCGGACTTCACGAACGCCACCCAGATCACCGCCCCCAGGGCCACGTACACCGGCAGCGCCCGGACCCCGATCCAGCGGAAGAACACCACGACGCCGAGGACGGCCGCGCCGGCGGCCAGGGCCGGGAAGGACAGGTGGCCCGTGTAGGCCAGCGCGATCACGAGCGCGGCCCCGATGTCGTCGGCGATCGCCAGCGACAGGAGCAGGATCTTCAGGCCGTGCGGGACGCGCGGTCCCAGCAGGGCGAGGAACCCGACCACGAAGGCGATGTCGGTGGCCATCGGGACGCCCCACCCGGCCACCGTCGGCCGGTCCCACTGGAGGGCGAGGTACACCGCCGCGGGCGCGACCATCCCGCCCAGCGCGGCCACGACCGGCAGAACCGCCTTTCGCGGTTCGCTCAGTTCCCCGGAGACCATCTCGCGCTTGATTTCCAGCCCGACGACGAAGAAGAACAGGGTCATCAGGCCGTCGTTGACCCACAACAAGAGCGGCTTGGCGAGCCCGAAGCCGCCGAAGGTGACGTGAACCGGCGTCTGCCAGAGGGCCGCGTACGAGGGCGCCCAGGGGGAATTTGCCAGTACCAGGGCCGCCACGGTGCAGACCAGGAGCACGATGCCGCCGGACGACTCGACCCGGAGGAAGCTCGCGAGGGGCTGGAGCCACCGCTCCACCTGCGTGGTCACACCCGGGTTGCCGAACTCGTCGGTGTACAGCTCGATGTCCACCACGCCGAGCAGTCGGCCCTCGTCGTCCACAACGGGGACGGCGAGCAGGCGGTACTGGATGAAGAACTCGCACGCGTCCAGCACCGTCGCCCGCGCGGGCAGGGTGACGAGCTTGCGGACCATGATTTCGGTGAGCCGCGTTGCGGGCGCGCTCAACAGCAGCCGCCGGGTCGGCACCACCCCTTCCAGCCGCCCCTCCTTGTCCACGACGTAGAAGTAGATGACCCGACCGGTCGGCGGGTGGCGCCGGACCCATTCCAGGGCCTCGCCCACCGTCAGGCCGCTGTCGAGCCGGGTGAGGTTCTGGTGCATGTGCCCGGTGATGGGCTCGTTCAGTTCGGATTGCGTGAGCGGGGGCACGGTAGTTCTCGGGACGGTCGGTCGACGGCGGCCGCGAAACGGCTCGGGCGAACGGCCAGAAAGAGAGGCAGGGCGCGGCGGAACTACCACCCGCCGCTGTTGCTGACGAACAGCCGGAGGAAGAGCGCGTGTTCGGAAACGGGGGAACGGGCCGGTCGGATCACGGATCACTCCGGAGGCGAGAACCTCTTCGACGAATATACTCCCCGCGGCCGCGGCCGCCACCTCGATATAATCGGGTTATGACCGCCCCGCGCCGCACCGTCGTTCTCGTTCAGCTCCCGATCCCGCCGCTGGGGCCGGCGCCGATCCGCGGGAACGTCCCGCTCGCCGGCGCGTACCTCAAGCTGTTCGCCGAGTCGCGCGGACTGGGGCAGGACTACGACATCGAGTTGCTTCCCGCGGGGCCGGCGAACCGGCTCGGCGACCGCGCCCTCGTGGAAGAACTCGCGGCCCGCGATCCGTGGATGGTCGGCTTCACCTGCTACCTGTGGAACATCGAGCGGACGCTCTGGATCGCCCACGAACTGAAGCGACGGCGACCGCACACGAAGATCGTCCTCGGCGGTCCCGAGATCACGCCGGACAACGCCTGGGTGCTCGAATCGCCCGACTACGACTTCGTCGCCATCGGAGAAGGCGAGCAGACGTTCGCCCAACTCCTGCTCGCGCTGCTCGACGGCGAGGACGTGCCGCCAGCCCCGATCGCCGGTCTGTACGTTCCTCCCGCCGAAGGGGGACGGTTCCGGCCGGACCGGTTGCCCGCCTTCCGCTCGCCGCTGCCGGACCTCGACCGGCTCGGCTCGCCTTACCTGGCCGGCATCCTCGACGCCGCCGACGAGCGGATGCTCCTGCTGGAAACGACCCGCGGGTGCGTGTTCAACTGCAAGTTCTGCTACTACCCCAAGAGCTACGACTCGCAATACTTCCTGTCGCGCGACCGGGTGCTCGCGAGCCTTGCCCACGCCCGCGAGCGCGGGGCCGAGGAGGTGTTTCTGCTCGACCCGACGCTCAACCAGCGGAAGGACTTCGCCGGGTTCGTGCGGACGCTCGCGGAGGGCAACCCCGGCCGCACGTTCCGTTACTTCGGCGAGTTGCGGGCGGAAGGGATCACGCGCGAGATCGCCGAACTGCTCCGCGACGCGGGCTTTGAAGAGGTGGAGGTCGGGCTCCAGTCGGTGGACCGCGACGCGATGGAGTTGATGAGCCGCAGGAACAACCTGAAGGCGTTCGAGAAGGGCGTTCGTGCCCTGATGGACGTCGGGATCAAGGTGACGGTCGATCTGATCGTCGGACTGCCCGGCGACACGGCCGAGTCGGTCCGCTCGGGGATTCGCTACCTCGCCGACGGCGGGCTGTACTCGCGGGCGCAGGTGTTCAACCTCGCGGTGCTGCCGGGCACCGCGTTCCGGCACGAGGCCGCGGAACTGGGCCTGACGCACCAGCCGCGCCCGCCGTACTACGTGCGCCGAACCCGGACGCTCGACGCGGCGGCCATGTTCGGGCTGATGCAGGAGGCGCAGGACGTGTTCGGGGAGTTCGACGCCCCGCCCGAACCGGTGCTCGACTTCGGCCCGGACGAGTCGTACCGCGTCTGGAACGTGGACCTGGACGGCGATCCGGGCCGCGCGCCGGCCCCGGCGGCGCGGGCGCAGGCGTTCACGCTCTGGCTGCGGGCCGCGGATTTCACCGCTCACGCGCCCCGGGCCGCGGCCCTCGTCCGCGAGATCCTGACCGTCAACCCGTTCACGACCCTACAGGTAGTTCTGGAACCGAGTGGGCCGTTGAGCGCGGACGCGATTCATCGTTCGTTTACGCCGGACTTCCTGGGCGGGCTGTTGTCCGCCTGCCTGGAGAGCCCGACGTACCTCGACAAGTTCTACGCCCTTCAGCCGGGGCGACCGAACGGGGCCAAGCGGCTCGTCGTGCTGTTGCCCTACGCCCTTCGGTCGGACGTCGATCCGGAGTGGATCGCGGACTGCGGCGAGGTGGCGAGCTTCGTGTGGCGCGGGGCCGACGACGAGGCGGAAACGGCTCTGGCGGCTCACGAATACCTGCGGCCCGGCGCGTGACGCCGGCGACCGGGGTTATTGCTGTGGATTTTCGCCCGAAGCGGCGGCGTGCCACTCGTTGCGGAGCAGCGAGAACATCCGCACGTCTTCGAAGTTCCCGCGGCGCAAGAGGGATCGGCGGAGCGTGCCCTCTTCGCGGAAGCCGAGCTTCGCGAGCACGCGGGCGCTGGCGTGGTTGCCCGCGATGACGCGGGCCTGCATCCGCTCCGGCGCGTACTCCGCGAACGCGAACGCGAGCGCCGCCCGGCACGCCTCGACGACGTACCCCTTGCCCCAGAACGGCTCCGCGATCCAGTAGCCGAGTTCCATCGTCTGGTGCGGCCTGGCGGCCCAGAAGCACCCGCACGCGCCGACCGGTCTCGGGTCGGGCTTGACCGTGATCGCGTAGGGCTCGGCCATGCCTTCGAGGTACCGCAGCACCGCGTAGTCGCGGAGGAAGATCAGCGTGTCCTCGACGCTCCGGTGGGCTTCCCAGAGGGTGAAGCGGGCGACGTTCGGGTTGCGGGCGTGGTGGAACAGCGGCTGCGCGTCGTCGTCGGTGAACGCGCGCAAAACGAGCCGCTCGGTGGTGAGGGTTGGTGGCCGCCAGTCGTGGGGCTTCATGTGGTAGCGGCTCCCTTCGCCTCCCGAGGGGAATGGCGAATGGGAGGCCGGGTCACTCCGCCTTCGGTTCGCCGGCGGGCTTGTTGGCCAGCGCCCTGTTGACCGTTTCGAGCAGCCGCTCCATCGCGAACGGCTTGCGGATGTAGTCGATCACGCCGAGGTACTCGGCGTACACCTTGTGCCGGCTGCCCTCGTTGGCCGTTACCATGATGATCGGCGGCGCGTCCGGCTTGTCCTTGAAGTGCTCCAGCACCGGGTAGCCGCCCATCCGCGGCATCATCATATCGAGGATCACCAGGTCCGGGCGCTGGTTGTAGATCGCCTGCTTGCCCTGGTGCCCGTCGTGCGCCTGGGTCACCTTGTACCCCTGGCGCTCCAGCACCGCCCGCATGGCGTCCACCAGTTCGCGGTCGTCGTCCACCACCAGAATCAGCTTCTGCTCGGCCACGTCGAGGCCCTCGTCGGTCGGAGTCCCTTATTCCTCAACGATACCAGCCGTCCGCGGGCGCGGGAAATTCCAAAGAGGGCGAAATTTGAAATCCGAAACGGGCGCCGCACCGACGAAGCCCCTATCGAATTTCGCATTCGTTCTTCTTTCGAGCTTCCCGCCGTTGGTCGGTTCGCTACCGCCCTTCCAACGCCCGTCGCGAGCGGGTACAACTTACCTTCACAATCGCTTCGACTCACGTCACGCTCAAACTCGGGGCGACGCGGTCCGGAGGGAATACCACGCGATGACCGCCCGGTTTACAGTGCTCGCCAGCGGCAGCGGCGGGAACGCCAGTTTGCTCGAATTCGACGGGTTCGGCCTGCTCATCGACTGCGGGCTGCACCCGCGGTACCTCACCGCACGCCTCCAGTCGATCGGCGCCACCTGGGACCGCGTTTCCGCCGTCGTTCTCACGCACACCCACACCGACCACTGGAAGGACGCGACGCTCGCCGACCTGCGGGGCCGGAAGATCCCGCTGTACGCCCACCCGCAGCACTTCGCGCACATGGACCGCGTCGCACCGTCGTTCGCGGCCTTCCACGGCGCCGGGCTCACCCGCGAGTACGCGGAGGGCGCCCGCATCGAACTCGCGCCGACCCTCTCGTGCCTGCCGCTCAGGGTGTCGCACGACTCGGTGCCGACGTTCGCGTTTCGCATCGACGGCCGCGACGGCGAACCCCACCCGGCGTGGTCGATCGGCTACGCGGCCGACCTCGGGTGCGGCTCGACAGAACTGATCGAGGCGTTCGCCGGCGTCGACGTTCTGGCGCTGGAGTACAACCACGACGAACTGATGGAGCGGTCGAGTTCGCGGCCAAAGTTCCTGGTCGATCGCGTGCTCGGCGACCTCGGTCACCTGTCGAACAAGCAGGCCGCGGAGTTGACCGTGGCGATCGCGGGGCGGTCGGGGGAGGGGTTCCCGGCCCACCTCGTCCAACTTCACCTGAGCAAGGACTGCAACAAGCCGGAACTGGCCGCGGTGGCCGGCCGCGAGGCGCTCGTGGTGTTGAACCCGGCCGCGGAGGTCGTCACGGCGCGCCAGGACGCGCCCGCGAAAACGATCGTGCTGTCGCGGCGGCCGAACTCCGGCAACCGGGCCGTTCCGCGCGTGACCAGACCCGCCCCGAAGCGCCGGACGATTCAGCCGTCGTTGCCCGGGTTCGACGGCGACTGGTGAGGGTCGTTGTGGTCCGGTCACTCCGTGACCGGTCTTCTTCGAGCGGGTCGCTCTCGAAGAGCGACGGCAAGCGCGTGCAGTGGCGATGCGGTGGAATCGGGCGTCCTTCGGGGGGCACCGGCCCTTTCCGAAACCGGCCACCCAAAGAAGACCGGTCACTCCGTGACCGGACCACATCGGGCGCGTTAATCTGTGCCGGTCGCGCCGATCCCGCGCGAAGCGAGTGATCCGCAAAACCCACCCGTCCTGCATTTCGAGCCCGCGCAACTCCGAAACTTCGATGTGTCGAAGCGCGTTCCGCACGGAGGCGGGTCATGAAGCGGTGGTATCTGGTGGCCGTGGTGGCGGTGGGTCTGTGTCCGGTCGCGGCCCGGGCGCAGGAGGGCCTGGCGCCGACCGTGCCGGTCGTCCCCGCGCCGGTGCTGCAAAACGGAAACGTACTCACCCCCTCGGGCGGGAGCGGGTGGGGGGCGACGGGCAGCCCGCGACTGTTTTCGGTCGCGAAGTGGTCGCCGTTCCGTAACCCGGCCACCGCCAGCCCGGTCGAGCCGACCGCGTACGCGCCCGCGTACGTACCGACGACGCTTCCGCCCTTACCGAGCGGCGTCGGCGCGTACGCGCCGGAGGGGAACTGCGGCCCAGGCGGGTGCGACCGCCCCGGGCGCTCCCGCTCGTGCTGGGCACGCATCAAGGCGTTCCTCGCCTTCCACGACTCACCGACCGAACTGCCGACGTGCCGCCCGACGCCCTACATCACGCCGCTGCAGGGCATGTTCCCGTGTACGTCGGTGCCCTACTGCGGGGCCGGCTGCGCGGACGGCAGTTGCGGCATCGGTGTGCCGGCCAACGGACAACCGGTCTACGGCCAACCGCAGCCGCTCCCGTACGCGCCGCAGGGGCAGCCCATGCCGCAGCCGGTGGTGCCGCCCGGCACGACCGCGGGGCCGGTCGTGATGCCGCCGCGCGGGATGCAGGCCGGCCCCGTTCAGCCGACGTGGCAGGGGCGCGTGGTGCCGGCGAGTGCCGTTTCCGCGAAGCCGACGAACGGCCCGGTCGTTCCGACGGGGTACCGGTACCCCGCGCCGAAGTGAGGTGAATGTGTCCCGGTCGCGGGGTGGCGGGACATGTCAAAGTCGCTTTCGCGTGACCCGCGGGTGTGTTCCAATGAACGCGCCCGAGGTCCGCGAGGCGAAGCAATGAGTGCGTGCCGAATCGTTCCCGTCGTCGCGCTGCTGGCGCTCACCGGCTGCGGCGCGAAGCCCGACCCGCAACCGCCCGCGCCCGTGCCGAGCACCGAACTGAAACCGGAGCCGCCCAAACCGGCTCCGCCCGTTCCTCCCCCTCCCATTCCGCCCGCGGCGAAGAGCAAGGAACCGGTTCCGCCGCCGGTCGCGGACCCCGTTCCGGCGCTCACGGCCGCCGACACTGCGAAAATCGAAGCACTTCAGAAGGCGGGGGCCGGCGTTCACGGTCCGGAAGCCGACGGCGGATACGTTGTGCGATTCGAGCAGGACACCCGGCTCGAATCGGCCCTTGTGGCACTCCGGGGGTTGAAGTGCGTCACCAATCTGACGTTCGACGGCGGCGAACTGACCGACGACGCGCTCGCGGCGCTCGAAGGGCTCGAACACCTCAACGCGCTCGTGCTGTACCGGTGCCGGCAGGTGACCGGGAGCGGCTTCGCCGTGCTGACGAAGCTCCCTCGCCTCAAGACGCTCAACGTCATCGGTCCGGTGACGGATGCGGCGTGCAAGCACCTCGCGGGCGTCAAAACCCTTCAAGACGTGCGGCTCATCGACACGAAGGCGACCGACGCGGGCTTGCGCGAACTCGCTTCACTGCCCGCCCTCGACGCGATCGGCCTCGACGCGACGCCCGTAACCGGGACGTGCTTTGCACCGACCGGCTGGCCGAAGCTGCGCGACATTGATGCTCCGAACACGGCGTTCACCGACGACGGCCTGGGAGCGGTCGCTCGCCTGCCCGCAATCACCGCGCTCCGGCTCGCGTCCACGAAGATCACCGACGCCGGACTTCGCAACTTGCAGAAGACGAAGACGATCACCGAACTGTCGCTCAGTGGGACGCGGGTCACCGACACCGGGATGCGCGAACTCGCCGGGATGGACGGATTGCAGGTGCTGGACGTGTCGAGAACGGCGGTCCGGGGAACCGGGTTCGATCGGCTACCGGTTTCGCTGCGAAAGCTCATCCTCGACGACAGCCCGTTCGACGACGGTGGCGCGGTTCACCTCGCCCGGCTCACCGGGCTCGTCACACTTTCGGCCGCGGGTTGCCCGGTGTCCGACAAGGGGCTGCTCGCACTGAAGGGGCTCACGAAGCTGACGAAGGTAGAACTGACCGGCACGAAGGCGGGTGACGGAACGGCCCGACTTCTCGGAGCGCTGCCGGCGCTGGAGATCGCGGCCTTCGACCGCACGGCGCTCACCGACGGGGGGCTGAAGGAACTCGCCCGCGCGCCGCGGTTGCGGTTCGTGGAGGCCCGCCAGACGAAAGTGACGAAGCGGGGCGCCGCGGAGGCGGTCCGGTTCGGGACACCGGGGTTGCGCGTGGAGGCGGAGTGAGGGCTTCGTCCTTGATGATTCCGGTGCGGTCGGTCATTATGGAGTTCTCACCACCGCACCGCAGAGTTCGCAAAACCGCAAGACCGGCGCCACGATCTCCGACCCGCCTGAAGGTCATCGGCTTCACCGAGAACCCATCATGCCCCGCGCCACGCTCTGCACGCCGCACGAACACCGCATCACGCGCCGCCGGTTCCTGGGAACCACGGGTGCGGTGGGGGTGTCCGCGCTGGCGAATCCGCTCGTCGCGGAGGAGCTGAAGAAGCAGAAGCGGCAGGTGCTGTTCGTCTGGCTCGACGGCGGCATGAGTCAACTTGAGAGCTGGGACCCGAAACCGAACACGCCGTTCGGCGGTCCCTTTCGCCCGATCCAGACGACCGTTCCCGGAATCCAGATCTCCGAACTGCTACCGCAGTGCGCGAAGCAGATGAAGCACCTCGCACTCGTCCGGAGCGTCAGCACACAGGACAACTCGCACTCCGCGGGCGTGGACCGCATCAACCGCGGCGACCCGAAGAACCGCGGCGTCGTCTACCCGTACTTCGGCTCCGCGGTGGCGAAACTGGTCGGGGCGGGTGAGAGCGGGCTGCCGCCGTACATCTGGGTGAAGCCGATGAGCGGCGGCTTCATCTACAAGGACGCCGGGTTCCTCGGCCCGAAGTTCGGCGCGCTCGCACTCGGCGACGGCAAGCCGCCGGAAAACCTCCTTCGGCCCAAGGACCTTACCACCGAAGAAGACGAGGAGCGGAACGACCTCCGCAAGTTGCTCGACAAGAACTATTCCGCCGACCGGCGTGCCGAACTGACCGAGGCGAACAGTTACGCCTACGAGATGGCCGCACAGCTCCAGAAGCGGATCGAACTGTTCGACCTGTCCAAACTCCCGCAGAAGGATCAGGACCGGTACGGTTCACACGACCTCGGCCGGCACATGCTGCTCGCACGTCGACTGCTCGAAGCGGGTGTGACGTTCGTGAAGGTGACGAGTTACGGGTGGGACACGCACGGCGACCACTTCAACGGGGCGGCGAGCTTGCACCCGAAGTTCGATCGGCCGTTCGCGGCGATGATCGAGGACCTCGCGGACCGCGGGATGCTCGACAACGTGCTCGTGATCGCGTGCGCGGAGTTCGGGCGCACGCCGCGCATCAACGGCCACATCGGCCGCGACCACTGGCCGGAGGCGTGGAGCGTGTGCATGGCCGGGCGCGGGATCAGGAAGGGCGTGGTGGCCGGCAAGACGAACGACAGGGGTACCGAGGTGGCGACGGAACCGGTGGACATCGGCGGGCTGTTCCACACGTGGTTCCGGGCGCTGGGCATCGACCCGTCGGAGACGCAATACCGCAACGGCGGCCAGCCGCTGCCGATCGCGCACGAGGACATGAAGCCGGTCAAGGACGTGCTGGCGTGACCCGGAGAGCGGAGCGAGTTCGCGCGACAGATGCAGGCCCGTTACCAACCCCGCGAAAGCACATGGCGCAACCCAAAAAAGGCCCCGACCCGAACGCGCCGAAAGAATTCGGCAAGCCGCTCGCACCGCCCACTCAGGTCACGCGCGTGCGCTTCTCGCCCGACGGCAAGCACCTCGTCGCAGCGTGCTTCGACGGCAAGGTGCGCCGGTGGGATGTGGGCGGCAAGGAATCGGCCGAACTGCCCGCGCTCGGCGGCCACAACGGCTGGGTGACCGACTTACTGTTCATGGCGTTGTCGCCCAAAATCGGCGACAAGCTGTACACGACCGACAGTTGGGGGCGGTTGACCGTCTGGGACACCGACGGAAAGCAGCGCTGGACCGTCGAGTCGGCTCACGACGGCTGGGTGAGGGGAGTGGCACACACGTCCGACAAGGCTGTGGTGGCGACCTGCGGTAAAGACGGCTACGTCCGGCAGTGGGCCGCGGCGAGCGGGAAGCGAGACATCGAATGGAAGGTCGGAACCGACCTCCTGTCGCTCGCGATCGCGCCGAAGGGCGAGTGGCGCCTCTTCGTCGGCGATCAGTTCGGCATCATTCGTGAGTTTAATTACGTAAGCGGCAAGCCCGGTCGCACCTTCGAGGCGAAGGAGTTGCACAAGCTCGACCGCATTCAGGACGTCGGCGGGGTGAAGTGCCTGCTCGTTTCCGACGACGGCAAGACGCTGTTCGCGGGCGGGGCGGAGCCGAAGACCGGCGGGTTCGTGCAGTGCATCCCGCTCCTCGTCGCGTTCGACGTTGCCAGCGGTAAGCGCCTCTCCCAATGGAAGGGCGCGAACGACAACGAGGGGTACGTCACCGATCTCGCGTGGCACCGGGACGGGTTCGTGATCTTCACGACGAGCGGTCAGCCGGGGCAGGGGAAGTTCCACATCTGGAAGCCCGGCGACGAGAAGACGCTCTTTAGCGGCGGGAAGCACCCGAACTGCCACAGCGTCGCACTTCACCCAGACGGTGACAGAATCGCGGTGAGCGCGACCAACGCCAACAGCAGCGGCAACGGCCGCGTGAAGGGCACGGGCGGCGAGTATCGCGCGAACTCGTCGCCGATTCAGTTGTGGAGTCTGCCGAAGCTCTGATGCCGGTGTGGTCCGGTCACTCCGTGACCGGTCTTCGCAACGCCGTGGACCACGTCAGAACGCGGCTTCGGTCACCTGCAACCGCACGCTCAGAACGTACTCCTTCACCTTCGCGCGGTACTCCGTCATGTGCAGGGCCGCGCCGTGCGCGTACAGCGCCTCGACGCTCTCCCACTTCTCGATCACGGTCACCACGTCGGGGCGCGGGCCGTCCTGAACCGCGATCGTCGTCGGCACGTCCACGGTTGCCTGGTACTCGATGCACCCGACCTCGGCGCGGACGAGCGGCGTGACCCAGCGGAACGCGTCGATGACGTGTTCGCGGGTGCCGGGCTTTGTGGTGATGGTGGCGACGACGTGAATCATCGGGTTCCCTTGCGACGGACCGAACGGAGCGACCGAGGGGTTATAGCGAAACGGGAACGAGCAGCCCGGGGTCGTCGTGGGCGGGGTCGTTTACGCGGGTGCTCACCGGCCAGCACCCCATCCGCTCGGCCGGGTACGGCGCGAGCGGCGCGAGCACCTTCGCGGGGTCTTTGGTCTTCGGGTCGAGCCACGCCGCGAAGTGCTCCGCGCCCAGAACGACCGGCATCCGCTCGTCGCACGGCATCACCAACTCGTTGGCCGGCATCGTGAGCACCGAAACCGTTTCGAGGTCGTCATCCGGTCCGGTCCACCGGTCCCAGATGGCCGCACACGCGAACAGCCCGCCGCCCTTCGGGCGGAAGTAATACGGTTGTTTGCGCCCGGGGCCGGGCTTCCACCCGTAGAACCCGCTGGCGAGGACCAGGCCGCGGCGGTGCCGGAAGGCGTCGCGGAACGAGGGCTTGCGCGACACGGTTTCCGCGCGGGCGTTGACGTGCCCTTCCGGGGGCGGGTCGCCGCTCCAGTGCGGAATCAGTCCCCAGCGCAGCTCCGCGAGTTCGCGCCCCCCGTTCGCCACACGAATCACGGGAACGCACTGCGGCGGGGCGACGTTGTACCGCGGCTGCGGGGACAGGCCGCTCGCGTCGGGGAGGTCGAACAACGCGACCACCTCCGACGCGGACGCGGTGATGACGATTCGCGCGGGCATTGGCGGCGATTGTGGTGATGGAGGGGGGGAGTATAAGGCGAGCCCGCGGGCGGCACGATGTCAGTGGCGGGCGCCGGTGTGAGACGCGGGACCGTTGGAGGGAACGTCGGTCGAACCTGCGAGGAGTTCGTTGAGCAGTTCGCCGGCGTAGCGCCCCTCCCACGCGGCCACCTTGCCGACGCACTCGACGAGCAGATGCACGAGCGACTCGTCGGTCGTCGCGCTCGGCAGAAGCACCGCCTCGCGGGCGCCGCTCGCGGGTGCCAGAAATCGCTTCCATTGCGCGCTGTTGGATTCGGCCTCCTGCCAGCCGTGGTTTCGCAAGTACACTTCGGCGTCCGCGGGGCGCACGTCGAGCACTCGCGGGTCGATCCACGGATTGCGGAAACGGATCGTCACGGGACACCTCCCGCTCGGACACGGGCGAGCAAATCGGTAACGGTTGCCGGGGTGAACAGGTTCGTCCGCGGCAACCGGGCGCGCGTCGTGGTCGTCACATCGACCGCCGGACGGCCCCGGAGTGAAATCCAGAACGCGGTCCGGCGGAGGATCAGTTCGCCCACCGTTTGAGCTGCCCACTCTGCTTCGTCGGGGGGCAGTTCCAGCACGACAAGGACGCGCGGGATCGGAACGTCGGGGCGACGCAACTTATCATAATCCGCGACCCGCAGGTCGAATCCGATCGTCGCCGGATCGCGGACGTCGGCGTTGGTCGTCGCCTTCAACTGGAGATCGAGAAGGACGCCGGCGTCAACGAACCCGTCCGTTTCGTCTACCGCTCGCAGCGTGAGGTCGATTCCGTAAGCGAGGTCGGGCACCGAACAGACCGCGCCCGCACGGGCGGCGACCGCCTGAACGTACGCCCGCGAGAGCGATTCCTGGCGGTGGTTGCGGGTGATCACGCCCGACCTCCAACGAACTATTGTTGCACGTCCGCGCGACGAGCGGTATCGCGCGTCACAACTCTACCCCTTGAGTTCCTTCATCGTGACGGGCCGTTTCTGGTACACGGCCTCGCGCACGAGCAGGCACGCGAGCACCGCGTCGCGGCCGTGCTCGACCGTCGCCACCGGCGTCTTTCGGGTCTTCACGCTCGCCGCGAACGCCTCCAGGCCGAGTCGCGTGTTGTTCACCGGCCCCGTCGCGGAGTGCGCCACCTTGTCCGGGACGTTCAGTTCCTTGCGGTACGCGATCACCCCGCTGTTGAAGTCGATCCCGGCCTTCACGCCGTTCAGCCGCGTGTACTCGTCGTTAAATTCCTTCGTGAACTTCCCGTTTTGCCCCGGCGCGACCCACGAGTGCAGGATGTTCACGATCGCGCCGTTCTCGTACTCCACGATCGCGGAGTAGTAGTCGTGAACGTCGCGGTCCGGCTGGAACGCCTTGTAGAGCCCGTTGCGCCCGAGCCCCATCGCGCGGACCGGCAGCCCCCGACACGCCCAGTTGATGACGTCCCAGTTGTGGCACGCCTGCTCCACCATCCAGTCGCCGCTGCGGGCCTTCTTGCCGAACCAGTCGCCGAGCGGCCCCCACGAGTTCGACCACATGATGCGGCCCTCGACGAGATCGCCCAGTTCGCCGGCGTGGATCAGCTTCATCGGCTCGATGAACCGCGGGTCGGCCCGGCGCTGGAAGCCGATCTGCACGATTTGCTTGCTCGCGTTCGCGGCCTTCACCACCCGGTCGCAGTCCTCGGGCGTCAGGCACATCGGCTTCTCGCCGTACAGATCCTTGCCGGCCGCGATCACGTCGAGGTAGCACGCCGCGTGCAGGTCGCACGGCAGCGCGGACACGACCGCCTGCACGTCCTTCTCTTCGAGGATCTTCTTCCACTCGGGGATGAGCTTGGGCTCCTTCTGGCCGGCGCCGGTGATGAGCGTCGCGGCGCGCTTCGCGTGCTCCTCCTTGATGTCGCACACCGCGACCACGTCTCCGAGTTTGGCGTCGAGGAAGTTGCGGAGCAGCGCGGTCCCGCGGTTGCCCACGCCGATCCAGGCGACCCGGAGCCGGTCGCCCTCGGCGGCCCGGAGGCGCGACGCGGCGGCCGTGGCGACGGCGGCGGAGGCGAGGAACGCGCGGCGATTGACGTTCGACATGAGGGCACCTGTTGGAAGAGGATGGAGCGGCCGTGAAGCAGCGCTTCGCTGCGACAGGCCGCGAGGGCCGCAGAGCGGCCGTGAAGCAGCGCTTCGCTGCGACAGGCCGCGAGGGCCGCAGAGCGGCCGTGAAGCGGCCACAGTCTCGACTGGGTCGCTGCGACAGGCCGCGAGGGCCGCAGACGGCAACAGCATACCGCGGCGCGCGGCGGTCGTGTTGCGGTTTCCGGTTGCCTTCGTGCCCGCCCGGTTCGACAATTTCGGGTGCCTTGCCAACATCAACTCGGAGCCTCTTCCCATGAAGGTTCGTGCGGTGGTTCTCGCGGCCCTCGGCGGCGCGGCGGTCGCGGTCGGGGTGATGACCGCGTTCGCGCAAAAAGAATACAAGAGCGGGATCGTGTTCCCCGAACCGGCGGTCGTCACGCCCGGCAAGACCGACAACGATCCGCCGTCGGACGCGATCGTCCTCTTCGACGGCAAGGACCTGTCGAAGTGGAACAACGGCGACAAGTGGGAGGTGAAGGACGGCTACGCGGTCGTGCAGAAGTCGGACATCACCACGAAGGACTCGTTCGGCGACTACCAGTTGCACGTCGAGTTCGCGACGCCGGAGAAGGTGGTCGGCACCGGGCAGGGGCGCGGCAACAGCGGCGTGTTCCTGGCCAACCGCTACGAGGTGCAGGTGCTCGACTCGTTCGGCAACACGACGTACTTCGACGGCCAGTGCGCCAGCCTCTACAAGCAGACGCCGCCGATGGTGAACGCGTGCAAGAAGCCGGGCGAGTGGCAGACCTACGAGATCGTCTTCACCGCGCCGCGGTTCGACGAGTCGGTGAAGGAAACGAAGGTGCTGAAGCCCGGGTACGTGACGGTGATCCACAACGGCGTGGTGGTGCAGAACCACTTCGAGCTGCTCGGCAACACCTTCTACGACCGGCCGCCGGCGTACGAGAAGCACCCGGTCAAGCAGCCGATTCGCTTGCAGAACCACGGCAACCCGGTGCGGTACCGCAACATCTGGCTCCGCGAGATCAAACCGCTGGAGGGGAAGAAGCCGGAAGCGAAGCAGCCCGAAGAGAAGAAGCAATAGCCACGGAGGGCCGTCATGTCCGCGCCGTCACCTGCGCCCGTTACGCCGCCTCGAAGCCGACTCGTGCCGTTGCGCCTGCTCGGCGCGGTCGCGTTCGCGGCGGTCGGCTTTGTTGTGGTGTGGCAGGGGTTCGGCGCGGCCGGCTACGGCACCGACGCGCACGTGAAGCGCGTGTGCTGGGCGTGCTTCCAGTTGCTCTTTTTCGGGCTGATGGTCGTGGGGCTGAGAGCGCGGCTTGTGGTGCGGGTGCTCGTCGCGCTCGTCGGCCTCGGCTCCGCGAGCTGGGCGTGGTGGACCGTCCGGAGTTCGGACTTCAAGTCCGCGATGTCGCTCCGCGAGGCGGTCGAGTCGCGCGACCGCTACCGCGAACGGCTCGCGGCCGCGACGGTCGGGGACGGCGAGCGGGCCGAGGGGCTGCGAGGGATCAACTCGCTCACCGATCAGTACCCCTCGCTCTCGGCGGAACTGGCGACCGAATACGACCGCTGGGAGGCGGGCGTGGAGGACGACATCGTCGCGCGCTTCGCTCGGGCGCCGCTCGACGACCTCAAGACCGTCACGACGTTGCGGCGGTCGGCTGAAGCGCTGGCCCGGGTGCGCCAGCGGAGCGCGGGGCGACTGGAAGCGGCCGCGCGCGAGTGGCTCGGCCGTGCGGTAGAGGCCCGCGCCGCCGAGTTGTCCGACGGCCTGAAGGGGCGAGACCTCTTCGACCGCACGGCTCCGGCACGGAAGGCGCTGGCCGACGCGTTCCCCGAAACTCGTCCTCAACTCGTGGCGGCGGAAGAGGGGTGGGTCGGCGACCCGGCCGGTCGGTTACGCTCGATCCGGGTGTACCTCGAGCCTTCGGACCGCGCGAACTGGAGTGCGATCGAGAAGAACATCCTTTCGCTGAATTCGCTGGACACGAGCGCCGGGCGGTTCAAAGGCGCTCGCCGGTCTCTGTTCGAAGCCGCACACGAAGACGCCCGGTCGGATGTGGCCGCGCACCTCGAAGCCGGACGCTACGACCGCGCGTTCGGCGTTGCCCGCAAGCACGCGGTCGAGTGGAACGCGACCGCCGCCGTTCTCGGCCCGGACGAGGTGAGGAAGCTCGACGCGCTCGCTTCCATCGCCGCCCTCGCCTTGCCGCCGCGCAAGCCCGGCCGCGTCACCGTCATCGCCGCCGACAACGGCCTCGACGTCGCCATCGTGGGTGGCGCGAAGCCCGACCGCCGCATGCTCGAAGCCCTCGGCCGCTTCGGCGCCGACCCCGCCTTCGCGCGCCTCACCGTCGATGGCAGCGAGATCTTCCAGGCGCGGCGGCCCGAGATCGCGGTGGACGGCGCCGCGCTCTACCCGACCGCCGGCGGCTTCCTGCAGGCCGCCGCACCCGCCGAGAAGGCGATGGCCGAGGCGACACTCGCCCATGTCGGCGATGCCCGTCCGGTCGCCGACCTCTTCTCGGGCATCGGCACCTTCACGTTGCGGCTCGCCCGCCGCGCGCCGGTCACCGCCGTCGAAGGCGAGGCGACGCTGCTCGCCGCGCTGGACATGGGCGTGCGCCACGCAAAGGGGCTGAAGCCGGTCACGACGCGCAAGCGCGA
>JAFKJJ010000682.1 GCA_017306025.1 Planctomycetota bacterium
GGCGGCAAGGGCGTCGGCGGGTTCGCGAGCCTCTTCGACCTGTCCGCGGCGGCACGGTACGCGAATCCGGTAATGGTCACCTGCACCGACGGTGTCGGCAGCAAGTTGAAGGTTGCCGGCATGGTCGGGAAGTTCGACACGGTGGGCATCGACCTCGTCGCGATGTCGGTGAACGACCTGATCTGCACCGGCGGCGAGCCGCTGTGCTTCCTCGACTACCTCGCGATGCCGAAGGACGACCCGGCGCTGAGCGCGGAACTGGTGAAGGGGATCGCCGACGGCTGCCTCGAATCCGGGTGCGCGCTGGTCGGTGGCGAAACCGCCATCCTGCCGGACTTCTACCAGCCCGGCGACTTCGACCTGGCGGGCTTCGCGGCTGGCGTAGTGGAGCGGGACAAGATCATCGACGGTACCAAGATCGCTTCTGGCGATACGGTGATCGGGCTGGCGTCGAGCGGCATCCACTCGAACGGCTACAGCCTCGTGCGGAAGGTCGTCTTCGAGGCGGCCGGGCTGAAGGTAACCGATTTCGTGCCCGAGCTGGGCCAAACGGTGGGCGAGGCCCTGCTCACCCCGACCCGCCTCTACGTGAAGCCGATCCGCCGATTGCTCGAAGCGCACGGCACCGCGATTCACGGACTCGCGAACATCACCGGCGGCGGGTTGCCCGACAACGTCGGCCGCATTCTCCCACCGGGCCAGCGCGTTCACGTCTCTCGCGCGTCGTGGACCGTTCCGCCAGTGTTCACGTGGCTCCAGAAGTGCGGAAACGTCGCAGACGCCGAGATGTTCCGCGTGTTCAACATGGGCGTGGGGTTCGTGGTGATTTGCGCGCCGGACGCGGCCGGCGCGATCGCGAGGCAACTCGCGGGCGAGGGCATCGCGGCGTGGAAGATCGGCGACGTGCGCGACGGCGAGGTGGGGGTGGAGATCGCGTGAGAAACAGATTCGCGGGCGAGCAACGGGAGCATACTGAGAACCGGGAGAACCGGAAGACGGGGGAGCACCACAAATCGGCCGATTGCCCTACAATTCTAGGGTTGACTGAGCGAATAATCGCAGAAGTAAGCTGTTCATCGGCGATTTTTCGCCAATGCCTTCGCTCAAACCGCGATAGAATTAACGCTGAACTCGTTTGATATGTCGTTCCTAATTCATTGATCTGCAAGGTTTTGCGTCTATGATTCGAACATCCCAGCCGGCAAGACCAATGCCGGCAGTTGGAGACGACACCCACAAGACCAATGTGGCGGTTTCGGATCGACCCATCTGTACTGTTCTGAGGAAACCACAAGACCAATGTGGTGGACTTTCTCCTCAAGACCAATGAGGCGAACAGAACAGGCGGATGGTGTTATTCAACCGGACCAAACGGTTTCGCTTGGGGGGAGAATGGCCACCGCGAAAAAGCCCCGCATCTCGCCTGCGGACAAACGCACGAACCTCCGCGAAGCACTATGGCCCGGTTCTGGGCAGGAGATCTGGTCGCGTCACATTAACGACGGATTCACGACGATTCCGCGACTGTTGCCACTCGTGATGACTCTTATCAAGAACCTTGGGCAGAAGGGGGATTCATCTTCGGTCTACTTCGACCTGTGGAGTCGCGGATTTGATGAGGGTATCCTGTCGAATCTGGACCCGCTTTCGTGCGCATTCTCCTCCGGTTATTCAGGAACACGCGCGGTACTTGATTAGCGCCTCGCTCCAGCCCGGTTGCAATCGGAGCGAGAACTCGTGGCCCACATCACTACGATGGCGGCATGGATGAGCCCGCGTGTCCCGGCTGTCGGGAACTCTCCAAGCAGGTTGCCGAACTCGCCGCCCGAGTCG
>JAFKJJ010000214.1 GCA_017306025.1 Planctomycetota bacterium
GCCTCGCCGACGGCGGCCCGCGGTACGTCGAAACCCCGCCCGACCCGTACGCGCCCGGCGCGCCGGTCGTCGCGGAGCCGTGGAACACGGTGACCGCGTCGCTCTTCATCTGGATCGCGCTGGCGTGGCTGTGGCGGGTCCGCGGCCGCTACCGCGACTTCCCGTTTCTCACGTGTTGCATGCCGATCCTCCTAGCCGGCGGGATCGGCGGAACGCTCTTCCACGGCACCCGCACGCGGTACGTCTACTTCCTGCTCGACGTGGTGCCGATCTCGGTCCTGGGGCTGGCGGGCGCGGTGTTCATGGCCTACCGCTACTTCGGCAAGCAGCGGATCTGGGTCCCGTTCGGACTGCTCGTGTTTTACGCGGCCGTGAACCGCCTGTTCTTCTCCGCACTCGGCCCGGTGAACCGGCAACTGAGCATCAACCTGTCGTACGCGTCGCTGGCCGCGATCGTGCTGACGCCGGTCGCCCTGGTACTGTGGCGGTCCCGGTTCCGGCACGGCGGGTGGGTCGTGGTGGGCCTCCTCAGCTTCGGGATCGCGTGGTTCTTCCGGCTCGTCGACCCGTACAGCGCCGAGTACCTGACGACGGGCACCCACTGGCTGTGGCACACGTTCGGGGCGATCAGCACCGCGGCCATGATCCAGTACTTCTACAAGATCGAAGGCGAGACGGCGGAGCCGAAGCCGCCCGAAGCCGGGTTGCCCCCGATCGACGAGGCGTGGTAAACGGCCGACGAGGAGGATCTGCCATGCTGGCACTGCTCGCGATCCTGGCCGGGGCCGGCGACAACGAACAGGCGATTCAACCCAAACAACCGCCACCACCGCTGATCGTCCCGATCCCGATCGGCAAGGCGGGTCCGGACTACCGCTACCGCTTCTGCACCGACTGGACGCCCGTAACGCGCTCGCGGCACGTGTGGCGGTCGGGGACGCGCCCCGACCGCTCCGACCGCTGGGAAGATTCGGTGGCCGGTCACCGGGGCGGCCGGTTCCGGGAGCAGATCGCGGAATCCGACGACGCCCGCACCTTCGCGACAACGGGGCGGAACCCCGCGGGCAGCGGCGGGGTGGGTGAAGGGTTCGAGTGGTCCGCCTTCGTCGGCGACAGTTGGACCGCGGGCCTGGACGCGGAATTCACCCCGGGCGGGCCGCGCGTGGTGGTGGCGCTCACCTATTACCCCTTCGAGGGCGTCGCGCACCGCTACGGCTGGAGCGTGCTGTCCGGTCAACTCGTCCACGGCCTCGGCTGGCACCTCGAAGACGAGGACCTGCGCGCGCTGTACCGCTGGCCGCAGTACTGGGGGGTGCTGCAACTGTGCGCGCTCTTCCGGCAGTTCGATCTGCTGCCGTAAGGAGTGAAATCCGCCCCGGCGGGCGTAGAACATCCGAACCGCAATCGCGTTCGGTCCGCCGGAGGCTCTCCCATGCTCGCGCTCGGCAAGTATTCCGTCGGGGTCGGGGACCGGTTCGCGCATCAGGCGAAGGCCCAGCTCCGGGCGTGCGTGCTCGCGGCCGAGCACGGGGTCGAAGTGATCCCGGTGTGGAACAAGTCGAACCGCGAACACACCATCATCGGCTCGGAGCCCGCCAGCGTGCGGGCCGCCGCGGACGCCGCCGTGAAGGCGCTCGGCTGGGCGAAGCCGTACCACGTGGACGCCGACCACATCCGACTCGAAACCGTCGACCGGTTCCTCGCCGCGAGCGACTTCTACACGATCGACGTCGCGGACTCGATTGGACAGCCCACGGCGGGCGCGGAAAAGGCGTTCGCCGACCGGCACCCGGAGCTGATCGGAACGCTCACGATCCCGGGCGTGTCGGAGCCGTTCACGACCACTCGCGCCGACGTCGAGCGCGTCGCGGCCAAGTACCTGAAGGCCGTTCAGGACGCCGGGGCCATCTACCGCAAGATCGCGGCGGCGAAGGGGGCCGACAAGATCATCGCGGAAGTGTCGATGGACGAGACGGACGCGCCGCAGACGCCCCCGGAGCTGCTCCTCATCCTCGCGGCCCTCGCCGACGAAAAGGTACCGGCGCAGACGATCGCCCCGAAGTTCACCGGGCGGTTCAACAAGGGCGTCGATTACGTCGGTAACCTCGTGCAGTTCGAGAAGGAGTTCCGCGACGACCTCGCGGTGATCGCGTTCGCGGTCGAGCGGTACGGGCTCCCGGCGAACCTGAAGCTGAGCGTCCACTCCGGCAGCGACAAGTTCTCGATCTACCCGATCATGCGGAAGGCGATCCGCGAAACCGGGGCCGGGCTCCACCTGAAGACCGCGGGCACGACGTGGCTGGAGGAGGTGATCGGCCTGGCCGAGAGCGGCGCCGACGGCTTCGGGCTGAACGTCGCGAAAGAGATCTACGCGAAGGCGCTCGCGAAGAAGGACGAGCTGTGCGCGCCGTACGCGACCGTAATCGACATCGACGCGTCGAAGCTCCCCGCGGCCGAAGCCGTGAACGGCTGGACCGCAAGTCAGTTCGTGGGCGCGCTGCGTCACGATCAGTCGAACCCGGCATTCAACCCGTCGTTCCGGCAGTTGCTGCACGTCGGCTTCAAGGTGGCGGCGCAGATGGGCGACCGCTACCTGAAGATGCTGGAGGCGTGCGAAACGGCCGTCTCGCGCAACGTGACGACGAACCTGTACGACCGGCACCTGAAGCCGCTGTTCGTGAACAAGGACTAACCACAGAGACACAGAGACGCAGAGAAGATCAAAGAGAGACAGAGAGCTTCGAAATCTTTTGTCTCCGGTCTTCTCTGCGTCTCTGTGTCTCTGTGGTTAGTCTCTGCCCTTCTGGAGACAGAGATGACCAACCTGTTCGATCTGACCGGCGAAGTGGCCGCGGTGTTCGGCGGCACGGGCGTGCTGGGCGGCGCGATGGCGGACGCGCTGGCCGCGGCCGGCGCGACCGTCGCGGTACTCGGGCGCAGCGAGGAGCGCGGCACCGAGCGCGTGAAGGCCATCCAGAAGGCGGGCGGCAAGGCGATCTTCGTGTCCGCCGACGCGATGAGTCCCGAATCACTCACCAAGGCGCGCGATCAGATTATCGCGAAGCTCGGGAACGTCACGATCCTCATTAACGGGGCCGGCGGCAACAAGCCGGAAGGTACGGTGGCGCCGGGCGGCGACTTCTGCAAGCTGTCGCTGGAGGGGTGGAACGCGGTGTTCGACCTGAACCTCGTGGGCGGGACGCTGTTCCCGTGCCAGATCTTCGGCGAGAAGATGGTCGCGGCCGGCAAGGGGAGCATCATCAACATCGCGTCGATGTCGTCGGTGATCCCGCTGTCGCGCGTGGTGGCGTACTCGGCGTCGAAGGCCGCGGTGCTGAACCTGACGATGTGGCTGGCCCGCGAGTGGGCGACGAAGGGCGTGCGGGTGAACGCCATCAGCCCCGGCTTCTTCCCGGCGGAGCAGAACCGCCGCATGCTGCTCAAGGACGACGGCACTTACACCGAGCGCGGGCAGGCGATCATCGGCCACACGCCGATGGGCCGCTTCGGCACCGCGGAGGAACTGGCCGGCGCGGTGGTGTGGCTCGCGTCACAGCGGGCCAGCGGCTTCGTGACGGGCCAGAACGTCGTGGTGGACGGCGGGTTCTCGTCGGTGACCATCTGATGCCCTGCGGAGAGCTATCCGCCCATGAACTACAGAATCGCACCAATCACCCTCATGGCCGCGGGCGGATGGCTCGCATTTGCCTCATTCCAAGAGGGGAAGCACCTCGCTGCGAGCAACCATCCACCACATGGTTGGGAATGGTTCGCGGGGTTCGGAGTTTTGTCAGGTTGTTTTCTGCTCGGTTTGGGTGCGGTCCTTGATTACCTCCACCAACGGAATCGGTCGATGTAAGGGGGTTCCATGTCGAGCGGTACCCTTCAGAGCCTCCTCGCGGCATTCGACCCGGAGGTGCCGCTCGAACGCGCCAGCACGATCCCGAACACGTGGTACACATCGCCCGATGTGTACGCGCTCGAACGCGACGCGGTGTTCGCGCACACGTGGCAAATGGTCGGCCGGCGCGAACGGGTGGCCCGGCCGGGGCAGTTCCTGACGGCCGACGTCGCGGGCGAACCGGTGCTGGTCGTGCGCGGCGAGGACGGCACGCTCCGCGCGTTCTTCAACGTGTGCCGGCACCGGGCGGCCCGGGTCTGCACGGACGAGTGCGGCACCGCGACGAAGCTCCGCTGCCACTACCACGGTTGGACCTACGACCTCGCCGGCAACCTGCGCGGCGTGCCCGAGTTCGACGGCGTGGAGAACTTCCGCCGCGAAGACAACGGCCTGCCGGCGGTCGCGGTCGCGGAGTGGGGGCCGTTCGTGTGGGTACACCTGACGCCGCCGCGCGAACCACACGGTGCAGCCGTGAAGCCCGGCTCTGCGGGCGACAGGCTGCGAGGGTCACTTGATACGTTCCTGGGTCCGTTGGTCTCGTGGGCCGAAACGCGGAAGGCGTTCGACGGGCTGAAGTGGTACGCGCGGAGGAGCTACGACCTCGCGTGCAACTGGAAGGTGTACGCGGACAACTACCTCGACGGCGGGTACCACGTGAACACGGTCCACCCGGCCCTCGCCGGCGCGCTGGACTACCGCGAGTACCGCACCGTCTGCGACGGCCACACGGTGCTCCAGAGCGCGCCCACGAAGCCGAGCGAAGGGGACACGGGGCGCACGCGAACCGGAGACGCGGCGTACTGGTGGCTCTACCCGAACTTCATGCTCAACAGCTACGCGGGCGTGATGGACACGAACCTCGTGCTGCCGCTCGCGGTAGATCGCTGCCGCGTGGTGTTCGACTTCTACTTCGCGGACGCGGTGGGCGAGGAGTTCAAGCGCCAGAGCGTCGACGTGGCCGAGCAGGTGCAGCAAGAAGACATCGGCGTGTGTGAGGAAGTGCAGCGGAACCTGAGCGGCCGCAGCTACACGACCGGCCGGTTTAGCGCGAAGCGCGAGAACGGCGGCCACTACTTCCACCAGATGTTGGGCAGGGAGCTACAAAGCGCGGAACGCGGAACGCGGAACGCGGAGTGAAGAACGAAGACGAACGCGGGGCACCGCTCGGTTTTCTGTCTTTCGTTTCGCACTCCGCGTTCCGCGCTCCCCACAGGAGGATTCGGTGTCCGATCCGGCAGCGGCGCAGTTTCGGTCCGGCTTGGGGTTCGGGCTGGTCGCGTACACGTGGTGGGGGCTGGTGCCGCTGTACTTCGCCGCGCTGGCGTCGTTCGACGTGCCCGCCTGGGAGATCCTCGCGCACCGCATCGCGTGGTCGCTGCCGATCATGGCGGCGCTCACGATCCTCGCGGCCGGGGGGCGCGACGTGGCCCGCGTGCTCGGGTCGCGCAAGCTCGTCGCGGTCCTGCTCCTGTCGGCGCTGTTCCTGGCGCTCAACTGGCTGCTCTACATCTACGCGACCGTCAACAAGCGCGTGACCGAGGCCAGCCTCGGCTACTACATGATGCCGCTCGTCAACGCGGCGTTCGCCACGCTCTTCCTCGGTGAGAAGCTGCGCCCCGCGCACTTCCCGGCGCTCGCGCTGGTGGCGGTCGGCGTCGCGATCCCGTGTGTCGCGGTGGGGTACCTGCCGTGGATCGCGGTGGCCCTGCCGGTCACGTTCGGCCTCTACGGGCTCGTGCGGAAGAAGGCGCCCGTGGACAGCATGACGGGCCTGACGGTCGAAACGCTCCTGATGCTCCCGCCGTCGCTCGGGTTCCTGATCTACCTCTCGGCCAACGGCCACAACCACATGACGCCCGCCGACTGGGGCCTGAACGCGCTCATCGCGTTCAGCGGCGTCGTGACGGTGGTCCCGCTGCTCACGTTCACGCTGTCGCTGCGCCGGCTGCCGCTCTTGGCGATCAGCTTCATGCAGTTCATCTCGCCGACGGTGCAGATGCTCATCGCGGTGATCTGGCTCGGCGAGCGGGACAAGATGACGCCGGAAACGGTCGCGGCGTTCGCGTGCATCTGGAGCGCGGTGGCGATCTTCATTCTGGACGCGCTCTGGCAGGCGCGTGCGAGGCGCATCCGTAAGCGGCACGCGCCGACGCTGGCCGTCGCGTTACCGACCCCGGCACTGCGGCGGTAGTGTGGGCGCTTCGATCCGGCGCGTGAGTACGAAGGCCCCGGTTCCGGACACACCCGGACGGGGCCTACTCGATGTGAATGATCCACCCGACGTTGTTCACCTTCAGGCGCCTCACCGACCCCTTCTGAAACCCCTGGAACTCGCCCTCCTCCTTGGGACCGTGTTGGTAGGTCTTCCCGTCCGGCGCCGTGAACACGACGGAGAACTGCTCCCGCCGGTTGCTCAAGCGCTGCTCCGGTTGGAGCGCCACGGTCGGCCAGCGGGGGTCGCGCTCGCCGGACAGTTCCTCCGTCCGAACCTTGCGCCAGGGGCGATACACGTACCAGGTGGCCGGCACCACCGTCGTCCGGAGTTCCGTCGTCTCGTACTCTTCGTCGTACTCCACCTTCTTCGTGACCGGAACCTCCTTCTCTTCGTCCTTGAAGGACCCGTCCCCCTGGTCGATCTTCCGGCCGGTTTTCACCTTCTTGGTTTCACCGGTCGGGACGTCTTTCGTCGCTTTGCGGGTCCGGGTCACGGTAACCGGAACCTCCTGAGCCCGCGGGCGCTGCTCCGTGTGCAGTAGTTCCGAGTCCGCCGGGCGGTCCCAGCCCTCCTCCCGCGCGCCGAGCTGGTCGAGCTGAACGCTGCGGGTCCAGGCCGTCTCGGTGACGGTGGCCTCGACCACGCTGGTCCAGGCGAAAAACCACACCAGGACGGCGACGCAGGCGGCCCCGAGCCCGACGACGACGGCGCAACTGCGACTCGACATCAACGGGGCGTCGAGAGCGGCCATTGCGGGCGTGGGCTCGTCCCTCACACGCATCCCTGTCGAGCGCTCGACCTCACGGCGCGGTTCAACGCCTTGAGTCGGCCGGTTCTCCGAGGACCGCACTCGATTTCCGCCGCACTGCTTGCACGCGGTGACGGCGTGAAGGTTCTCCGCCCCGCAGTACCCGCAGAACCAGTTCGGCCCCGCCGCGGCGGCCACGAGGACCGCCGGGTCGGTTACGGCCGGGGCGTCGGGCTCGACGAAGATTTCCTCGTCCTTGCCCCTGGGGTTCCCGCATACGCATTGCAGGCTCGCACCGCGGTTCAGGGCGCTGCACGAGCGGCACCGCCACCGGCCTTCGTACACAGCCATCGCAACCCTCTGCTGGTGCCCCGTGCGTCCGCGGCCCCGGGCCTTCGTCCCGGGCGCCGGCGGGTTCTACACCACGATCGTGTGGACTTCCGTCTGCGGTTCGCCGCCCGTGACGTGGACCGCGCCCGCGGCGTCGATGTACACGTCCACCTCGCTGCGGACGCCGAACTCCGGCAGGTAAATGCCCGGCTCGATGCTGAAGCACGTGCGGCGGATGATGCGGCGGTCGTCGCGCGTTTCCAGGCCGTCGATGTGCGCCCCGTTGCCGTGAACCTCCTGCCCGATGTTGTGCCCGGTGCGGTGCGTGAAGAACTCGCCGTAACCGGCCCTCTCGATCACGGCGCGGGTCGCGTTGTCGATCTCCCAGCCCTGGAGCGGCCGCCCCGCGGCGAACGCGTCCTTCACGCACGCGATTCCGGCGTCACGGGCGGCCGCGACGATGCCGAAGACCTTCGCGTACTGCTCCGGCACGCTGCTCCCGATGTACGCGACGCGCGTGTAGTCCGCGTAGACCGACCGGGGGCGGTTCATCTTCGCCCAGAGGTCGATCAGCACGAACGACCCGCGTTCGACGGGCGCGTCCGTCGCGGGGGACGTGTCGAAGTGCGGGTCGCCGCTGTGCGGGCCGACGCCCACGATCGGCGGGCTGTACGTGGTCATCCCGCTGTCGGCGAAGTGGCGCATGATGCGGGCCTGCACCGCGGTTTCCGTCGTGCGGCCCTTCGACCGGATCTCGTCCGCGATGAAGCCGAACGCGACGTCGTAGGCGGCGCGGCAGAGCTTCGCGGCCTCGAAGTGCGATTTCTCCTGGTCGTCGTCCCAGGTCGCCTCGAACTGCTGGATCAGGTCGCCCGACCCGACCACCTCGCACCCGAACGACCGGACGAGTTCGATCGTCCCCGCGTCAACTCTGCCGATGTACGGATTGCAGTTCCGCTCGCTGTACTCCATCGCGACGCGCTTCGTGCCGCTCACGAGCGCCCCGACGCCCGCTTCGAGGTCCTGCCAGCGGCGGTAAACGGTCTTCTGCGTGCCCGGGAGGTGATCGAGCGACGCGGGCTCGATCGCGTGGACCAGCTTGCGCGGTTCGCCGCTCGCGGGCACGAAGTAGAACCACCTTCGCGACAGCTTCGGCGCCACACCGGCCACGCGCTGCGCGAGGACGTTCTGTCCGCGGAAGTCGTACAGCAGCCAGCCGTCGCACCCGGCCCCGCGGACCGCCGCCTGCACCGCATTCAGGTCGAACATCGTTGGTAGCTCCGCACGCCTTCGGTCCGCGGCCTAACGTAGCCGATTCCACTTGCGACCGCCACTCGCTTCACGATAATCAACTACTCCCTCCCCACCCGCACCCCTGCCACCCATGCGACACCGCTACCTCCTCGCCGCGCTCGCACTGCTCGCGCCGACGGCCGGCGCCCGCGCGATCGAGCCGGCCGACCTGAAGCCCGGCCTCGTCGCGACCTACCGCGACGCGCGGAACGACGCGAACGGGCCGAGCGTCACCCGGCTCGAACCGACGGTCGCGCTCACGCTCGCAAAGGGCGAGGCCCCGCACCCCGGGCTCGGCACCGGCGCCCTCATGACGTGGTCGGGGCACATCAACATCGCGCGGGCCGGGAAGTACACGTTCAGCGCCGCCACCGCGGGCGGCGACCTCACGGTGAAGGTCGGCGGCAAGGACGCGCTCGGCGCCGAACTCCAGTTCGACGGGGGCGTGGTCCCGTTCGAGGCGACGTTCCACCGCACGGGCGGGGACGGCGCGTGCCGCGTCGAACTGTTCTGGCAGGGGCCGGGCTTCATCAAGGAGCCGCTCGCCTACCAGTTCCTCGGCCACCTCCCGAAAGACCGGCCGAAGACGTTCGACCGCGACGGCCAACTCGAACACGGCCGCTTCAAGTTCGAGGAGCTGTCGTGCGCGAAGTGCCACCGGCCGACGGCCGACGACAAGACGGCCAGGACGCTCGCCGAGCACACGGGGCCGAACCTCGCCGACGTGGCGAAGCGGGCGTACCCCGGCTGGATCTACGCGTGGCTCGGCGCCCCCGCGAAACTCCGCCCGCACACGACCATGCCCAAGACGCTCGCGGACGACGACGCCGGCGCCGCGGAGCGGTACGCGGTCACGCAGTACCTCGTGTCGCTCGCCGGCAAGCCGCTCGACGTGTACAAGCTGCCCACCGTTCCCCCGAACGACCTCAAGCAGAGCATGGACCGCGGCCGCGTGCTGTACCACGTCACCGGCTGCGCGGCCTGCCACAACGACCCGATCGCCAGGAAAAAGAAGGACGAGGAAGACGAAAAGGAGGCGCTCGCGCCCGCCGACTACGTGTACGGGCAGAACACGCTCGCGGGGCCGACCGCGAAATACGGCCTCGGCGCGCTCGGCAGCAAGTTCCGCCCCGAAACGCTCGCCGCGTACCTCCAGAACCCGCTCAAGACGAACCCGCACGGCCGCATGCCGAACATGAACCTGAGCCCGGCCGAGGCGACCGACATCGCCCGCTACCTCTGCCGCACGCAGGACGAGACCGTCACCCCGGACAAGCTGCCGGCGCCCAGGCGGAAGCCCGCCGAGGTGCTCGGAGACCTCCCGATGGTCAACCGCGACAAACCGGGCGACAACTTCGACAAGCTGCCGGCCGACAAGCAGTGGGCGCTCGTCGGCGCCCGCGTGTTCGCGGCCCGCGGGTGCGTCAACTGCCACAGCACCGACCCGGGCGGGAAGTTCGCACAACCGACCGGCTTTTCGTCGCTCGACAAGGTGAAGGCCGACACGAAAAGCGGCTGCCTCAACCCGCAACCGAATCCGGCAAAGAACCCGGCCTACACGCTCGACCCGAAGGAGCGCGAGGCGCTGGCCGCGTTCCTGAAGGGCGGCTTTACCGGCGCCGGGTCGGCCGCGCCCGCGTACCAGGCCCGCGTCGCGCTGAAGCGGTTCAACTGCCTCAACTGCCACCAGCGCGACGGCGAGGGCGGAATCCCCGTCGAACTCGCGGACCAGATGCGGCAGATGGAAAAGGCCGAGAACGCCGACGACGTCCGGCCCCCGGTGCTCACCGGCGTCGGCCACAAGACGCGGACCCCCTGGATGAGGGCGATCCTCACCCAGAGCGGCCGCGCCCGGCCGTGGATGCAGCTCCGCATGCCGCAGTACGGCGAACCGAACGTCGGGTTCCTGCCGGAAGCGATCGCCTCCCTCGAAGGGACGGTGCCGGACGACACGGTCCACGTCGTCGGGCGCACGGCCGCGAAGATCGCCGCCGGCCGCACGATCATCGGCAAGGGCGGGCTGGGTTGTATCTCGTGTCACGACATCGGCGGCGTCGCCAACACGGGCACGCGCGGCCCGGACCTCTCGACCATCAACCAGCGCGTCCGCTACGAGTGGTACGAGCGCTGGCTCAGTCAGCCGCTCCGCATGGCGCCCGGCACGCGGATGCCGCAGGCGTTCATCGAGGGGAAGTCCACGCTGAAAACCGTCTTCGACGGCGACCCGCACGAGCAGGCGGAAGCGATGTGGGCCTACCTCGCGCTCGGCCGGGGGCTCCCGCTGCCCGACGGGCTCGAACCGCCCAAGGGCCTCGTGATCGCCGTGAGGGACCGGCCGGAGATCCTCCGCACGTTCATGCCCGACGCCGGCGCGAAGGCGATCGCGGTGGGCTACCCGGGTTATGTGTCGCTCGCGTTCAGCGCCGACCAGTGCCGGCTGGCCTACGCGTGGGCCGGCAACTTCCTCGACGCCTCGCCCGTGTGGAACAACCGCGGCGGCGCGCCGGCGAAGCTGCTCGGCCAGAAGTTCTGGACCGCGCCGGCCGGTCACCCGTGGGGGCTGACGGCCGACGCGAAGTCCCCGCCGGACTTCCCGGCGCGGGCGAACAACCCCGCGTTCGGGCTCCCGCTGCCGCTGGAACCGGCCCGCATCTACGACGGCCCGATGGCGGTGCAGTTCGACGGCTACAGCCTCGACAGGGACGGACGGCCGACGTTCCGCTACCGCCTGGACGAAACAGGGAAGGGCACGGAACTGGTCGTCGCGGAGACGCCGGCGCCGCTGAAGAGCCTGCTCGCGACCGGGCTCGCGCGGAAGTTCGAGGCTACGGTTCCCGGCGGCCTTCAGGCGTGGTTCTTCGCGGGGACGACGGGCGGGGAGCCGCGCCTGTACGACACCGCGGGGAAGCCGGTGAAACTGGACCTGAAGGCGGACGAGGTGAGCGCCTCCGCGGTGGGCACGCGGCTCGTGCTGCCCGACGGCGACCGCGCGGCGGTGCTCGAAGCCGCCGGCGCGCCGGCCGGGACCGCGTGGCGGTTCGTTCGGCACAAGGGCGGCGGGTGGCTCGCGGTGCTGAAGCTGCCCGCGGCGAAGGCGGAGCAGAAGCTCGCGTTCGCGCTGAACCTGTACGCGCTGCCGAAGGACGACGATTCGCTGCTGAAGGAGCTGTTCGGGCCGTGAGCCTTCGGTGTGGTCCGGTCACTCCGTGACCGGTGCGACGCGCGCGGAACGCCGACGCGGGCGGCCACTTCGTAACGACTGGCGCAAAGCGACCGGTCGCGGAGTGACCGGACCACGAGGAAACAACCGGTCACGGAGTGACCGGACCACACGCGACGATTCGCTGAAGGAGC
>JAFKJJ010000683.1 GCA_017306025.1 Planctomycetota bacterium
AAGCCGCGCACCGTGGCGCTGCCGCCGGCATAGAGCCGCTGGTCCGGCGGCAGTTCCATGTTGGATCCACCCATGATGCTGCCCGCCAGCGCCCGGAGCGGCACCTGCTCGCCGGCCCCCACCTTCAGGCCGTTCGTCACGCGCAGGTCGTTGAACCCGTGGAACTGGAGCCCGGGGTTGCCGTGCATCGCGGCGTGGGCCAGCCATTCGAGGTGCAGGGCCACCGGGAGCACCGCGAGCCCGTCGAGCACGTGCGACTTGAGCACCGGGTGCGTCGCGACGTCCACGACGCGCTCGAACGCGACCGTCATGTCGGCCGACGGCAGCGGGTTGGGTGGCGACATCACCGGCACCGCCGGTGCGGCCGGCAGCCCCGTCGGGGGCGGGGTGATAGCGCCGCCCGGCTTCGGAACGCTCCCCGACCCCGACGGGCGGGCCGGCGGCTTGGCCAGGGCGACCACCTCGACCGACCGGCCGGCCGCGTTCAGCTCTTGGATGAGGAACATCGCACCGTCCAGGAGCGGAATGACGCCGACGCCCTCCGTCTCGAACAGCTTCCGCAGTCCGGGGGTCACCATCCCGCCGTCCCACGGCCCCCAGTTGATCGCGACGACCCGACAACCGGGCCGGCGCCGCGCCTCCACCTGCGCGGTCTTGTTCAGCACCTCGTTGGCGCACGCGTAGGCGAGCTGGCCCAACCGGCCGAGCCGCGCCGTCGTGGAGCTGAACAGCACGAGCGCCTTCAGCTCCTCTTGCGCGAGCAGGTCGAGGATGGTGCGGAGCCCGTCCACCTTCGTCGAGTACACGTGGTCGAACTGTTCGCCGGTGAGGTCCTCGATCCGCTTGTCGGCCAGCACGCCGGCCCCGTGGACCAGTGCGGTGACCGGGCCGAACTTTACGCGGACCTGGTGGAGCAGGTCGGACACGGCCTTGTCGTCGGTGATGTTGACCGGGAAGTACGCGACCTTCGCCCCGGCCTGCTGGATGCGTTCGAGCGTGTGGCGGACCTCGCGCTGGGCGACCACCTTCTTGTAGAGGTCGCCGACGGTCCGCGGGCTGGCCTCGGCGCCGAGCGCGTCGGCGATGGCCTTCTTCATCTCCGGTTCGGCGGTGATCCCGGCGAGGTACTCCGGCTCCGGGGTCGGCGCCGGCGTGCGCCCGGTGAGGACCAGCGTCGGGTTGTACGTCTCGGCCAGGGCGACGGCCGCCTCGGCGGTGACGCCCCGGGCGCCGCCGGTGACGAGGATCACGTCGCGGGCGCCGAGGTTGATGAGGTGCGCGTTGGGCCGGCGCGCGGTGCGTGCCAGTTCGAGCGTACACCGGTGCGTCGGGGCGATGCCGATTTCCGTCGGACCCGCCGAGAGCACCTCGTCCGCCAGTGCCGCGGCCGCCGCGACCGGGTCCGCGAACGCGGGCGAGAGGTCGACCGCCTTGCAGTTCACCTCCGGCCACTCCTGCCGGGCGGTCTTCGCCAGACCCGCCAGCCCGCCCGCGGTGGGGTCGGCCTCGGGCGACAGGTCGGCCAAGCCGAACGCGCCGTCGAGCCGGGCGACGGTGGCGAACACCGCCGCCGCGGTGCGCCCGCCCTGCCTCAGCTTGCCGGCCGCGAGCTTCAGCCAGTCGAACGCGCGCCGGTTGAGGCCCGAGTCCGGCCCCGGCACGACCGGGGCGAGCAGCAGGAGCCCCGCGAGCGGCCCCGCGTTGGGCTTCGTCGCGCCGGCCGCGGTCCAGTCGAGTACCCGCGGGTTCAGCCCGCGCCGCTTCAGCTCGTTCGCCACCGCATCGGTCAGCGGGTCGGCGTCGGCTACGACCCAGAACTCGGCCCCCGCGG
>JAFKJJ010000684.1 GCA_017306025.1 Planctomycetota bacterium
AGCCGGGCGGCTTCGGCTGGTGTCCGCTTCCCGTCGAGAACGGGTTGCATCACCTTGAGGATGTCGCGCTCCCGCTGACTCATCTCCACACGGGGTACGGTCTTGTACCTCGATCATTCGGTGACCCCTCCGGCCTGAGCGAAGGAGACACTCCTATCGAGTTAACACCGGACATTTCTAAGCTCGACTGGTGCAGTTTCACGGCGCGGGGGCCAGGCCCGCCAGCAGCAGTTCGCGAACTTTGTCTGGGAGTTCTGCGATGGCCGCGTCGGCCCCGGCCTGTGGGAAAACTCCCTCGGCCCACAACCACCGGCGGACCGCGGTCAGGGCGTCGGAGAACGTGACTGTCTCCTTCCCCGCCCACCTCACCCCGCCGGACCGCTTGGCCGCGGGCAGGGAGTGGTACAGGGCGGCCACGACCGAGTACAGCCCGAGCAGGCACGGGGCGGCGCGCAGCACCGTCCGCCGGCACCGCCCGCGCGTCGTCTCCAGCCCGGTGCAGGAGCGGCACTCCTGGAAGGTCGTCTCGATCGACCAGCGGCCGCAGTACGTTCCGACGACCGCGGCGGCGGTCCGGGCGGTGTCGGTGGTGAACAGGTACTCGTCCCGGTGGGTGCCGGTGGCGTCGTGGACGAACACCCACCGGACCGGGACCAGCCCGCCCCCGCCCTTGTACCAGTGCCCGGTCCCGGTGGCCGCCTCGACCCGGCGGGTGCCGCCCCCGTACCACGCCACCGTGAGCCGGGACCGTCGGGCCGTGGCCGCCGCCTGCCGGGGCTTGGGAACCCGCGCGCCCTTCACCCGCGGGCGGCCGTTGCCGGCGTAGGGCGGCGGCGGGGCGAACAGGTTGATGTCCGGGTGGCACTTGCTGACCCGGGTCAGCCGGTCCCGGTGGCGGCGGCAGGACCGGGCGACCGCGTGCGTCCCGTAGCTCGAATCCCCGGCGAACACGAAGGTCCGCCCGGGGGACCGGAGGAGCAGCAGGCGCAACAGCCGGCACATGAGTTGGGCCGGGATGCGGTGCCGAACGCCCTCCGCCTTGCTGACCTCGGGGGTGCGGTACAGGTCGATCAGCACCGGCCGTGCCCACCGGCGGGCGGCGAACGGGAACTGGACCAGGACGGCGAGGACCACCCACTTGTGCCCGTACCGCCAGGCCGTGTACGAGTGGCTCGACCGGACCGGGTCGCGGTGCCGCCCCTTCCCGTAGACCGTGCGGCCCGGGTGCCCGTCCACCGTGTCGTCCCCGGCCAGGTGGACCGGGCCGTCCGGGGCGAGGCGGTCGAGGAGGAACCGGGCCAGGGCGCACCCGAGTTCGAGGCCCGACCACCGGGCCGAGGACAGCACCCGCTGGTAGGTGGTGCGGTGCCCGGCGGCGAGGCCGCCGACGGTGCGGAGGACGTTGGCCACGGTCCGGCGGCCGGTGGTCAGGACGGCGGCCGCGGCGAGGGTGGCGAGCCGGACGTGGGTCGGGTGGGTGAGGTGCGGGGCGAGTGCGGCCAGCAGGGGCGCGGCCTCGGGTGGTAGAATCATGGCGGCCGTCCGCGGGCGGTGGTCACGGGAGCCTCAGCAACCCCCATGCTACCCCCGCGGCAGCTACGAAAAGTGCATCAGTCGAGCTAAGAGGCTCTGACACAACCTCGGCAACTGCCTGCTTTTCAAGGCTTTCGGGAGGTTCTGCACTTTGCGCGACTTCCTATCTTTGACGTGATCCGTTGCGGTCAACCATCGAGTAGACGAGAGCCGGCCCGCCCGAGACGATGGCGTTACCACACGACCCTCGCCCCGGACGGACTCGGCCATGCCATCCTCGCACCCGCTGCCC
>JAFKJJ010000685.1 GCA_017306025.1 Planctomycetota bacterium
CCCGCTCCCTTCCGGTCGCGGCTCTATTTCAGAAGGTCGCGGCTCACTATCTTGAACCGCACACTCTCCCACCTACCTTCCTTCACACACTTCGGAACCTACCATGCCCACCCCACCGCGCCCGATCGAATGGGTCGATCGGCTCGCCAGGCTTTATACGCCCGTCGTCGCGGACGTGCTCGACCGGATCGGCTTCCGCGCGCAGAGCATGCACCCGCGCATCCGCCCGCTGTGGCCGGAGGCGAAGGCCGCCGGCTTCGCGCTCACCGTGCAGACCGTCCCCGCCCGCGACGTCGACCCGGCACACCCCTACGCGGGCGAGCTCGCGGCGGTCGATTCGCTCCAGAACGGCGACGTGCTCGTCGTGACGGAGTCCGCGTGCAGCTTCTGGGGCGAACTGCTCTCGACCGCGGCCAACTACCGCGGCTGCCGCGGCGTGATCCTCGACGGCCCGACCCGCGACTCGATGGCGATCAAGGCGATGAGCTTCCCCGTGTTCCACGTCGGCTACCACCCCGCCGACAGCCTCGGCCGGCTCGACGTGGTCGCGCACAACGTCCCGATCTCGTGCGCGGACGTGCTGGTGTACCCGGGCGACCTGATCCTCGCCGATCACGACGGCATCGTGGTCGTGCCGAACGTCGCCGCGGAGGAGACGCTGCGGCTCGCGGAGGAAAAGGTGAGCGGCGAGAACGTGGTGCGCAAGGCGCTCGCCGGCGGCATGACCACGACGGAAGCGTTCAAGAAGTACGGGATCTTGTGAAGAAGAAAGAGCCGCGGATGACACAGAAGACACGGATCAAGCAAGAAGAGAGATCAAATTTGAACTCCGTTCTTTTCTGATCCGTGTCTTCCGCGTCATCCGCAGCTCTTCTCTTCTCATCTCAGCCCAGCGGATACATCGGCCGCTTGATGCGCGTGTACTCGAACCGCGCGGCGTTGATCGCGGTGAGCCCCGGTGTGTCCACTTCAATAATCGTCCCGCCGATCGGCGCGTACGCGGCCTTGTACGCGACCGCCGCCTTCACCACGATCGCGCGCGCGGCCGTCGGGTCGACGCCGAGGCTCGTGAGCTGCCCCAGGCTGAACGGCGGCGTGCGGAGCGAGTTCAGTACGACCAGGTTGCCGTCGGCGAGGTCGAGTACGGCGGTGTGGCCCTGGTCGTTTTGCCGCCGCCCGCCGTGCCGCGCCTCCGGTTCCACCCACTTCCCGTCGTGGAGCGACCGAACCGTCCCGCGCACCCGGACCGGCGGGCCGTGCATCGGCCCGGTCGAGCCGCCGACGGTCACCTCCACCGTTGCCCCCACACCCGCGGCCTTCGCCTGTTCGACCGCCCCGGGCGCGAACATCGGCACGACGAACCCTCGCGCGTGCTGTTTGAGAAGCTCCGCGAGCAGAACCGTGCCGTCGCCGGCCGAACCGCCGCCGATGTTGTCGCCGAGGTCGATCAGGAGCGCCGGCGGCTTGGTGCAGGCGAGCGCCTTGCGAACGGCCTCTTCCGGTTGCGGGCTGACAACGTTCAGTTGCTCCCGAACGGCCCACATCGCGCCGGCCAGTTCCTCGGCGACGTTCTTCGCCTCGGCGCGGTTCCCGTCGGTCACGGCGATGACGCTCGCTCCCATCTCGGGCACGTCCGCGTAGGGGAATCCGGCCATCAGGCTGACAGAAAGCACGCCGGGCAACTTCTCGGCCGCACGGGCCTGCCGCATCAGCCCGGCCATCGGTTCGCGGGCGGTGTCCTGGCCGGGCAGGTTCGGAAGCATCGGCGGTTTGGCGACGTGGCAGACCGGGCGAACCTCCCCCTTCACCGCGCGTGTCA
>JAFKJJ010000215.1 GCA_017306025.1 Planctomycetota bacterium
TGCGGCGAGCAGTTGCGCATCGGGGATCGCTCGGAGTGCTTCTTTGATGGTTCCGAGTGTGGGCGAGAGTTCGAGTTCGTCCCAGGGAAACAAGGGCTTGGTGGCGTGAATGAGCATGTGATCCTCTGCAAATCCTGGCGCACGCCGAACGCGCAATAGCCTCAAGAACACGCGTTGGTTGTTGCCCAGCTCCGCCGTCGCGGTTACGATCAACTGGCCGCGTGGTATGGGCGACTCGCGGCACGGCGCCGGCGTGGGACAACCCCGCCGGCGTTCTTCGTTGGGGATCATCATTATGTCAGCGAAACGCGCCCGGGACATTTACGGCCGCACCGGCGCCGAACGGTCGGTGAGCGGCGGGCGGTTCCGACCCGGGGCGCCGGTGGCGTGTGGGTGCGGCTGCCTGGTCCTCGCCATCGCCGTGGCGGTGGTGCTGTTCTTCGCGATGAATCCGCGGTTGGGATAGACCGTTTGGGCCGGGGAGGAAGCGGGAGTGCCGGTTGTAACGAACTGCCCCACGTGCGGCGTGCGCCTGACACTTCTTGATGAAGCGACGCCACGCACCCTGTCTTGTCCCCGGTGCTCGGCCGAGATCCGTCTCGGTGAGACCGCGAGCCGGCCGCCGGGCGAAACGCCGCCACCTCCGCCCGCACGGGACGACCGGAGCGACTGTCAGCACTGCGGGTGGGCGAGAACGGTCGTCGGTGGGGCGTGTGAGGTGTGCCGACGGGATAAGTCGGAGCCGATCGACGGCGCCGGACGGTACCAGCCCCCCGGCCGGTTCCGGCGCCCCTTCTCTCGCGCGCCCAAGCCCCGACCGCCCGCGTGCCCGGACTGTCGGGAGCCGGTGGCCGAGTTCTTCGAACCCGCCGCGGACACGCCCGGTTTGGAGTGGCAGGACGAGGACCGTCCCTGGCACGCGAAGTGGGACGGGAAGTGCCGGTCGTGCGGCCGGGCGTTCTCGTTCGTTCGGGGCGACGAGTTCGTATACGCGGAGCGGGGGAACGGCCTGGTGCGGCGCCACCTCCGGGTCGATCCGGCCGTGAAGCGGTTCGCCATCTTCTTCGACGAGGACGTCTTCCTGGCCGGGTTCCGCATCACGGTGCGGAACGAATTGTACTACGGAGAGGTCGAGGAACAGGAGGTGTTCATAAGCCTCGGCGAACTGCTCCAACTGGTCGAGAGCCTGAAGACCGACCTGGCCCCCCTCCTCGACCGTTATGACTGGGGCGAGAACTGGACCTGAAGCTGTAGACACACGTCCGGGATTCGCCCGGTTCGGGCCACGCCCCTACGATCGACTCGCGGCCGGTGCGGGGCCTCGGCGTCGGTCGTTTGCATTGGGACAGCAGCGCCCGTCACTTCGGGGCCGTCCGATTCCCGGTCCCTGAAATAATCGACTGGATAAAAAATTTTAAAAACTTTAGAATCTACAGTGTGGGTGGCCTTTCGGCCCCCGCGTGACTACTCCGTTAGGACACATCTATGCCGGCCTGGAAGGTTCTGCTCATCGGCCTGTTGACCGCCGTCTGCTTCGGGCTCGCCATGTCCACTCTGCTCGCGCCCATGGTGCATCAGGGCAACGACCGCTGGGTGTGGATGGGCGGTTCGCTGGTGGCGACCGTCCTCGCCACCGGGGTCTTATCGATCGTTCTGCGGTACGCCAGCGACGCACTGGACGCCAAGCCCGCTCGGGGCCGCAGTTGACCGCCGGGCGCCGCCGGGGGTCCGCGCCCGCGGTGTCAGGTGCGGCGGTCGCGCAGCCAGAGCGGCACCCGCACCGCGCCGCCGTTGCGGGCCAGGGTCGTGCGCACGTCGTCGGCGTCGCCCGGGGCGTGCCGCACGGCCACCAGCACCCGGCCGTCCCGCACCTCGTTCTCGTAATACCCCGCCAGTTCCGCCGTGACCCCCAAGCGGGTGAGCACGGGTCCCAGTCCGTGGGCCTCTTGGGCCGTCTCGACGACGGCGATCTGGCCCGGGTGGTATCCATCGGCCAGGAGCGAGCCGACCGCCCGCTCGGCGTGCCCGATCGTCTCGAACACGTTCACCAACATCCGGCTCTCGTCGTTCGTCATGACCGGTTGCTCTCGGATTGGGGCGGGCGGTACCTTGCTTGCACGCCCCGTGCCGGGCGTACCACGTGGGGGCGGTCCGCAGAACCTCGTGATCCGGGTGCGTGCTCGCGCACCTGCTGGCGACCCGGTCGGGATTCGGCCTCGTAATGTGACGCGGGGTCGGGTATCATGTCCGTGTATGCCCGCAGGTGTGGTCTCCGCCTGTGGGCTTTTTTGTTCGCACCGAGGTGTCTTAATGCAGAAGCTGAAGGAAGAGTCGATCGAGGTCGAGGGCCGCGTCAAGACCGCCCTGCCGAATACGACCTTCCGGGTGGAACTCGACATCGGCGGCGAGATCATCGCCCACATCGGGGGGAAGATGCGCAAGCACTACATCCGCATCATCCCGGGCGACCGGGTGAAGGTGGAGATCTCGCCGTACGACCTGACCCGCGGGCGGATCACGTTCCGCATCCGCAGCTGATCTCGGCCGGCGACGGTGTGACAACCCGCCGGCATTTTCGTTTCGCGGAGTTGCGGTCCGGCGGGCGGATCATTCCCGAGGTCCACAGGCCGGCCCCAAAACGCGGGCGGGCCTGCCGGGTCTGGGGCTTCATCTGACCGGCACTGACGAACCACCCGCTGCGTAACACCGCAGTCACAGCTCTGCGCGGCCCGCCGGACCGCAGAGGGGAAGATAGCGGCGCGAACGGGCGCCGGACCGCTCGCATTCGGCCATTCCTTCCCAAGCACCAGATCGACCACCCAGCACCCGCGGACGTGCGGCCCCGGCCGGCGTTTTCTCCTTTTTCCGGTCCGCCCGCTCGTGAGCCGGTCTGCGAGCGGATTTTCGGTAACACCGCGTCGGCGTTTCCGCTCAACCAGGTGGACCGGGCACACCGCACGGTCCACCTGACGACAACGACGAGGAACTCCGATGAGGACGTTCTTGACGAGTGTTCTGGCGACCGGGTTGGTCGCCGGAACCGCGATAGCCGGGCACGCCGGGCCGGGCGGCGTGCGGGGGCACGTTCGCCCCACGCCGGTCGCACCGGTTCGGACGCCCCGGGTGATTCCGTCCGGTGCCCCGACGCCGGCCGGGAACGCCCACGGGACGCACGGCCAGAGGCATCCGGTGGGGCACTACACGGGTCGGAATCACCCCCGCTGGACGTACTGGGGCTACTCCCAGCGGTACGGCTGCGTCTGCTACTGGGACCCCGCGACGGGCAGCTACTACTACTGGGACCCCGCGACGGGTAACTACTACCCGGTCGGCGCCCCCGGCTCGGCCCCGGCCGGCGCGGGTCCTTCGCCGGTAGCGGACCCGAACCCGGTGGATGCCCCCGCACCGGTCACGGACCCGGACCCGGCCCCAGATCCGGCCCCGGGTCAAACCCAGCCCCAGCCGGAGGCCCTGCCGCTACCGCTGCCGCGCCCGGGTCGACCGCCGAGTATCCCGCCCCTGCCGTAGCCTCGAAGTTTCCCGGCCGTGCGACGAGCGGCCGGCCGGCCGCACGTCGCGCCGGGAAGTCGACGCCGCGTGAACGCGAGCGGGCGGGGCGGGTTCCGGTCCGTGTTGTTTCGGATCGCCGATCGGGGGTGACAGGTCGACCGGTTGCGGGTATTCCACCCCGACGGGCCGCTCGCTGCCGCGGGTCCGTGAGAGGGTCGGCGCATGTCAGGTTCACCGACTGGGCAGCCGGCGCCCGGAGCGGGCGTCGCGTTCGGAATCGTGCTGTTGGCCACGATCGGGGTGTTCGGCTTCTACCGGCTCACGGCACTCGTCCCGAACGTTCCCGCGCCTCCGCCGAAGCTGTTCGGACCGACGACCGACGAGGGCGCCGAGCCGCCGGGCGCGTTCCCGGTGGGCCGGGAGCACCCGGGCGCCGAACCGGACCAACCGGGGCCGGCCGACGACCCCGATCCGGACCCGGCCGAGCCGATGGCGCCGTGAGGCCGGGCGCCGCGCCTCGCGATCAGCCGCAGACGATGGCGCTCCCGGGCTTGACGTTCGAAGGGGCGCACCGCCGACACGGCGCCGCATAGAACATCGCCACGGTACTCCGGGAGGTGCTGCGGAAGTCGCGCACCGGATCAAACGGGTGGCGGTCATGCTGGTCCTCCACGGCGAAGGACCCGTTCAGTCGCTCGCGTTCGCGCCGGACGGGGCCACGCTCTACGCCGCCCAGGGACGGCACCACGACGTCCGGGCGTGGAACCTTGCCGACCGCACCGCGGTCCCGTTCGTGGCGGGCGGCGAAACGATGGTCGGCGCGCTCCACTTTCTCCCCGGTGGGCGATGGGCGGTCGGTCACTCGAACCGGTCCGCCCCGCCGCGGGACAACCCCTTCCGACTCATCGACGTTCCGGCGGGCACGGCGCGGCCCTTTCCGTTCTGTACTTGGTACGGACACGCGGCGGCCGCGGACGGCTCGCAGCTCGTCGGCCTCGGCCACTCGCACTACGACGAGGAGCGCGCGGCGGAATCGTCGTGCTACCGGCTCTACGGCTGGACGCTGACGCCCGCCGGCCTGGAGTACGCGTGGCACCGCAACCTCTCGACGCACACGGACGTGCGGAGCGTGACCCGGCTCGGGGCGGACCGGTTCGCCACCGCCGCCACGGTCCGGTTTTCGGCGAACCTGCTCGACAGCGCGGCGTGGCGGATCGAGGTGACGGTCCGCCGCGCGGCCGACGGCGAACCGGAAGAGGAGCACGCCGCCCCACAGCAGCGGGTTCAGCAACTTCTCGCCTCACCGCAGGGCGACAAACTGGTCTTGCGGTCGGGAACCGGGCTGCGCGTCTGGGACGCGAACGACCTCAAGAAGCGCCCGGCGATCGTGGAGGGGAAGTTCAAGAGCACGATGGAGCCGCCGGCCGCGGCGTTCGACCCGTCCGGGCGCTACCTCTTGCTCGCCAACGACGGCCCGTCGGTGATCGTCTACGACACGACCACCTGGAAACAGGTGCGGAAGTGGAAGTGGGACGTCGGCGTGTTGCGGGCGGTGGCGGTGGCGCCCGACGGGACCCTCGCGGCGGCGGCCGGGCCGCGCGGGGCGATCGCGGTGTGGGACCTGGATCTGTGACCGGAGGCTCACCCCGGTTCGTTTGTCAGCCCCGCGGCCTTCTCGCCGTAAGTCGCCTTCAGATTCGCGTCGGTGAACACGCTACTCACGGGGCCGCTGGCGATCTTCCGCACGTTCAGGAGCGTCACCCAGTCGAAGTACTCCGGCACCGTTTGCAGGTCGTGGTGAACCACCACCACCGTTCGGCCCCGCGCGCGCAGTTCGCGGAGGATGTCGACTATGGCCCTTTCCGTCACCGCGTCCACGCCCTGAAACGGCTCGTCCATCAGGTAGACGGGCGCGTCCTGAGCGAGCGCGCGGGCCAGAAACACGCGCTGCTGCTGCCCGCCCGAAAGCTGGCTGATCTGCCGGTCCGCGAACGCGCTCATCCCCACGCGGGCGAGCGCGTCGGCGGCCGCGGCGCGCTCGGCCGCGCCGGGCCGACGGAACCACCCCAGCCGGCCGTAGGTGCCCATCAGCGCCACGTCGAAGACGGTGGTCGGGAAGTCCCAATCGACGGTCCCGCGCTGCGGGACGTATGCCACGGTCTGCGACCGCGGCGAGTACGGCTTGCCGTGAACGAGCACCGCGCCGGAAACGGGCTTCACCAGCCCGAGCATCGCCTTCACGAGCGTCGTCTTCCCGGCCCCGTTCGGCCCCACCACCGCCATCAGCACGCCGCCGGGCACCGCGAGGTCGATGTCCCACAACACGGGCTTGTCGCGGTACGCGACGGTGAGGTCGTGAACCTCGATCGCGGGCGGCGCGGTGGCCGGGGCGTGGGGCGCGGGAGCGCGTGCGGCCGCGGGAGCGCCCACAACGCCCTTCAGTGCAGCGACGGTCGCGGTCGTAGCGGACATGCGGAAACCTCAACCCTCAAAGGCACGGCCGGCCTACCTGAGCGCGTTCACGATCACCGACACGTTGTGCCGGATCATCCCGACGTACGTTGCACCCGGCGTGCCGGGTTCGCCCAGCGCGTCCGAGTAGAGCGCGTCCGCGCCGCCGATCAGTTTCACCGCGTGCTGGTGGTCGCGCAGACAGGTGTCGAGCACCGTTTTCAAACCCGCGTCCGGCACCGACGTCTCCGTAAACACCGCGGGGATCTTGTTCGCGCCGAGGTAATCGACCAGCTCCTTCACGTCCTTCGTACCCGACTCGCTGGCGGTGCTCACGCCCTGAAGCCCCCGCACCTCGAACCCGTAGGCCCGACCGAAGTACCCGAACGCGTCGTGCGACGTGACCAGCTTCCGCTTCGCGGGCGGTACGGTCGCCAGTTCGGCGCGCACCTCCTTGTCGAGCGCGTCGAGTTCCTTCAGGTGGTCGGCCGCGTTCTTCTCGTAAGTGTCCTTCCCGGCCGGGTCGAGAGCGACGAGCGCGTCCTTAACGGGGGCGACGCACCGGCTCCACAGCGCCACGTCGAACCAGACGTGCGGGTCGTGCTCGCCGCCGTCCACGTCGGCGTGGCGGAGCAGCGATCGGTCGATCGCGTCGGTCACCGCGTGCCCGCGGACGCGCCCGCGACTCTTCTCGAACGTGTCGGTCATCTTCCCTTCGAGGTGCAGCCCGTTGAAGAACACGAGGTGCGCCGCCTCGATCTTCTTGCGGTCGTCGAGCGACGGCAGGTAGCGGTGCGGGTCCACGCCCGGCCCCATCAGCGTTTCGACGGTCACGCGATCGCCGCCGACGCGCTTCACGAGGTCCGCGATCATGGTCGTGGTGACGACGACGCGAACCGGCGGCTCCTTGAACGCGGGCTGTCCGCTCGAACAGCCGGGCAGCCCGATCGCAAGTATCGCGCCGCACAAGCCCGCGGCAGCCACCAGCCCGCCGACCCGAAACGCACGCACAGTAAAGGCCTCCCGCGAGTAGCCGAGGCTAACACACCATTTAGCCTAGACGAAACAAAATCATAAGTCGAGAGGAATTCCGCTCGCGGAGCGCGATAATGTCTCGCCCGCTCGCTTTCGTTTGAAGCACGGATAAAATGGCTTTCCCACACGGAAACGGACCGGAACGCGATGAACGTCCTCTTAATCGGCAAGGGTGGTCGGGAGCACGCGCTGGCGTGGCGGTTGAAGCAGTCCGCGCGTGCGGAAAAGGTGTTCTGCGCACCGGGTAACGCCGGGACCGCACGCGACGGCATCACGAACGTGCCCATCGATCACTACGAGACGGACAAGCTCCAGCGGTTCTGCACCAAGGAGAAGATCGGGCTCGTGGTGATCGGCCCGGAGGACCCGCTCGCGGCCGGGTTGGCGGACTTCCTCCGCAACAAGGGGTTCAAGGTGTTCGGGCCGTCGAAGGACGCGGCCCGGATCGAGGGGAGCAAGGTGTTCGCGAAGGAGTTGATGCGCCACGCGGACGTGCCGACCTCGGAGTTCAACGTGTTCGACCACCCGCAGCCGGCGCGCGACTACATCAGCACGCGCGATTACCCGGTGGTCGTGAAGGCCGACGGCCTGGCCGCGGGCAAGGGCGTGGTGGTGTGCAAGACCGCGGAGGACGCCGTCCGGGCGGTCGAACGGATCATGACGCGGGAGGAGTTCGGCGAGAAGGCCGGCAAGCAGATCGTGGTGGAAAAGCGGCTCGAAGGGGAAGAGGTCTCGGTGCTCGCGCTGGTCAGCGGGCGGACGTTCCTGCCGCTGCCGGCGTGCCAGGACCACAAGGCGGTCGGCGACGGCGACACCGGCCCGAACACCGGCGGGATGGGCGTCTACTGCCCGGCCCCGGTGGCGACGCCGGAGCTGATGAAGGAGTGGGAGCGGACCGTCTTCTTCCCGACGATCCACGCCATGAAGCGCGGCTACCACAACGAACGGTTCCCGTTCCAGGGGACGCTGTTCGCGGGCCTGATGCTGACGAACCAGGGCACGCGGGTGCTGGAGTTCAACTGCCGGTTCGGCGACCCCGAAACGCAGGCGCTGATGATGCGGTTGAAGACGGACCTGCTCGACCTGCTCGAAGCGGTGGCCGACGAGCGGCTCCAGGACTTCGAGGGGAAGGTGGAGTGGGACCCGCGCCCCGCGGTGTGCGTGGTGCTCTGTTCGGGCGGCTACCCGGGCAAGTACGCGACGGGGAAGATCGTCACCGGCCTGTCGGACGCCGACGCGGTGCCGGACGTGAAGGTGTTCCACGCGGGCACGAAGCTCGACGCCCAGAACCGCGTGCTGACCGACGGCGGCCGCGTGCTGGGCGTGACGGCGCTGGGCGCCACGCTCGCGGCGGCGAAGGCGCGGGCCTACGAGGCGGTGAAGCGGATCAACTTCCCCGGGATGCACTACCGGACCGACATCGCGGACAAGGCGCTGAAGGCGAAGCCGCCCGCGCCGCCGGTGGAAGCGCCGAAGCTGCCCGCGAAGTTCCGCAAGCCGGGCCAGAGGGCCGGCGACGGGGGCGAGAAGCCCGCGGGGTGAGTCAGCCCATCACGTCGGCGACGGCGATCGCCCCGACCGTGTCGCCGTCGAGCACGACGGGCACGCTCGCCCCGACCGCGAACACGTCCCGTTGGGCGTACGCGGGTGCGTCGCACGGGCCGCTCGGTCGCGTGAACACCTCGATCTGTTTGTCGATCACGTTCACGATCCAGTAGACGGGGAGACCGGCGCGGGCGTAGACGCGGGCCTTGTCGATCCGGTCGCGTGCCAGCGACGACGCGGCCACTTCGATTACTAGCGCCGTGTCGGCCGGGCCGGGGTGTCGATGGCGAAAGAGGGCGTGCGGCCCCCGCGCGACGGAGTGGTCCGGTTCCGGCTCGCTGTCGGGAGGCAGCGTCAGAGCACACCGCGGGCTGAGGACGAACGCTTCCGGTACCAACGAGCGTAGCTCTGCCGCGAGGACGGTCGCCGCGTAGTCGTGCGCCACGCCGCGTGGTAGCTGGGCAACGAGGCTCCCTTCGAGAAGTTCGACGTTGTCGCCTTCGGTGAGGATGCCGAGTTGAATCAGCTTGTGATACTCTTCGAGGGTGAACCTGCGCGGTCCACCTTCGTCGCCACCAGCACCGGATGCGGATACGATCGACGGCATCGGAACCCCCAGCTCGATTCACCCCGATATCACCACCCGCCTCCCCTGCACCGTCACCCGCCCCTCGGCGATCATGCGGATCGCCTCCGGGTAAGCCTCGCACTCCGCCTGAAACACGCGCGCCGCGAGCGTGTCCGGGGTGTCGCCCTCCTTCACGGGCACGCACCGCTGCACCAGGATCGGGCCGGTGTCGTAGGTGTCGTCCGCGAAATGAACCGTGCAGCCGCTCACCCTCGCGCCGTAGGCGAGCACCGCCGTGTGGACGTTCTCCCCGTACATCCCCTTCCCGCCGAAGGCCGGTAAGAGCGACGGGTGAATGTTCAGAACACGATGGCGGAAGTCCTCCGGGATCGGCAGGAGATGAAGCCACCCCGCGAAGCACACGAGTTGCGGCTCGAAGGCCCGAACGGCCGCCCACACCTCGTCACTCCATGAGGTGAGCGGTCGGCGCGTGCCCCCCGTGCCCCGCTCCACCACACTGACCGGAATCCCGGCGCTCTGTGCCCGCGTCACGCCCTTAACGTCGGCGCGGCTCGACACGACGCCCGCCACGCGCGCCGGCAGCGCGCCGGCCGCGATGCGGTCGATCAGGTTCTGCAAGGTCGTCCCGCCACCGCTGACCAGCGCGACGAGGCGAATCGGATCGGACATGGGGCACCGCGGTGGTGTTGCTCGGCGCGCGAGCGTGATAGAATGGTCCCGTAGTCTTCGCGAGCGGACCGCTTCCCGAGTGCCGTGGCCTTCCTCGCCCGGCGATGTTGTTTTATGCTGTAGCGACGCGCCGGAGCGGTGGCCCCCGGCGCGCAGAATCAAGGAACGGCGCCGGAATGGACGGCATCTTTCACGAACTGTCCCGCAAGACCGAACCGGCCAAACTGCTCGGCTACCTCAACTTCTCCGACGGGCGGCCCGACCCGCGGTTCCAGAAGGGGCTGGCCGACGCCGGGGCGCACCTCATCGACAGCGGCGACGCGGCCCCGTGGGTCACGCTGCCGCAGTGGCTCGCCCACGAACTCGACCCGCTCGTCGGCGCCGGCTCCGCGGCCTTCCGCGACCCCACCCAGGTCCGCGCGGTCATCGACGCGGCGCTCGTGAAGCTCCCGCGCGCCTACCGCGCGCACCACGCCGACCTGCTCGCCCACCAGCCCGATTCGATGCTCTTCGGCCCGCTCTTCCTCGCCCGCTGCTGCGAGGCGGTGCTGAAGCAGGGTCCGCCCTGGGACGCCCCCGAGCGGCTCGTCTCCGGCGCGCTCAACCTGCTCAACGATTACGTCGGGTACCGGCCCATCGCGGTGCTGGAGACGCGGCCCAACACCGAGTTCTACCCGCACGAGAAGGTCCGACCCGTGCCGGTCGCGCTCGCCGGCGCCGGGGTCGGGCCGGGCGCCTACGCGGACATCATCCGCCCCGCGCTCAAGCTCCTCAACGAGACCGAACCGGCGCTCCTCGAAGAAGCCAGTTTCGACCCCACAAAGCTCGACGAACTCGCGTTCGACCCGCGGGCGCACGACCACTTCCACCCGGTGAACAAGCGGCCGAACGTCCTCTTCGGCGAGTGGGACCCGCACACCATCGACAACGCGGGCCACTTCCGCCGCTTCGTGCTGCGGCAGATGACGCTCGACACGCTGCTCACCTGGGTCGCGCCGGGGCCGCACGCGGTCGGCGACGCGGGCGAGCGGCTGTTCGAGGCGGCCGCGGTGCTCGCGGGCACGATCCTGATGGGCGCGGGCGTCAGCGGCGCCGGGCCGAACTACCACGACTCGACGATCACCTTGTCGAAGCTCGTCCCGCGGATCGCCCGCTACCGCGACGCGTTCTACCAGCGGCTCCTGAGGGCGCTGCCCGGCGCGCACGGCGAGCGCCTGCGGGCCGAGGCCGAAAAGCGCAAGCAGCCGTTCGCGGGCGTCCGGCAGTTCTTGAACCAGGCCATCGCGACGCAGCGCGCCTCGCACCTCCAGGACCGCCGGCTCGCGCAGTTCTACGCCGCGATGGGCTACCCCGCGGCCGCCCGCGCGCAGTCGGCCAGGATCGCGGCCCCCGCGGTCCGGTTCGGGACCGAGATCCGCATCCGCCAGACCGAGGCGGGCTTCGCCGCCGACCAGTCGCGGCCCGCGGACGCCGTCCCGCTTCTGGCGGAAGTGGAGGACCTGCTCCGGCGCGGGATCGACTGCGGCGCGCTCATCGACCCGTGGAACGTCCTGGGCTATCAGGGGCTCTTCCCGATCTTCCCGGGCCGCGAGGACACCGTCCGCGACCCGCGCGCCGAGGAGCTGATCCACATCGCGGGCCGACAGCTCGACCTGTACGCCCGCGCGAGCGCCGCGGCGGCCGTTGCCGAGGACGCGACCCGCGGGCGGCTCACCGAGAACATGCGCCACTTCGCGGAGTGGTGGGACAAGTTCGCCACCTCCACCGTCAACGACATGCCGCGGATCGTCGGCGGCGAGCGCGCCGACGCGGCCGCCCACGTCGCCGACGCGCTGGCCGCGTGGTCGCAAGCGGGGGGGGACAACCAGAAGAAGCCGAACTCGAACGACGTTTCGTTCTGGCGGCAGCACCGCGAGGGGTTCACCAGCCCGACCGCGTTCGCACAGGTGATCGAGCCGCTCGTCGAGCGCGGCGAGTGGAAGGCCGCGACCGGCCTGCTCCCGCTGGACGAGCCCGGTGCCTCGTTCGAGCACCTGGCCGAGCGGTGGCTCCGCGGGGTGGCCGCGTCCGACCTCGGGGCCGGGCGCGCCGCCCTGCTCCGCCGGTTCTTCGAGCTGCTCGAGGCGAACGCGCACGAGGACTGGCTCCAGCCGCACGAGTGGCTCGGGGAGAGGCGCGCCCGCGAGAAGGACGAGGACGGGGACGGCGACCAGTTCGCCTCGGCCTACGAGGGGATGACGTACAAGGACTCGACCGACGACGGCGTGGAAGGCTCGGTGGCGGGCGATCCGCCGGAGCCGGTCGGGGAGTTCTCGCTCGAAGGGCAGTCGGAGGCGATCGAGGACAAGCTCGGCTTCCTGCACGCGGTCGCGAAGCTGTGGCGGCTCGCGGCCCGGATCGACGTGTGGGCGATCGCCGGCCCGGCGGGCGACGCCGCGCTGGCCGGCTGGCTCACCGCGGCGCGGCGCGCCAACGACTCGCTCGACACGTTCCTCGAACGGCTCACGGCCGTCACGGTCCCCGACCCGTCCGGCGGGCACGAGGGGATGATCGAGTTCGACCGCCGCCGCGCGATCAAGGGGCACCTGCTCGACCTCGGCGTGTCGGCCTGTGTCGAGGTGCGCCGGGCGGCGCTGGCGCTGGCCGCGGTCCGCGCGCCGGGGCCGGAACTTCCGTCGGCACACGACTCCGACGCGGTTCGGCCGCCCGCGTGGGAGCCGCTGCTCGTCCGGATCGTGCGGGCGATCGGCCGGGGCGACGCGGCGAGCGTGCGGCAGTTCCTTCCGGCGTTCACGATCCACTTCCGCCGCGAGCCGCTCCTGTACTGTCCGCCGTCCGACGGCGGCAAGCCGCGCGAGGTGCTCCAGGCGCAGACCGCGCTGGCGGTGCTCGAAGACCTCGTCACGCGGCTGCCGCGGCTCGGCCTGCTGCGCGAGACGTTTCAGCTCACGAAGCTCGCGCGGCAGATGGAGTGGAACAACCCGCCGGAGGGCCGCCGGGTTAGCAGCTTCGACCAACTGTTCCGCACCGCACTCACCGGGGTGGTGGAAACGCTCCTCGACGCGGCCGCGACCTGGGCACCGGACGCGACCGACGAGGACGGGGCACTGGCGACCGCGCTCCTGGAGATCGCGCGGCAGTTCCAGGAGCTGTGGCAGCAGCACAGTCAGTCGTTGCGGCTGTCGGTGCTGGAGACCGTGAGCGAGGACGACGACTGGGAGCCGGTGAAGGGGTTCGTGGCGAAGTACGGCAGCGACCTGTTCACCGTCCCGTTCCTCGGCCTCTCCAACATGCGCGGGATACTGGCCCGCGGCGTGTCGGCGTGGCTGGACCAGGAGACCGAGAGCGGCGAAACGAACGCGAAGCGCCCCCGACTGGTGACCGACTGGGACGCGGGGGCGGTGGACAAGCCCCGGACCGCGCGGGCCGCGGAGGTGGTGCTCCAGGCGCTGGTCGAGCACTACGACGAGTACCGCGACTACAACACGACGACGACGCAGTCCGACTACGGCGAGAACATCCACATCCTGTTGGACATGCTGCGGCTGAAGGTGCGGTACGACCGGCTGGCGTGGAAGATGCGTCCGCTGTCGCTGGCGCACGAGTGCCTGTGCCAGCGCGGCTACGACGACCTGGCGGCGCAATGGCGGTCGATGATCGCGCGCGACACGGTGAAGTACTCCGACGACCTGCTCAACGAACTGAACGAGCGCGAGACGCGCTACGGGGTGAAGCTCCGGACCGTGCGCGACCGCCTGGAAGAGCGCTTCACACGGCCCCTGGAGATCGACCGCGCCGCGGCGCAGGTGGCCGCGGCCGCCGCGGCGGCGCGGTCCGGGTTAACGGAGGACAACCCCGCGTTCGCGCGGCTGCGGACGGCGATCGAGCCGCTGGAAGCGATCGTGAGCGGCGTGGGCCTCGACGTGCCGGCGTGGGTGCGCCGACTGGAGGACGCGCTGCGCCAGACGCGCGACCGCACCGCCGAGCCGCCGCCCGCCCCGCCCGCGGGGCTGACGTACGAGGAGTTGGAGCGGCAGATGGACGAGTGGGACAAGGGGTTAGGGGAATAAGGCCAAGCAAAGTGGAATAACGAACGGATGGACACCCGAACAAACTGCGAGAATCGACAGCAACAAACGACGCCAAGCGGTTTCTCTCATTCCGAACCACGGTTGGCGCAATGGAGGTCATCCGCCACCGAATACTTGTCGAGAAGAAGTAAAAGGGGAGGACCGTTTATGGAAACTGCTGTCTGGGTCGCTTTGATCGCCGCTGCGGCGACGATCTCGTCTGCGGTGATTGCGAAGTTAGCCATCGGCCGCGATGCCCGGAACGAGTCCACAATTGCATCGAGTGCCGAGCCAAGCAACGAGATCGAGATCCTCCCACAACTCCAACGGAAATACGGGTTAAGTCTTCGCCCGACGCTTAACTCAGTCAAGTTTTGCCAAGAAGGTGGTCGCTGTTTCCTCTGCCTCGTCACCAGAGAGACGGTCGCGGGGTATCTCCAGAACGAAATTGTCAAACGGGATGATCTTGGCTTCATTGCAGACGATCGCAACCCCGATGGTCTGTACTTCAGTCCTACTCGCTCGATTACAGAGAATGTCCGTCGGCTCATCGAAGACCTCGACGACGTGTCAATTATCAACTGCACCGACTTGTTCACCGATGAGGCTGCGGCCTTGGTGCAAGAGGGTACGCGGGCGAAGTAGAAATCGCGGAGGTGTTGGCGGTGCGAACAATCAAATACGTTTACTGGCAGGAAGATGACGCCTGGCTCGGCTACCTACAGGACTACCCCGACTACTGGACACAGGGCGAGACGCTGGTCGATCTCATCGAGCACCTCACGGACCTGTACCAGGACCTGAGCGGCGGACACATCCCGGGCGCGCGGAAGGTCGGCGAGTTGACCATCCCATGAAGCGCGCGGACCTCATCCGAACGATCGAGGGGTTGGGGTGCGTGCTGATCCGCCACGGCGGGAAGCACGACTGGTACCGGAACCCGACCACCGGCGTTTCACAGGCGGTTCCGCGGCACCGCGAGATCAAGGAGCCGCTCGCGCGACAAATCATCCGGATGCTGAGCAACCCGGACGACGGCGACGGCGGTGATACGGGCGCCGACAGTTCCGAAGGCTCTTGACCGCCTCACACGAAGCTCACCCCGGTCACGCCGATCGCGCGGCGCAGGCGCTTCAGGTAGTCCTTGCGCCGGACCTCCGTCGCGCCCATGCGGCCCGTGTGCTCCGTCTTCATCTGCACGTCGAGGAGCACGAACCCGCGCTCGCGGAGCCGCCGCACCAGCGCCGCCAGCGCCACCTTCGAGCCGTCCGTGACGCGGTAGAACATCGACTCCGCCGCGAACAGCCCGCCCACCGACACCCCGTACGTCCCGCCCGCCAGTTCCCACGCGTCCGGGTCCTCGTCGGACTTCACCCACGTTTCCACACTGTGCGCGTGGCCCAGGCGGTGCAGTTCCGTGTACGCCGCGAGCATGTCGGAGGTCACCCAGGTGCCTTCGGGCCGACACTCGCCGCAGGCGCGCATCACGGTCGGGAAGCACTGGTTCACCGTAACCCGGAACTTGCCGGAGCGGATCGTGCGGGCCAGCCGCTTCGAGACGTGCAGCGCGCCGTAGCCGGGCGTGGCGCCCGGGTGGGTGGAGGCGTCGGCGTGCAGGTCGATGACGCCGCGCGGGTCCGGCGACCACCACAGGATCGGGTCGCCCTCGTTGAACCACGGGAACACGCCCTCCGCGTACGCGCGCAGGAGCGTCCGCGGGGCGAGATCGCCGCCGACGCCGACGAAGCCGTCCGGTTCCGCCAACTCGGGCGGAATCCACGGCACGTCACGCCCCCCCCAGATGCCGCTCACGGGAGTGTCCTCAAAGTAGTAGGCACACTCCGTGTGCCGTTGCGACATCACTCGTAAAGTGACGGCACACGGAGTGTGCCTACTACTTCTCCAGTTTCGCCAGCAGCTCCTTCGCCTCCGCGGTCGCCTTCGCGGTCGGGTACTTCTTGATAACGTACCCGAGAACGGTCCTCGCCTGCTCGTTCTTTCCGGCGTCGATCAGCTTCTTCGCCAGACCGAGCTTGTCGGTCGCGTCCGCCTCCTCTTGCGCGGTCGCCTTCGGCTGCGCCTTCTCGGACCCGCGCTCGCCGGTCGTCGTCAGGAGCACCCACCCGTCGTGCCGGTCGCCGTCCTTCGACACGACGACGTAGCCCGGACCGCCGAGTTTCGTGAACAGTTCGTCCAGCGCGACTTCCAGCGGCTTGTCCTTGCAACTGTAGGTGACCTTCTGCGCGAACGGAAAGTTCGGCCCGTACGTCCACATCAGTTGCACGTCGGCCTTCATGTCCACCTGGGCCGCGAACTCCTTCAGCACGTCGCCCAGGCGCGCGTCGGTGAACGCGACGGACATCTTCGCCTTGAGCGATTTCGTGCGGGTCAGTTCGGCCGCGGGCGTGGACTTGTCGGAGGTCTTCGCGGCGGGCGCGGCGTCCTTCTTTTCGTCCTGTCGTGGCGCACCGAGTGCGAGCGAAAACGCCCCGAGCCCGCTTCCGATGAGGGCCGCAGAGGTCACGAAAAGGACGATCGAACGCATAACAGTGTCCGCCCGCAGAGTGTTCCCGAAACTCGCCGACCGGAACGGCCCGAACGGCTTACCCATATTGAACTTCCGACACCACAAAAAGGTTCCGCGACCGCCCCTACGGTGCTGGTTCGGAAGCGGCCATTCCCCTAAAATAACAGAGTTCTCCGCAGAACGGCAGTCGCCACGGAAAAGCCGGATTCCCGGCCGCGAGAAGCATTCTTCAAGGAGCCCTCTTGGCCGATCCAGTCCCCCCGCCGACCGGTCCCGACGACCCGACGCCCGCCGGGCCGACGACCGCACCGGTGAACCCGCTCGACATCATAGACGAGCTTCGAGATAGTTACCTCACCTACGCGCAGTCGGTCATCATCAGCCGCGCGCTGCCGGACGTGCGCGACGGGCTGAAGCCGTCGCAGCGGCGCATCCTGGTCGCGATGAACGACCTCGGCCTGGGGCCGAACACGTCCACCAGCAAGTGCGCCGGGATCATCGGCGAGACGATGAAGCGGTACCACCCGCACGGCGACGCGTCGATCTACGACTCGCTCGTGCGCATGGCACAGGACTGGAACCTGCGCTACCGGCTCGTCCACGGCCAGGGGAACTTCGGCTCGATCGCGGGCCTCCCGCCGGCCGCCCACCGGTACACGGAAGCGCGCCTGACGCCCGCGGCCGCCGAGCTGCTCGAAGACCTCGAACGCGACACCGTCGATTTCATCGACAACTACGACGGCAAGTACCGCGAGCCGCTCGTGCTGCCGGGCAAGTTCCCCAACCTGCTCGTCAACGGCTCCGACGGCATCGCGGTCGGGATGGCGACGCACATCCCGCCGCACAACCTGCGCGAAGTGTGCAAGGGCCTCATCAAGCTGATCGACGAGCCCTCCGCGACGCTCGCGGACCTGATCGAGATCATCCCCGGGCCGGACTTCCCGACCGGCGGCATCGTCATGGGCCGGCAGGGCATCATCGACGCCTACTCGCGCGGCGCCGGGAAGGTCACGCTCCGCGCCCGGGCGAAGGTCGTGGAAGAGGCGAAGGGCAAGAACCCGCACATCCTCATCTCCGAGGTGCCGTTCCAGGTCACGCGGAACGCCATCACCGAGGAAATCGCCGAGGCGGTGAAGTCGGAGCGCATTCCCGACATCGGCGGGGTGCGCGACGAGTCCAGCGCCCGCAACGGCGAACCGGTCCGGCTGGTCATCGAGATCAAGCGCGGCAAGGACCCGCACCTCGTCCTGAACCAGCTCTACCAGTACACGAAGCTCCAGAAGACGGTCAGCATCATCATGCTCGCGCTGGAGCGCGGCGAACGCCTCCGACCCGATCGCCCGCTCCATCAGGCTCGCGGCCACGGAGAGCCCTTGCAGCCGGGCCTTGGCCTCGGTGCGGTTGGCCGACGTGCGGCAGATCTTGATGACGTTCTCGATGTCCGCGATG
>JAFKJJ010000216.1 GCA_017306025.1 Planctomycetota bacterium
GGTCGTCTCGGCGCCGACGTTGGACACGCCCAGGTCGTCCAGGTTGGTGAGGTGCGGGCTGTCGAGCAGCGCACGGGCGCCCGCGTCGGTCATGTCCGGGTTGTACCGCAGGTGCAGCACCCGCAGCGCCCGCGCGGCCTTCCACTTCGCCAGGAGTTCCGCGCCGCGGTCGTCGATGCGGTTGTACGTCAGCCAGACGACCGGCGGGCAGAAGTCTTTGAACCCGCGGACCAGCTCGCGCACCGCGGGAGTGCCGATGTTGTGGGCGTCGAGGTCGAGGTACCAGAGGGTGCGGAGCCGCGGGCACCGGGCCAGCGCGCGAACGTCGGACGTGCGGAACCGTGAGTCGTGGCAGTGGAGCATCCGCAGCCCGCCGGGCGCGGCCGCCGCGAGCCGGTCCGCGTCCACGCCGCCACACGGGTTCGCCTCCAGCCCCAGAAACGCGACGTTCGCCAGGTGCGGCGACGTGAGAAGCGCCGTGACCCCGCGCCCGGTGATCGCGTTGTGGCCGAGGTCGAGGTCGCGGAGTCCCGCGAGCGCCGGACAGCCGGCGAGGACCTCGGCCGCCTCGTCGTCGAGGGCGGCGTGCGTGAGCCGGAGCGAAGTGAGTTGACCGAACCCGCCGGCGGCGAGTGCGCGGACCGTCTCGGCCGTCCACCGGTGCCCGAGGACGCGCAGCCGCTTCAGCGCGCGCAGGTGCGGCGCCCGGAACAGCTCCTCGGCGTCGGTGGCGGAGAGCGGCGTTAGCGACAGGTCGAGCTCCCGCAGGCCGGTCAGACGGGGCGAATCGACGAGCGCCGCGGCGACCTCGGCGGGGTAACTGGAGCGGACCGTGAGGGTTCGCACGCCCGCGGCCTCGGGCCGACGGCCGAACTCGCGCAGCCCGGCCCAGCAGTCGTAGCTCAACTCCAGGCCGCTGATGTGGCCGAGCAGGTCGGCGTCGGCCAGTTGTCGGGTGCTCCGGTCGTTGAACGTGCCGGCCACGAGCGCGACGGCCGGGACCGTCGCGCGGAGCCGCGGGGCCAGTTCGGCCAGGTGACGCGTGCGGAAGTCGTTGAGCGTGAGTCGGTGCGGGAACCCGCGGCGGAACCCGCCCCACTCCAGGCGGAACCGCTTCGGGAGCCGCGGTAGCCAGTCGGCACCGTGTGCGGCGATCAGTTCGTCCGCGCGGGCGGCGAGTGTGATGCGGCGGTGGATGCCGTCGTCGATCCGGACCCAGTCGGCCGACGGGCGGGTGACGTAGTCGCGGTCGCGGAGAAACTCGTAGACGGGCTGACTGTCGCTACCGTCGTCGGCGAGCCGTGCGAGTTCGCACTGCGCCCGAATGAACTCGGCCCGCTCGGGCTGGCCGTGTTCGTCGAGCCAGTCGGCGAACATGAGCCGCGGCGTGTCCTCTTCGGGGTTGGCCCGGATGGCGGCGAGAAGCGCGTCGCGGTCGGAGAGCATGCGGGGACTCGGGACGGTTGGCGCAACGCGTTCACGTTAGCACACGGTGAACGGGAGCGTGAACCCCGACGAGGGTCGGCCTTCGGCTTTTACCCCGAAGACCGACCGCTCGGCTCACTTCAGCCACTTGTCGGCGAACTGCACGTACACCTTCCAGTCGTCGGGCGTCATCGCGTGCTTGCCGGCGCGGATGAAGTAGCCCAGCCGTGCGTCACTCAGCTTCCCCTCCGCCGGGACCTTGTCCGCGACCGGGTGCGCGTCGCCGTAGAGCTTGTACGCGGGCGCCGCGGCGGTCAGCACGTCGAACTGGCCCGGCGGGTTCGCCCACTGGTCCTCCTCCGCGTTGGTCATCAGCACCGGCCGCGGCGCGCAGATCGCCACCAGGCCGTGCTGGTCGAACGGGATCTTCGTCACGTCGTCGCCGAACGCGCTGAAGTTCGCGCAGAACCAGTGCGGAAAGCTCGTCGTGATGCGCTTCACCGTTTCGGCCTTCGGGTTCTTCGACCGGCTCGGGCCGGCGCCGCCACAGCCCGACTGGTGCGGGATCACGACCGCGATCCGGTCGTCGAACGCGCCCGCGAGGAGCGCCGTCTTGCCCAGCCTCGAGTGCCCGGCCACCGCGAGCCGCTTCGGGTCGATGCGGGTATCGGTCACGAGGAAATCGACCGCCCGGTGACAGCCCCACGCCCACCACATGATAGTTGCGGTCTCGTCGGGAATCGGGAGGCCCTTCACCGCCGGCAGCGTCGCGCGCATGCCCTCTTGCACGTTCGGTCGGTCGGGCTGGACGTCGCCGCAGTAGAACGTCGCGACCGCGTAGCCCGCGTCCACGACCTGCCGGAGCGGCCACGTATCGGACTGCTTGCCGCGGCCCTCCGCGGTGGCCCTGTTCTTCACCACGCCGGGGTAGCGGTCGGGCACCCACGCCGTCGGGATGCGGACCCTCTCGTCGGCCGCGAGCAAGTGGTTGCCGCCGAAGTTCGGCCCGACGAAGCACGCCGCCGGCGCCTTCCCGTTCGGGGTCGCGACGAGGAGGTAGATCTTCGGCCACTCCGGCGGCCCGAACGTGAGTTCGACCTCGCGGAGCGTGCCCTTGCCGCCGAGCGCCTTCGGGTCCTCGAAGAGAATCTTTGCGGTGACCTTCTCGGGCCGCGCGGGGAAGCGGCCGTACATGTAGTGCTGGAACAGCTCCTTCAACTCCGGCCGGCGCTTCTCTTCCCAATCCTTTTTCGTGGCGACCTTGGTCCCGTCGCGCATCGTGAGCACGTCGGGAAACTCCGCGGCCGACGGCAGCTTGTCGGCCGGTGGTAGGTCTGCGGGTGTCGCGGCGACGGTCATGGCGAGTGTTCCGAGTGCGGCGAGGGAGAGTCGCATGAGGGGCGCTCCGGGTGGGAAGGGGAACGAGGATAGTGTAATCGCGGTGGTCTTGTCGTGGGGCCGGCCGGGCGGCCGACCCCACGACAGAAGGGTCACTCGTACTGAAGTGCGTCGGGGATGCGCGTCTGGATCGCGCGCCACGCGGGGGCCAGACCGGCCAGCGTCGCTATCGTGACCGACGCGAGTGCGATCCCGAGCGCCGCCTTCCACGGGATCAGCACGTCGAGATTGAAGCCCGATTCGTCCACGAACATTACCTTCAGCACGTACCACTCCATCGGCAGGCCGATCAGGATGCCGAGCACCGTGCCGAACAGGCCCATCAGGAACGCTTCGGCCAACACCGACCGCAGCACCTGACCGGGCGTCGCGCCGACGGCGAGCAAGAGCCCGAGCTCGCGCTTCCGCTGCAACACGGAGATGAGGAGCGCCGTCACCACGCCCAGCGCCGCGACCACGCCCACCACCAACTGCTGCATGTACGCCAGCACGTAAACGCGGTTGATGAGTTCCGACAGGAACTTCCGCAGCGAGTCGCGGTCGGTGAGGTACAGCCCCTTGTCGGCCGTGTAGCGCTCCAGCTCGCTGTCCGCGGTCGGCGGGCCGGGCGCCAGGAAGACGTGACAGATGTCGATCAGTTCGTCGCCGAACAGCTTCGCGTAGCGGGCGCGGTCCATGAAGATCGTTCCGCGGCTCCACGAGTAGTCGCGCACCGTTCCCACGATCCGCAGACGCACCGGACCGTTCGGGCCGGGCACCGTGATCGTGTCGCCGACCTTCGCGCCGTGCCGCGCGGCGAAGTTGTCGCTGACCAGGATGTCGTCGGTGTCGGGCAGGTCGAGGAACTTCTCCAGATCGGGCAACCCGCGCGGGACGCGGGCGCGGGTGGCGCGGGCGTACTCGATCGCGTCGAGCGCGACGAGGTACACGACCGTCCCGTTGTACTCCGGGCGCGAGTAGCGGATCGTCATCACGCGGTCGACGCCCGGCAGCGCGCGGAGGTCGCGGGCGACGGTCGCGGCCATCGGGCTGTTCGAACTGTTCGCGGAGGTCATGTTCCCGCTGAAGACGAAGTGGTCGGCCTGTACCACCTGCGTGATCCACGTGACCACCGGCTCCTCGTTGCTCCGCCCGACGCCGGCCGTCTGGAACATCAGCGCGACGCCCGCCCCCAGGGCGCCGATGACCACCCCCGTGCGCCCCGGCGCGCGAGAGAGGTTGTCGAAGGCGAGCCGGATGGAGAACGGGCACGTTGCCCGGACGAGCGGCCGGAGCAGCGAGACGAGTAGCCCGACGAAGATCGGCGCGGAGAGCAGGAGCCCGACGAGGACGGTCATCATCCCGCCGACGCCGCCGACGCGGTGGGGCAACTCGTGACGGAGGAGGATCATCGCGAAGCCCGACACGATCAGCACCGCGCAGGCCGTACGGTGGATGAGCCGCCACACGCCCTTCGCGCCGCCGGAGGAGCGCCTCACGACGTGCGCCGGGTCGTCGGCCGCCGCCTGGATCGCGGGGACGAGCGCCGCGAACACCGCGGTCGCCACCCCGACGGCCACGGCCAGCGCCGCGTTCCGCCACGACAGGCGCGCCGGGTTCACGTCCGGGTTGAGGAACATCGACTCCAGTTCGGCGCGGAACTGACTGAGGGTCGCTTCCGCCAGGAGGATGCCGAGCGGAACGCCCAGGACCGCGCCGACGAACCCGAGGAACGCGGCGGCCGCGGCGAACAGCACGATGATCTGCGCGCGGGTCGCGCCGAGCGAGCGCAGGACGCCGATGTCCGCGCGGCGCTCGGCGACGGTCACGGCCATCGCGTTGTAAACGAGGAACAGCCCGACCACCATCGCGCCGAGCGAACACATCAGCACGCCGATCTGGAGCCCGGAGACGACCTCCTGCGTGCTGCGGCGCTGCGCGTCGGGCGTGCGGACCACGGCACGGCGGCCGACGACCCGCGCCGCGGCCTCCTGTACCGCGTCCCGGTCGGCGCCGGGTTCGAGGAACAGGTCGATCCGGTTCACCTTCGGCGGGAAGAACGTTTCGCCCGCGATCTCGGCCAGCCCGCCGCCGACCGCCGCGAGCGGGGGCGCCGGGCGCGTGACCTGTGCGGCCTGCCCGACGCTCATCCCGATGAAGTTCCGGCCCAGAGGGGCGAGGGGCGAGTCCCGGTCGAACTCGACGACGCCGATCGGCAGGCACTCGACGTCGCGGGTCGCGTGGCGGAGGACGAACGGCCTGTTCCCGCCGGTGCGGGCCATCCACTCGTCGTAGATCGGCTTGGACACCATCACGAGCCGGCCGGGGATGCGGTCCCACAGGTGCCCGGCCCGCGTAAAGTCGCCCTCCTGCACCGCGGCCCACACCGGCGCGAGGTGGATCAGGGCCGGCGTCTTGAGGGTCTCCACCTTCGCCTTGAGCGGGTTGTTGTCGGTGAGCAGTTGCGTGGAGACCTCCGCGCCGACGAGTACCGCGACGCGGCCGTCGAGGTCGGGGAGCGTGACGCGGTCGTAGATGAGCGGCTGGACCGACTTGACGCCCGGGAGCTTCGCGGCGCGGAGTTCGTCGGCCAGCGACCGCAGGACGCCGGCCTCGCCGTTGGCGACGGTCAGTTCGGAACTGGCGCCGGGGGTGGTGGTGTCCTGGGCCGCGGCCTCGATGCACTGGTTGAGGATGCGGGCCGATATGAGCGTCGCGACGCCCAGCGCGATGCTGGCGACGATCAGCGCCGCGCGGTCCCACCGCTGGAGCAGATAGCGCAGGGCCAACAGGCGGTACACCGACATTCGTACTCCTTCGTCGGCACCCGCACTATTTGCGGACCGGTTCGTCGGACTCGATCACCCCGTCGCGGATGCGGACCAGGCGCGTGCCGTAGGACGCGCCGGTGGGGTCGTGTGTGACCATGATGACGGCCCGCTTGCCCGGCTCGGGGAGCTTCGAGAGCAGCGTGAGGATCTCGCGGCTGGTGGTGGTGTCGAGGTTGCCGGTGGGCTCGTCGCAGAGCACCGCTTCGGGGTCGGCGACGAGCGCCCGCGCGACCGCGACGCGCTGCATCTCGCCGCCCGACATTTCGTCCGGGAAGTGGTCGGCGCGGTGGGCCATGTTGACACGTTCGAGGCACTCCGCGGCGCGCGAAAGGGCCGTTCGGCGCCCGGTACCGCCGAGCAAGAGCGGCAGGGCGACGTTTTCGGCCGCGGTGAGCGTGGGGAGCAGGTTGAACGCCTGGAACACGAACCCGATCCGGTCGCGGCGGAGCAGCGACCGCTGGCGGTCGGACATCGTCTGAAGGTCCTGGCCGTGGAAGACCGCACGGCCGCCGGAGGGGGTGTCGAGGGCGCCCATGAGGTGCATGAGGGTCGACTTGCCCGACCCGGACGGTCCCATGATGGTGACGAACTCGCCGGTGTTGACGCGGAGCGTCACGCCGCGAACCGCGCTCACGGTGCGCCGGCCCTGCTGGTAGGTCTTCACGGCGTCGAGGAGTTCGATCATGGATCGTCTTTTGCCTTCAGCCCCGGAGGGGCGTCGGATGTTAGCCCGGGGTGGAGCGCAACCCCGGGCCACGTCGCCATCAATCACGAAGCCCCGGAGGGGCGACAGAACGATCACCGCTGTTCAGCCCAGAACTCATGCCAGCGCCAAACGCCTTCGTAATAGGCGGCTCGGTCTTCTCGTTCCTTCCGCTCCCACGCCTGCGGATCGTGCGGCCCGGCGTAGCAACCCGCTTGAACGGTGCGTACCGCCTCTGGTCGATCGGGTGGGTTCGTCCCTCGCTGTTTCAACTCCGCAACCAATTCTTCGGGCACGAGCGGCAGGATCTCCTCGGGCGGGTATTGCGTGGCGGCTTCGATGAGCCGGAGCACGAGTTCGTGGCCCGTGATCATTCCGCGGTTGTATGTAGCGACCAGCTTTTCGGGAGGAACGCTCGCCATCCGACGCCCCTCCGGGGCTCCTTCTTTTTTCGCATCGGTGACCCGGGGTTGCGCGGCGCTCCACCCCGGGCTAACATCCGACGCCCCTCCGGGGCTCAAGACGAGTACCCGCGGTTCAGCTCGTAAGTTTCCGATACTTGATTCGCGTCGGGTGGTCGGCCGCAGGCCCGAGCCGGGCGCGGCGCTGCTCCTCATACACTTCGAAGTTCCCTTCGCACCAGACCACCTTGCTGTCGCCCTCGAACGCCAAGATGTGAGTCGCGATCCGGTCCAGGAACCACCGGTCGTGCGAAATCACCACCGCGCAGCCCGCGAAGTTCGTCAGCGCTTCTTCCAGGGCGCGAAGCGTATCCACGTCGAGATCGTTGGTCGGCTCGTCCAGTAACAGCAAATTGCCCCCGCTGCGCAACAGCTTCGCGAGGTGAATCCGGTTCCGCTCGCCGCCCGAGCAACTGCCCACCAACTTTTGCTGGTCGGGTCCTTTGAAGTTGAATCGCGCGCAGTACGCGCGACTCGCCACCTTCTGCTTGCCGAGCATGATGTAGTCGGTGCCGCCGGTGACCTCCTCGAAGATCGTGTTCTTGTCGTTGAGCGCGTCGCGGTTCTGGTCGACGTGCGCCACCTTCACCGTCGGCCCGACCGTCAGCTTGCCGCCGTCCGGTTGCTCCTGGCCGACGATCATTTTGAAGAGGGTGGTCTTGCCCGCGCCGTTGGGGCCGATGATGCCCACGATCCCGCCTTTGGGCAGGTTGAAGGTGAGATCGTCGTAGAGCAGGATGTCGCCGTAGCCCTTTTTCACACCCTCCGCGCGGACCACGAGGTCGCCCAGCGGCGGCCCCGCCGGGATCTGGATGACCAGCTCCTTCTCCTCCTCGTCGATCACCTGCTCCTGAAGCTTCTCGATGTTCGCCAGCCGCGCCTTGCTCTTGGACATGCGCGCCCGCGGCGAGCTCTTCGCCCATTCGAGTTCGCGGTCGAGCTGCTTCTGCCGCGCCGACTCCTGCTTCTCCTGAATCGCGAGCCGCTTCTTCTTCTGTTCGAGCCAGCCGGAATAGTTGCCCTCGTACGGGTACCCGCGGCCGAAGTCGAGTTCCAGAATCCACTTCGCGACGTTGTCGAGGAAGTACCGGTCGTGCGTGACCGCGACCACCGCGCCGGGGTAGTCCGCGAGGTGGTGTTCGAGCCACTCCACGCTCTCGGCGTCGAGGTGGTTGGTCGGCTCGTCGAGCAACAGGAGGTCGTGGCGCTGGAGGAGGGTCTTGCAGAGCGCGACGCGGCGCCGCTCGCCGCCCGAGAGCCGCTCGACGGGCGCGTCCGGCGGGGGGAGCCGCATCGCGTCCATCGCGAGTTCGAGCATCCGGTCGAGTTCGTAGGCGTTGGTGGCGTCGATCTGCGCCTGCACCTTCTCCATCTGGTCGGACAGCTTCTCGAAGTCCGCGTCCGGGTCGCCCATCGCCTCGCCGATCTCTTCTTGCCGCTTCAACAGCGCGCGGATGTGCGCGACGCCCTCCTCGACGTTCTCCAGAACGGTCTTGCCCGGCGTGAGGTGCGGCTCCTGCGGCACGTAGCCGATGGTGGCGCTGGCGTGCGGCCGGGCCTCGCCCATGAAGTCCTTATCGACGCCGGCCATGATCTTGAGCAGCGTGGACTTGCCCGCCCCGTTCGAGCCGATCACGCCGATCTTCGCGCCGGGGTAGAAGCTCAGGTTGATGTTCTTGAGGACGTCCTTCTTGCCGTACTGCTTCGTCATGTCGCGGATGCTGAAGATGTAATAGTCGCTCATGGACTCCCCTGTGGCGGCGTGGCCGGATCCGATCTGGGAATCTTATCGGGAAGTGCGGCGGCGGGGGAACGCGAGTTGGGCGGAGCGCCTTCCGCGCTGGCGGCGGACCCGCTCTGCGTTTAGGATGACGTCCGGCCTCGACGCGGAGGATTTGCCGTGCGCCGGTTCTCTCCTGCTCTGCTCGCCGGGGTCGTGTTCGCGGTCGTCGCGCCGGCCGCTCCGGTGCCGAAAGGCGCGGGAAAGGGGCCGGTGTACTACTTCCCCACCACGCCGGGCGCGACGTGGGAGTACGAGGACGGGTCAATTCTGGTCGTGTCGCGGGTCGAGGACCGCAAAGGCACGAAGGTGGTAACCGTCGAACGGGCGGTGCGGGGGGGCCGGCGGGTCTCGTTCGAGGTTGTGGAGGTGTCCGCGGCGGGAGTGTTTCGGACGGAGACCATCGGCGAGAAACTCGCCACTCCGTACCCACTGCTGAAGGCGCCGTTCAGGGCCGGCGACAGTTGGAAGTACGAGGTGATCGGGACCGAGAAGATCGGCGCGAGCAAGGGCACGCGGACCGTCGCGGGCGTGGAGGAGGTCAAGGTCCCGGCCGGCACGTTCGAGGCGGTTCGCGTGGACGCGGATTACGTCTTCGGCAACGGCCCGGGCGCGGCCCGGAAGGCGAGCGCTTGGTACGCGCCGAACGTCGGCCTGGTGAAGATGACCCGTGACAGCGAGGTCCTCTGGCTGCTGAAGTCGTTCACGCCGGGCAAGGAGTAACCGATCCCTCGCCCGGGGCTACTTCGGCGTGTTCACTTCTTCCGTTCGGCGAGCAGTTTCTCCCGGGTCGCGCTCCAATCCTTTGTGGTGCCGATCGCCTCGTACACCTTCAGCCCCTTGAACGACGCAGTCTCGCCGGCCACCGTCAGCCCGAAGTTGGCCTTGTCCTTCGCGATCGCGTCGTGCGTGCCGAACGCGGTGTGCTTGCCGTCCAGCGTCGCGAGGATGTCAGGCCCGCGCAGCTCGACCACGAGGGAGTGCCACTCGCCGGGCTTGATGTCCACCGTCGCGGTGTCGAGTACCGCGGCCGTGTCCGGGCCACTCTTGCCGTCCTGGTCGTCCTTTACGACGCTCACGCCCTTCGGATTGATTCGCACGCGGCTGATGTGCCCCTTCGCGCCGTTGAGGCTCAGGCTGATCGTCTTCGCACCGTCCAGTTTGAACGAGAACGCGATCACCGCGTCCTTCACCGCCAGGTCGTGCCGCGCGACCGCGCCGTGCATGTCGTCCTTCAACTCGGCGCCGCGCACGGCCCCGTCCGCCGCTTCCCACTTCCCCTTGCCGACCTTCCAGTCCTTGCCGAGCGCCGCGTTCAGCGGGGCGTCGAGCAGAACCTTGCCGGTCGTGACCATGACCGTTTGCGGATCGGCGCGACGCTCGGCGGCCGCGGTGCCGACTGCGGCGAACAGCACGAGCGGCAAGAGGCGCGTCATGAGGACCTCACGGGTAAGACGGGGAGACGGGCGATCGGGTCTGTGAATACAGAAGCCCGTTTCGCGCTCGAACAGACGGCGGAACCGCGTTCGAGCGCTCACGTCTCGCCCGTGGTCGCGCGGATGCGGTAGATCGTGCCCTTGGTGCGCTCGCCGCCGGGCTCGCCGGCGCGGGCGAAGTCGGCGGTCGCGTCGTAGCCGGCCTGGAGCAACTTCCAGCGGAACGGTCGGGCCGGGAGCCGGTCCGGGTCGGCGATGAGGCACACACCGCCCGGCGCCAGGACCACGTCGAGCAACCCGACGAGCGGATCGACGAGCCGCTCCTCGTACATCAGATCGGAGCCGATCACCACGTCGAACTGTTCGTCGTCGGGCGGGTCGCGGAAGTCAACCGGGAGCGTGCGGAAGTCGCGTTTGAAGCCGTTGAGCCGGGCGTTGCGCTCCGCGAACGTGAGCGCGGTCACGTCCACGTCGGAGAACGTAACGTGGAGCCCGCGGGCGAGACACGCGACCCCGGCCAGCCCGAGCCCGCACCCGATTTCGAGCACGCGGACCGGCTGCGGGTATTCTTCCCACGGCTCGCGCAGAACGGCCTTCGCGAGCATGCGCGCGCTCGGCCAGAGGGTGGGCCAGTAGGGGACGTACTCGTCGGCCGCGTAGGCGGAGCGGCACCACGGGTGATCGAGGAGCCGGTCGGAGTCGGCCGGGCGGTCGAGGAGGAACGTGTAATCGCCGACGAACACCGTTTCGCGAACGGTCTCGGCGACGGCCTCAGGCGGGGTGCAGTGGAATCGGGGCATGGGCCGCTATTCGGTCGCCATCGAGATGAGGTTTTCGACGATCGCGACAGTTCGCCCGGAGTGGAAGATGGTTTCGAGCGCGGCCAGTAGCGCCGACTCGTCGTCCACCTTTATTCCACCGGAATAGGTACTCACTTCCGCCGGAAACCCGGTCGCCGCCGAAGATACGTAAAGAAGTGGGTAGTTGTAATCGAGCTTTTCGACGTACAAATCGCACCGAAAGCGGAACGGGAGCGCCGGGTTATCGGAGCGGTCGAGCGGTAAGACGCGGAACCCGACGATTCCCTTTGTCTTGTCTTCCAGCCCGGACCCGGCCTCTTCCAAGACCTGCCGGATGCCGCGCGGCTTTGGGTCGATTTTGAAGTCCGGCCAGAGATTCGTAGCGGGCATCGGCACCCTCTATTTCCTACGCGAGACGGAACAGGACCGGAAGGTGGTCGGAGCCGACGACGGCGTCGGGGCGGCCGTCTGTGGTGGTCAGTCGAACGCTCCCAACGGTGGTGACGAGGCGCAGCCCATCCGGCGGGAGCCGGTCAGCGAACTCCGGCCGAATCACCACCTGATCCAACATGTGCCAGAACGGTTCGGTTGCGTCGTACCCGTCGTAGTAATAATAGCTCCCCGCGCCGGCGTCTCCAGTGGGATCGGAACCGTACAGTCGCCACATGGGGTTGTAAAAGAAGTCCGCTCGGCCCGTGTTCCGGATCGCGCGGTCGGTCCGCCCGCGAATCCGCCTCGTGCCGAGCGCGTGCAATCCGCCCGCACCGAGAACGGCCGGATCGAATAGACCGCATTCACGATAGCGGTCGTTTCATAGGATGTCGGGGCGTCTCAACCCTCGTGGGCCGTATCCGATGATCGCGCGCCTCGACAACCTGCGGAAGCACCCAGTCGTGTTCGGTCACCTGACCGGTCTGACGGTTGCGGTGTTCG
>JAFKJJ010000217.1 GCA_017306025.1 Planctomycetota bacterium
GATGACCCGCGAGAGAGGAATGGTGCGGTGCATGTGGCCGGCCTCGGAGATCGCACGGAACTGGTGTACGCCCAGTATATGAGCCAGCGTGCGAACCCGGGCCGGCTCATTCCAGCGGAGTCCGTGGTACGGTCGCGGCCGGGACAGCAGACGGTTCTACCGGGCGAACCGCCCGTCGGAAGAGTCGCCCGATTACTTCAGGTCAACGTCATAGCGGTTCACACCGGACCGCAGGGTCGTCCCCAGCCCCGACCGGTCGAGGTCCGAATACACCACCGGAATGAGCGAGAAGTCCGTGCGTCCGGCGCCGCCGGCCGCTCCCGCGGGCTGTTGCGCGATCCGGCCTTCCGGCCCGCCCTTCCCGCTCGTCCGCTTCGGCCGGCGCTGCTCCAATTCGCGCGGATCACGGCAAGTCACGCTCACGGCGGTCGCCCCTGACGGAAGTCCCGCAATCGTATACGTTCCGTCCGCGGCGATCGGCCCCGTCCGGATGACCCCGTCCGACCCGCGCACCTGCACGGTGCCGAACGAGAGCGGCCGGTCACGGTAGCGAACCGTTCCGGTCAGCTCGCCCGAGTCGCCGCACCCGCTCACCAGAGCGACCGCCGCCACGGGCAGAGCCAGTTTCATCCAACGCATCCACATCGCGGTATCCCTTGGGGTGTGAATCGGGGCGGGGCGGTTCAAAAATCCGGCGCCACTTCGCCGCCCGAGCGGGTCGCGAGCGCGGTCGTCGCGGCCTGGGCGCTGTACGGCAGGAACCGGACGGAGCCGTCGCCGAACACCCAGTTGGCGCCGTTGGAGTGGAAGCTCCAGAAGTGGTTGCCGTCGCCGTTGCAGGGGCCGTTGGTGCGGCCCGGACCGTACAGCCCCGGCAGCGCGCAGCCGCTCGCGCCGAAAAGGTCACCGTACTGCTGCCGGACCGAAAGCAGGGTGTCGTAGTCGCTCACACCCCACCACCCGAAGTTGAGGTCCGCGGTCGGCGGGCGCTCGCCGAGCAGGAGGGTGTTGCTCAGGCCGTCCGAGACGTCCGTCAGGCGAACACCCGACGAGGAGATGTTGAAGGTGCCGTTCGTCGGGCCGTTGAACTGGACGTTGGTGTCGGTGTCGGAGCCCGTGACCCCGAGGTAACTGGTCAGGGCGCCCTTGCCCGCGGGGACGCTCACGAGGCTCCGGGGGTCGGACGGGCAGAGGTAGGCGCCGACGGGCGTGTTGAAGTTGGCGAAGAACCCGACGCTCCAGGGATTCGTGAACACGCTTCGTGCGAGGTTGTCCTGCTCGACGTACGGCAGGATCTCGCACATCCACCCGCGGAACTCCGTGAAGACCGGGGCCGGATGGACCGTGCCGCGCGGGGCGGGCAGGTGCTGGTAGGCGTCGTGGTAGTTGTGGAGCGCGAGGCCGAGTTGCTTGAGGTTGTTCTGACACTTGATTCGCGCGGCCGCCTCGCGCACCTTCTGGACGGCGGGCAGGAGCAACCCGATGAGGATCGCGATGATCGCGATCACCACCAACAACTCGATCAGCGTGAAACCGCGGCGCATGAATCGGACCTCGTGAATGGCCCGGCCCGACGTGCCCTACTCAAGCGAGGGTCCGGACCGGCGATTGGCGTTCACGAGGTATATCGCGGGGGTGTGACAGCAATTCGCGCCGGCCGCCGGCGAGTTCACCGCACACCGCGGCCGCGCGGGTCCAGAGGGCGGATCGCGCCCTGCGCGTCGAGTACCGCGCCGGTCAGTTGCTCGATCTCGGTACAGATCTGCTCCGGATCGCCGGCGCGCGGGGCCACCGGTTCCCAGATCACGATGCGTCCGTCCAGCCCGCCAACGGCCAGGACCCGTCCGCTCGGGCTGACCGCCGCCGCGCGCGTGCCCTCGCGACCGAGCGGCGGACCGAGTTGCCGGCCGGTGGCGACGTCCCACAGCCGGGCGGCCCCGTCGGTCCCGCACACCAGCACTCCGGACCCGTCGGGGGTGAAGGCAACGCGCCGAATTCCGCCGTCGGGGTGAAAGGCCGACGGGCCGAGGCTCTGGCCGCTCGCCAGATCGAAGACCTGCGGGAGCCCGTCGGAGACCAGAAGCGCGCGCTTCCCGTCCGGGTAGAACGCGGCTTCCGTCCACCCGCGGACCTCGGGCCAGCGGACCAGCCAGCGCCGGGACTCTCGGTCCCACAAACCCGGCACGCCGCGGCTCCCGATCAGGAGCGTTCGGCCCCTGTCCCCGACCGCCAGCGACACGATGACGTTCGGGTCCGTGATCGGTTCCACGGCCGGGGCGCCCGTGTCCGGGTCCCAGGCGAAAACCGTTCCGTCCCGGACCGCACAGGAAGCCAGGGCGAGGCGGCCGTCTGCGGCGAACGCCACCCCCGACACCGGCCCCGGCGCGGTGAACTCGGTCCGTCGCGCGCCGGTGATCCGGTCCCACACCCGGATCGTGCCGCGGGCGGCCCCCTCGTCGGTCCCGGTCAGCAGCGTGCGGCCGTCCGGGGCCAGCGCCAGCGTCGACACCGGCCCGGGGTGTGCGAGTTCCGGGCCGACGGGCCGGCCGGTGCCGACGTCCCAGGACCGCGCGACCCCGTCGTCCGCACCGGTCAAGAGGAACCGACTCGTGTGATCGAAGATCATCGCGCGCGTGTCGCCCTTCTGGAGCACCAGGCGACCGGCCCCTTCGGCGGTACGGACGCTCCACACACGGGCCGCGGAGCGCTGATCGCCGCCGGCGCCGGTTATCACGGCGGCCGTTCCCGTCGGGTCGAAGGCCACGTTCGTAACGGTGCCGTGAGCTTCGAGCGCGCGACCGACCGGCGCGCCGGTCGCGGTCAAGAACAGCCGTGCGGCGCTGTCCTCGGCCCCGGTCAACAAGAGGCGCCCGTCGGGGCTGAAGGCGAGCGACCAGACCGGGGCGGGGTGCGCGAGGGGCGCGCCGAGGTGCCAGCCGGTGTCGGCGTGCCAGAGCCGGACCTCCCCGGCCTTGACCCGCGGCCGGCCGGTTCCCGGGTCGGGCTCTGCGATCAGGCCGCCGGTGGCCGCAACGCGGCCGTCGGGACTGAACGCGGCGGCCATCACCCGGCCACGATGTGCGAGCGCCGGCCCGCGCCGGGCGCCTGTCTCGGCGTCCCACAGTTGGGCCGTGCCCGCGAAGCTCCCGGTCAGGACCTTTTTCCCATCCGGACTGAAGGCCGCGGTCAGGACCGGCGCGCCGACGGCGAGCGGCCCGACCTTCGCCGGCCGCCCGGTCTTCGCGTCCCAGAGCCGCGCCGTGCCGTCTTCGCCGGCCGTCAGCACCCGCGTCCCGTCCGGGCTGTAGGTCGCCAACAGCGCCGGGCTGACCCGTGGGTCGTGCGTTGTCGGGCGCGGGTGTTCGAGCGGCCCGGCCACGGACCGGCCGTCGGCCGTCTTCCAGAGTTCGGCGCGAGCGGAGCAAACGGTCAGGAACGTCGCGCCGTCCGGACTGAAGGCCACGGCCGTCACCTCGTCCGGCTGCGGGATCGCGGCACGAACGGGCTTTCCGGTCGCGGCGTCCCAGAGCTGGGCCGCGCCGGCTGACTTGTGCTCGTCCCCGCTGCCCGTCAGGACGAGCGCGCCGCCGGGGCTCCACGCCACCGACCAGACCGGCTCGTCGTGCTTCAGTTCGCGGAGGAGCCGGCCGGTGCCCGCGTCCCAGATCCGGGCGAAGCCGTCGGCCCCGCCGGTGAGCAGGCGCATCCCGTCGGGGCTCCAGGCGGCGGCCCAGGTCCACCCGGCGTGCGGGAGGTTCGTCCGGTTCGTGACGAGGAACGGGCGCCACGCCGCGAGGTTGTACCGCGCCACGCGGGCCAGGTCCGGGGCGCCCGTTCGTTCGGCGAGCACCAGCGCGTGGGCGAACCAGAGCAGCCCGCGGCCGACCTCGCCGGACTCGCACAGGGCAGTCCCCTGGGACAGCGACACGCCGGCGGCCTGTTGCTCGGCCCGGCGCCGCGTCACCTGCTCCTGCTGTTCGCTCGTCTCGGCCGCGCGCCGCGCGGCGAGTTCGCCCCGCGCCTTCTCCTCCGCGCGCTGCCACTGCCACGCGACCAGAACGAACCCGGCCGCGGCGACGAGCAACAGGGCGACCACCAGACCGACGACGGCGGGGTGGCGCCGGGTGGTCTTCCAGACGCACTCCCAGTGTGGGGTCGGTCGCGCGCGGATCGGCTGCCCGTCGAGGCTGCGGCGCAGGTCGTCGGCCAGCGCCGCGGCGGTCGCGTACCGACGGCCCGGGTCCTTCTCCAGACACTTCAGGCAGATGACGTCCAGATCGCGGGGGACGCCCGGCTGCAACTGTCGGGGCGGGACCGGCTCCGCGGTGCGCACGAGGATCAGCGTGTCGATCAGCGACGGCCCCTGGAGGGGAACGCGGCCGGTGAGCAGTTCGTAGAGCACCACGCCGAGCGCGTACACGTCGGCGGCCGGCCCGATCACCCCTCCGGACGCCTGCTCCGGTGCCATGTACGCGGGCGTGCCGATCACGTCGCCGGCCAGCGTCTCCCCCGCGCCGTGCGCGAGCCGCTTGGCGACCCCGAAGTCGGCCACCTTCGGGACGAAGTCCGAGAGCCGCGAATCGGAATCCGTTTCGGGGCCGTCGACCGGGGGTTTCGACTTTCGGGCGTCGTGCTTGCGGGCGAGGAGAATGTTCGCGGGCTTCAGGTCGCGGTGAACGATGCCGTTGAGGTGCGCGAAGTGGACCGCCCGCGCGACCGCCTCCACCAGTTCGGCGGACCCGCGGGGCGGCTGCGGCCGGCCGTCGAGCCGGGCGGCCAGCGACCCGCCGTCCACGAGTTCCAGCGCGAGGTACGCGTGCCCCTCGTGCTCGACGAACTCGTACACCTGCACGACGCCCGGGTGCTGCAACCGGGCGACCGCCTCGGCCTCGATCCGCGAGCGGGCCACCGCGCGCCCGCCGACCGCGCGCAGGCGCTTCAGCGCGACGACGCGGTCCAGGCCGACCTGCCGCGCCTTGTACACCACCCCCATCCCGCCGCGGCCGACGGTGCCCAGGGTCTCGTACCCGGGGAGCCGCGGCCCGTGTGCGGGGTCCGGCGGCGGAACCGGGGCGGCCCTCGTCACGTGCTGCCGGAGGACCGCGAGCAACTGGTCGGCGCCGCCGGCCGTCGTGTCGAACGTTTGTACCGCGGCCTCACACCGGGGGCACGCGTCCAGGTGCGAAGCCAGCGCGTCGAGCTCGGGCTCGGGGAGCCGGCCGCAGTGAAAGGCCAGGAGCACGTCTTCGGTAGGACAGGTGCCGACCACACGAACCTCCCGGCGGCGCGTCGGCGCGCCGCCCGCCTGCTACACTACCGTGTAGATCGGAAGTCCGTGACACCTGTTTCGCGCCCCGACCGATCGGGCCGGCGGCGGTTCCTTCCGGCGGGGCCATGACACCCTCGGACCACCCGACGTCCGCGACTCTGCTCGACCGCGCCCGGAACAACGACGCCGAGGCGTGGCGCCGGCTCGTCCACCTGTACGGCCCCCTGGTGGACCGGTGGTGCGCTCACAAGGGGGTCTACGGCCCGGACGCGGAGGACGTCCGGCAGGAGGTGTTCCGGGCGGTGGCCGCGAACCTGAGCGCGTTCCGCCGGGACCGGGCCGGCGACACGTTCCGGGGCTGGCTCCGCGCGATCACACGGCACAAGCTCCTCGACCACTTCCGCGCCCGCAGCGCCCGGCCCGAGGCCCAGGGCGGGACGGACGCCCACCACGAACTGCAAAACCTGGCCGAGCCGAATCTGCCCGAGGACACGGAGGAGGATCTGGGCGCCCTCTACCGGCGCGCCCTGGAACTGGTCCGGAGCGAGTTCGAAGTACAGACGTGGCAGGCGTTCTGGCGGGCCGCGGTAGAGGGCCACGCCCCGGCCGACATCGCGGCCGATCTCGGCGTCACCCCGGCCGCCGTCCGCAAGGCCAAGAGCCGCGTCCTGCTCCGCCTCCGCCAAGAACTCGGCGACGTGATCGCGTGACGCCTCCGGCGGAAACACCGCTCGCGACTCGCGCGAGCGGTCGAACTCGCCGTGTTCCAACGACTTTGACGCGGATTGGTTTCCCGGAGCGGTCGCGGCGAGCCGTTACTTCGCCGGGGGCACCTCGAACGCGACCCCGGCGAAGGTGCGCACGAACTCCGGCAGCGGCATCCGGAACTGCCCGTTCTTCGTCGGGTAACCGTTCTCCAAACCGGGCTTACCCTTCGGCGTGAACGCCTGCCCGTGCGGGTTCCACAGCAGGATCTCGTCGGCCTTCGGGTCGTACCCGACGACCGCGTAAGCGTGGTTGCCGTTCACACCGGGCGTGGTGACGCCGCTCGCGGTGCCACAGGTCACCAGGCGCTTGTCCGCGAACGCCGAGACGAGCTTCTTCCGCAGGTCGTCGAGCTTCGCGGCCACTTCCTTCTCGCTCGCCTTGTCGCCTTTGGCAAAGCTGCACGAGAACCGCTCGATCGGGTTCCCGGTGACGAGTCCGATCGTCGTTCCGGCCGACCCGCCCTTACTCAGGAGGTCGATGAGCGAGGGGTCGGTCGTTCCGTCCGCCTTCGCCTTTGCCACGCGCGTCAGGCCGACGGCCTTCTCGTACACGTTCACCCACACGCCGTCCGGCCCGCCGGTGGCCGTGAGGGCGATCTCGGCGTCGGTCGGGGCGGGCACCGGTACGTCGCGGGTGCCGAGCCGGACGAGGTACGACCCGTCCGGCTGCTTGCGGATCATCTTCACCACGTCCTTCGGGTCGCGACAGACCATCGAGCCGAGCGGCGCCAGACAGAAGCAGTCGCCGAGCTTGCCCTGATGGAGCGTGTCGAGGCTCGGCACGCCTTTCGGAAAAAGGTCGTGGTTGGCGGAGGTGATACGGGTGAACGCGGACGCGTACATGGCGTTGAGGTCGGGGCGGTCCTTGCCGGGATTGGATGCGAGTTCGAGGACCGCGTCCTTCGTGAGCGGCGGGAGCTTGTACTTCGTGCTCCGCACGGCCCGCTTGAGCGCGACGATCGCCGCGGCGTCGGCCCCCTTCACCTCCGGGTCGGAAACGGCCCGGTCGATCTCCTCGCGGGTGAGGGTGCCGTTCTTGTCCGCGTCCCACTTGGCGAACGATTCCTTCGCCCGGTCCGCGAACGCGGGCTTCGCCGGATCGGCGGCGAGAGCGGTAACCGGAACGAACAGGAGGACGACGGCGAACAATCGGCGCGCGATCATGGGGCGTGACCCGGTGGAAGGCGGAATGCGGGGGTGCAAAAGGGATCACGACAAACGCGGCCGCGGGGTGACACCGCCCCGGCCCGATCCGCCCCGTGCCCTCACCTGTCGGCCTTAGGTCGATACTCTGCCGGCAGTTCGGTCGCGCGGCGGATCTCGATCTTGCGGAAGAAGATCTCCCCCTTTACCGACTGAAACCGGATGCGCCCGCGGGTGAGCGGTTCGTCGGGCGGGTCGGCGCGCCGGGAGCGCGCCAGCGCCAGCACCGGCACGCCGTTGATCGCATGAACCGACCAGTCCCCGACGCACACCAGCGCCGCCTTGTTCCACCGGCCCACCGGGGCTTCCTTGTTGGTCTGCGGGTCGATCCGCTGCCCGCCCGGCCGTACCGACGTCACTCCGGCACCGCGGATCTCCCCGACGTCGACCCGCAAGAGGTCGTTGAGCCGCAGGTAGCTGCCCGCGCGCTGTAGGTGAAGTTGCATCCCGTGGGTGCCCTTCGACCCGACCGCCCCGGTACAGTGGTAGCGGATGCTCGCCAGGTGATCGCCGCTGGCCGCCCCCCACCGGTACTCGAACCGGAGGTGGAAGTTCTCGAACTCGCGGTCCGATTCCACACTGCCCAGACCGGTCCCGCTCGCCCGAAGGGCGGGGCCGCCTTCGAGCGTGACCAAACTGAACTCGCTCTGCGGCCCGACGCTGATCGGCGTCCCGCCGTCGGGCACAACGGGCTTCCAGAGGCCCAGGTCGTGTGCGTCGAGCAGCGGTTCCCAGGCGTCGACGTGGCCGAGCGACGGCGCGGGACGCGGAACCGGGTCGCCCTCGCCGCGCGGCGACCATAGCGACGCCCACACCGCGACCGCGACCGTCAGCGTGGCCACCGCGCCGGCCAGCGCCGCCAGCGCCTCGCGCCAGCCCCGCGCCCGCCGGGGCGCGACCAGCCGCTCCAGGTCGGCCAGTAGCGCCGCGGCCGAAGGATAACGGTCTTTTGGGAGCGGTGCCATCGCGCGCCGCACGACTCGCGCTACCGGTTCGGGGACCGCCGGGTTCACCTCGCGCGGGTCCGGCACGGGCCGGCGCAGTTGCTCGGCGACCACTTCGGTCACCGTCGCGCCGGGGTACGGCGCCTTGCCGGTGAGGAGGGCGAAGTACGCCGCGCCCACCCCGAACACGTCGGTGCGGCGCGTCAGTTCACCCCCGTCGCGCTGCTCCGGCGACATATAGGCGGGCGTTCCCGCCGTCACGGCGGCACCGGCCGTGCCAGCATCGGCCGCCGACAGGCTGAAATCGGCCAGCTTCGCGAGCACGCCCCCGGTGGTCGAGCCGCCGGCCCCTTCGGCCGCTTGCGGCAGGAGGACGTTCCCCGGTTTGACGTCGAGGTGAAGGAACCCGGCCTCGTGGATCGCGACCAGCCCGCGGCACGCGTCCGTCACGATCCGCGTCGCCAGGCGCCAGTCGAGCGCGCCGTCGCGCTTGATGCGGTCGGCCGCACTGCCGCCCGAGACGCGCTCCAGCACGAGGAACGTCACCCCGTTCGCCTCGCCCACCTCGAACACCGCCACGACGTTGGGGTGCAGGAGCTGGCCGGCGAGCCGGGCCTCACGGAGCAGGCGGTCGCGGGCGAGCGGGTCCGACGAGAGCGTGTCCGGGAGAACCTTGATCGCCACCTTCCGGTCGATGACCGGGTCCGCAGCCTCGTACACGACGCCCATCCCGCCGCGCCCGAGCACCCCGGTCAGCCGGTACTTGCCGAGCACGTCCCCGACGGCCGGGGCGACCTGTCCGAACGCCGCCTGAACCGCCCCGGGCCGGTCGGGGAACCGGGCGAGGTACTCGGACGGGGCCGGGCTCTCGCCCGCGTCGCGGCGCCATTCCAGTTCGAGCGCGAGGAGTTCGGTGAGCAGCGCGCTGCGGTGTTCCGGATCGACGTGAGAAAGATAGTCCTCGATCCGCGCGCCACGGCCGGCGCGCTCGAACGCGAGGCACGCGGCGTCCACCCGGCGCTTGGCACCGACCGGCAACGTCAGGAACGTGGACGAGGCGTCGGGGCTCATGGAGCGGATATTCGGGCGCTGCTAACGTCCCGGTTGTGGTTGCGGTTCCGGATCGGGTTCGGTCTCGGGGAGCGCGTCGGCCTCCCAGATGTCGCGGATCAGGACCAGCCGGCGGCACACCGTCCGTACCGTGCATCCGAGCCGGGTCGCGATCTCCTCGTTCGTGTACCCGTCAAGCTTTAGCCGGGCGATCTCGCGCAGGTCGTCGCCGTCGAGGCGGTCGAACAGCGTTTGGATCTCGTCGGCCACCACCGCCGCGAGCGCCGGATCGGTTTCGGGACCGGGCACCTCGTCGGGCAGCCCCTGCGTCGGCCCGCCCCGCTTCTGGGCGGTCTGGTGCTTGCGCCAGTCCACCGCCTTGCGGGCGGTCAGCACGACGAGCAGGTGCCACAGGTCGTCGCGGCTGGCGAGTCGGGCGAACCGCCGGTCCGCGGCGGCGCGGCAAAACTGGAAGAACGCGGACAGCGCCACGTCCTCCGCGTCGGACTTTCGCCCGGGAAGCCGACCCGCGGCCAGGGCCACCATGCGCCGGAAATAGCGCTCCCAGAGCGGCCCCGCGGCGTCGCCGTTGCCGGCCGCGAGTTTGTTCACCCAGGCGGTGATCGATCCTTCGGACATCGGTCCGGAACGCGTGTCGGCCGGGAGAGGGGTCGCGGAAGTTTTCGGCCGTTTCGACGGCGAAAACCCGCTCGTGAAAAAATTATGGTACCAAACCGGCCGGGCGTGTCATACCCGAAACCGATTTGTCGTGATCTCCTCTGAACACCCGCCCCGCCCGGTTCACCCGACTCGCTCGAACCCACCGGAGAGCCCATGCCCCGCCTGTTCGTCTTGCTCGCGGCCCTGTGCGGTGCCGGTTTCGTCGCCGCCGGTTCCGCACCGCCGGAAGCGCCGACCCGCCCGGCCGAAAAGACCGAAAAGACCGAAAAGGCCGAAAAGCCGGTGCGCGTGGCCGTGTTCGCGGGCGGCGGGGCGAGCAAGACGAAGGGACCGGCGGCCAACGAGGTCGAGAAGACGCCGGGGTTCGAGGTCCGGCTCGTGACCGGCGAGGACATCCGTGCCGGCAGGCTGAAGGACGTCCGCGTCCTGATCCAGCCGGGCGGCAGCGGGTCCGGCCAGGCGAAGGACCTGGGTGAAGAGGGCCGGGCGAAGGTCAAGGAGTTCGTGAAGAACGGCGGCGGGTACATCGGCATCTGCGCCGGGGCGTACCTCGCGAGCCGCAGCTACGACTGGTCGCTGCACATCCTCGACGCGGAAGTGCTGGACCGGGCGCACTGGGCCCGCGGCACCGGCGACGTGGAACTGAAGCTCAGCCCCAAGGGGAAGGACTTCTTCGCCGCGAAGGCGGAGAAGGTCACGGTGTACTACGGGCAGGGGCCGCTGCTGGCGCCGGGCAAGGACCCCGCCATCCCCGACTACGAAGAGCTCGCGACCTACGAGACCGAGATCCACAGCCGCAACGGCGCGCAGCCCGGCGTGATGAAGGGGACGACCGCCGCGGCCCGCGGCACCTTCGGCAGCGGCCGCGTGTTCTGCTTCAGCCCCCACCCCGAGAAGACCGACTCGCCCGAGGCCAAGGCGATGTTCCGCAAGGCGCTCCACTGGACCGCCGGAAAAGAGTGAACGCGCCCTCCGGACACAGGCACCACACCAACGGGAGATCGGAATGTCGGACGAGCGGTTGACGCCGGGTTGGAAGGTCACCGTCGCGGTGACGCTGGTCGTGTCGCTGTTCTCTCTGGGCGTGTCCGCGTTCGGCAACCGCCCCGATCCCCGCACGGCGGACCACCAACAGCGGATTCGCGACCTGGAAACGAAGGTCAACGAACTCCAGGCAACGGGCGGCGGCACCAGGCCGAAAGACCGGAACTACGGCGAGTGATTGGTCGGTAGTCTCTCCGCCGCGAGCTTTATTCGTGTCCAAATTCGGAACGTAGCTCCTCTCCTTTTTTGTTTCGTCCCCAACGGGTTCATTTTCCCTTACGGAGCTTATTTCCATGATCCGTCGTCCCTCGCGTCGCGGTTTCACGCTGATCGAGCTGTTGGTGGTGATCGCGATCATCGCGATCCTCATCGGGCTCCTCCTCCCCGCCGTCCAGAAGGTCCGCGAGGCCGCCGCGCGGTCCAAGTGCTCCAACAATTTCAAGCAGATGGGCATCGCCCTCCACATGTTCCACGACACCTATCAGGAGTTCCCGGCCGGCTACACTAACACGGCCACGATCGGCGGGTACGCCTCCGGCTGGGGCTGGGGCGCCCACATCCTGCCGTACATCGAACAACAGAGTCTGTACACCCAACTGAACGTGGCCGGCGGCGACACCACCATCCCCGCGGCCCCCAACACGCTCACCACGACGAAGCTGTCGGTCTACCGCTGCCCGAGCGATTTCGGAAACGATACGAACAACTCGCGCGGGGGCTACGGGACGTCGAACTACGCGGGCGTGTACGGGGCGTACAACCACGAC